>CAYWSM010000130.1:0-14014 GCA_964460935.1 uncultured Terriglobales bacterium | reverse complement strand
GAATAACGTAAGGGCCGCGACTCCGCCTCCCAGCAGCGAGTTGTCGGGGCCAGTCATGGCGTTCTGCACGGAATTGCTGAGTAGTAACAGAAGCGTTAGGTCGAACGGCGTCATCTGTCCCACTTCCCTCTTTCCGCATAGACGAACGCCAACCAACACCAGCAGATACACAGCCGCGGTTCGACCAACGATATGCAACAGAACAGATGAAGATTGGGGTAACATTCGGCGGCTCCCAAGCCAGAGTGGCATGATGCGAACCGCGCGCCAAGAGGGAGTGCCGGAGTGGTTAGCATCTTCCCTTGACAGAGCAGGAAATAGAAAAGGACGGGCATGGCGCCCGTCCTCGTGAGTTAAGTGAGACTTAGTTTCCGACAGTAGGAACCGGAGCCGTCTTCGGCGCGCTGATGTAGCCGCTGACGACGTTCTTTTCCGCCTGGAAGACGACCAGTTCATAGAGGTTCCGGTCACGTCCAGTGTAGAACTGGATCGGCTCCATCATGTTGCGGTCCTTCTTCTCGATCGTGCGATCATCCGCCATCACGTTCAGGGTGAACTTGCCCTTTTTCGCGTCAACTTTCTTCAACTGCAGGCTGACGGTTGAAACCGGCTTCGGATGCTCACCCTTCTTGAGTGTGAACTCGTAGTAATTCCGATCGCCCTTGTGCTTCAGGTAGTCGAGTTCGTCGCGGGTATGGGCGATCAATCCGCTCTGCACGCCAAGATCGCCAATTGTCTTCTCGAGCTTCATCTTGGTGGCTTCGAGGTCCGACCGCGTGGAGGCGATATCCGTCTTTGCACCCGCCACATCGGTCTTCACGCCGCCCACTTCGCTCGCAACAGCATTGATTTGCTGCGTGCTCTCCTGACGCAACCGCTGCTCCGATTGCTTCTGCTGGGCAGCCAACTGCTGGGTACGCGAAGCGACTTCCTTCTCCGTCCGACCTAATTTGCTTTGCAGTTCTTCTGTCTGCTGCTGGACGCTCGCCTCGGTAAGGCCGAGCCGTTTCATGATCGCCGAGTTGTGTGCTGCCGCGCTCTCCTCGGTTGCCTTTTGAGCGGTTTCCAGGGCCGCGACCCGGCTCCGCATCTCAAAGATGAAGTACAGCGAAACAATAACGTAGATCACAGCTACGGCCACCGCGACATTGCGCAGCAACGTGCTTTTCCCGGCTGTAGTCGGCGTTGGCTCTGGGCCGGATTCCAGATCTTCTTGAAACATGTAATTCTCCTGACGGCTTAAGTGCCCTTCATTGTTCAGCAGGAACTCTCCTGCCGTCAATGCGGTGTTTGCTCCATCCCCCTCGGACTGTAACTAAAGGTAAGAACCCGGATTCCAGAAGGAGGTCTCGTCATTCCTACTCTGAAACCATTTGCCCCGGCGACACGTGCCATTAAAACTTGCATCTAGGCACATGATGGTGAGACTCGCAATCGGCACAAAAAGTGGCGCACTTGGCCATTCGATTGCTGTGCTCATCTGTAAGTCGTTTCGACAAAATCCGTAATCTGTGTGCTGGTCAGGGCAAAATAGCCGCAGGTTCAGACACTTGGAAAGAGGTCCCCAATGAGCCTCTACAAGTGAGGAAATCATTGGTGGTATGGCCGCTCTAATAATGTGTACACGGATGCAAATAGTGAGTCTTTATAACGTAATCAGGAGGAACCGATGAAGGCGTTGATTACTGCTGTCTTATCCGTTCTTCTCGCAATTCCGGTGTTTGCAAAACCGCAGACTGCCTCGGACCCAAGTGCCTCGCCGCAGCAGGACACAACTCACGCCCCGATCACGGCAGCCAGCGACAGCGTTAGGATTCTTTCGCCCACTCTCGGCCAGAACCTTGGACAGTCAGCAGTAACGTTGCGGTACGAATTGACTAACCAAGCCGCCACTGCCAATGCATCGCCCAACTATCGGATCCAGCTCGACGGACGCGATCCAATCGAGACCTTGGACACTGAGTACAGCTTCACCGGGCTAGCGCCAGGAAATCACACGATTATCGTCGAGCTCGTGGACGCGAATCATGTCCCGATAAACGGATCGCGCGCGGTCGTACACTTCAAAACCTATACGCCAGGCGCGAATCAGCGGCCTCAAACAACGGGAGCCTTGGTGCCTCCGCCAATTTCCAAGGCCAAATTGGCAATTCCATCCGCCAACCCGGCGGATCAGCTCCCCTCCGCTGGTGGAGAACTTCCGCTGCTGTCGGTTGTCGGATTCGGAGCGCTGGTGGGCGGAATCATCTCTGCCATGAAGGGCCGGAAATAGCAGCAGCTCACTTTACGGCACTCTGGTTTCCTGCATCCTACCCTGACGATGGAACGGAAGCACAGGTGCTCTCAAGGGTCTCACCACACGGTTAAATACGGACCCGACAGTGCGGTACTCGAGGCGCCCCGACAAACCGTTTCAGCACAACCTGTACAAGCCTTTCGTGCGCTTCTCCCAAGCCAAATCAGCCTCCCACGACAGATCAACATTCCCGTTCTGTTGATGATCGCTGGGGTGTTGCTGTTGATCTACGTCGGCACGCAGTACGGAACGATGTATCTGGAACAGCATCGTCTTGCACAGCAATTCGAACAGCAGGAAAAAGCTGCGCTGGCTTCCCAGCAGCTTCACCCGGCCGTTATTGATCCAAATGCTCCCGTCAGGCTCGTGATTCCAAAGATCGACCTGACCTCATTTATCATAGAAGGCACGAACCACCACGCCCTATTACGCGGCCCCGGACACCTGAAGGACACCGTTGAGCCAGGAGAAACCGGTAACGCAGTGATCTCGGGCCATCGCGATACTTTCTTCCGACATATTCACGAACTGGAAAAGGGAGATCGCGTCTATGTGGACCGCGGCGGACGGCGATTTGTCTATGAAGTTACGGGCAAAAAGATTGTCGGCCCAGATGACATCTCTGTTATTAAGCCGACCAGCGATAGCCAGCTTACTCTGATCACCTGCTATCCGACGTACTACATCGGACCGGCGCCGCAACGTCTCGTCGTTTTCACGAAGCTTTCCGGTGACCAGGAAACGGCATTGACCGACACCGCAAAAGACAGCGTCAAACCTGCAAGCGAATCGCAGCCAACCCGCTAGTTACGAAAAGCGCATTGGACTAAACTCCGTCAAATCCATCGACGGCTTTTCTCCACGGATCACCCACCCCATCAGCTTCGCTGTAATCGGCGCCAACAGGATTCCATCTCGATAATGGCCGGTCGCTACGAAGTATCCCGTAACCGAGGTAGCACCCAGGATCGGTAGCTTGTCTGGTGTTCCCGGACGCAGCCCCGCCCAATCTTCGAGAATCCGTGCCTGTCCCACATTCGGAGCGACAATCGCTGCGGCCTGATGCAGGTGCTGAATCGTCGCCGGGGAGACTCGCTTGTCGAACCCTGCATCCTCCAGCGTAGCTCCAATGACCAGCCGTCCCGTTCCTCGTGGAATTAGATAAACGCCATTCCCACGAATAACGTGCCTCACAATACCCGGTGTCACAGCTAACATTTGCCCCTTTACGGGAACCGTGGGGATCTTCTCCGGACCGATCTGCCCGGCCCACGCGCCACCACAGTTAACGACAATGTTAGCCGGATAGCGAGACTTCGCCGTTACCGCCGCAACCGCTCTCCCCTGCTGGACCTCGATTTCAGTTACTTCTGAGCCCGACGCCAGATCGGCTCCGAGATGCTTTGCCGTTGCCACCAATCCGTCCATCAACTCACGCGGATCGATGCAGCGTTCCGGAAGGTAAACCGCCGGCGCTTCGTAACTAACCTCCGGCTCCAAACGTCGCAGGTCTTCGAGGCTGAGCGCATCGCCGATAGGTTCCGGCGGGTGATCGTCGTCGAGAAACCGAATGGTTCCCTCTTCGCGCAGTTCGATCGCCAGCCTCGACTCATCGCGAAGGCGGTGTACGAATTCCGGATACATCTCCGCACTCGCTTTGGCCAGCGTCCGAAACAGCAAATTCGATCCCGCCTCTCGGTCGGCCAGCATGCCACCCGCAGCCCATGAAGCTTCCCGCCCCGGTTGGTGCTTCTCCAGCACCATCACGCTGAGTCCGGAGCGGCGCAGTTCTACGGCGAGCGACATTCCCATCACCCCAGCGCCAACGATCACTGCGTCCCAGGTCTTCACGCCTCTCATTCTACGTCGCACATTTGATACCTATCCGGGCTAAAGGCAGAAAATGCGTTGGGAACGGAACTTCCTGGGAGTAGTATGCGTACCAATCATCAGTAACAGGAGCCTTTATGTTCTGTACCTCGTGCGGTAACGTCATCGCTCCCGATCAAGCCATCTGCTCCAAGTGTGGCAACCCAACCTCCGTCGGCATCATGTACGGCGGCACGGGACGCCGCGTTGCCGAGCATTATTTCGTGCTTGGAGTCGTGCACGTCGTATACTCGTGCTTCATCGCCATCGGTGGCTTTGTGCTGATGTTCGTCAGCAAGATGGTCTTCCCGTGGATCATCGCGAGTGCGCATAATTCTCCTCCGCCGCCTTCATTTATCGGGCCGCTGCTGCATTTCATCGGATGGCTGCTGCTGATCCGCGCCGCAGCAGGAATCGCCGCCGGCATCGGCCTCATGCAGCGTGCGCCTTGGGCCAGAATGCTCGCCCTGGTCGTTGGGTTCATTTCCCTGCTCAGTGTTCCGTTCGGAACGGCGCTTGGCATTTACACCATATGGGTCCTGCTCTCAGCCGGAGCCGAACAGGAATACAATCGCCTCGCTCTTCAGCCGCACTGAGGCATATGTTTCAATAGAGACATGGGCGAAGACTCAAAGCCATTCATCCGGCGTGTTATGGATGACATGCTGGACAACGAAACTTCCAACCAGATCGACGAACAGAAAGCGGCTATCAGAGCGAATCCCCACTGGGCCGAAGGACACTATCACCTTGCCCAACTCTACCGTGTTCAACAGCGCTCGGCCGATGCCAAGCGCGAGCTCTTGATTGCCCTCGAAATGAAGCCGCTCCTCGCCGACGCCCATCTTGCGCTCGGAGAAATCTATGTTGCCGAAGGCGAGCTCGACAAAGCCCGCGAACACGCTCAAATCGCTGCCCAACTCGGCAGCGGAAGACTTCTCGACCAAATGAAAAAGTACAAATTCGACTAACTGAACTTCGGAGCGAAGAGATGTCAGCGTTGTGGCTATTCCGACCAGACCACTCGCCGTTTCCAACCCGAAACAACGTACTTATCTAAGTAACCGCGAGTGAGGTGTAAAGCTAGCCTCCAGCAACGTCCTGCTTATTATTTCCCGCATGTCCAACCGTCAAGCGGTCACCATGCTCACCCGAGCTTTTGCGATCTACTTCTTTTTCTGGGCAATTTTCGATCTCACCTACTGCCGGAACGTCTCTTTACGCTGGCGCACTATTTTTCGCAAGGTGGTTTGTTGCCTGCTTCTGACTACCTCGGCCTTGGAATCAGATGAGACTCTCTACCAGAGTAACTTCAATCCAAATTGAAGCTCCCGTGCTGGTCGAGGCCCACTAGTGACTACATTCGGAATCTCGATCTGCTGAATGTATTTGTGCTTCTATTGCGGATAGCAGTGCTGTTCGCCCTTTCAGATGTACCGCTCAATTGTCCAACGATAGACCTGGATTGTGTAGCCGAAACACATTCCCCTAGATCCCCCTCCGTGATCTCTCGTGAACTCAAAAACTCCGTGTTTTCTTTTCCTGCCCTTCCATACAACTAAATATCTAGTTGACGAAATCCAACCTCTTGCGTCTAATAGAGGGAAGACATAAAACGGCCATGCCTCCTAGAACTTCTCCAACTCTGACCGAAGCCGAACTCCGGATCATGAACGTGCTCTGGCAAAAGGGCTCCGGATCGGTCCAGCAGATCCTCGACGGGCTGGCGAAAAAACCGGCGCTCGCCTACAACTCTGTCCTGACCACCGTACGCATCCTGGAGAAGAAAGGTTACGTCAAGCACGTGAAGGACGGTCGCGCGCACATTTACCTGCCGCTGGTCGGCCGCAAAGAAGCCACCCGCTTTGAGATCCGGCATCTCGTCAATCGTTTCTTCGAGAACTCCCACGAGTTGCTGGTCATGAACATTCTCGAAGACGCCTCCATTGACGCCGAAGAATTGCACCGTCTCCGCAAGATGCTGAACGACGACGAACTCCAAAGCGAACGCGAGGGCGAGCAATGATGTCCGCTGTTCATATCCACGAACTCATTCCGATCGCCGTTGAGCGCACCCTCGATTCCTTGGTTGGCGGACTCGTTCTCGGCGGAGCCGCCTGGACCTGGCTACGCGTGGCTCGGCAGCAGAACTCGGCATCCCGATTCTTTATCCTCTTCATACTCCTGATCGGGATCGCCGCCCTGCCGATCGTCGGCCTCTCGTGGATCACTTCCGCCGCTTCCGGAACCGCCAACGCGCATTCGCTCATCACCCTGCCGGAACACGCGGCGGAATACATCTTCGCCGTCTGGGCGCTGATCGTCACTGTCTTGTTTGCCCGCATCGGCGTTGGGTTCTGGCAGCTACGCAATCTGAAGCGCACCTGCGTTCCCTTGGATGAATCTTCCTTCGGTCCGCAGGTTCGTGCTTCCCTGCTCGCATCACCCCGCCGCGCTGTGCTCTGTTCCTCCGATCGGGTCGGTGTACCGACCGCGTTAGGCCTCGCCAGTCCGGCGAAGATTGTCATTCCCACGTGGCTCGTGGATCAGCTCTCCCTCGACGAACTGCATCACCTGGTTTTGCACGAACTGGCGCATCTCCGCCGCTGCGACGATTGGACGAACCTCGCACAGCGCATCTTGGGCGCATTGTTCTTCTTTCATCCCGCGATGTGGTGGCTCCAGCATCGGCTTGCCCTGGAACGAGAGATGGCCTGCGATGAATGCGTGCTGGCCCAGACCGGAAACGCGCGCGCTTATGCCCGGTCGTTGGCGAACATCGCCGAGCGCAGTTTCGTTCGACGCACCGTCGCCCTGGCCCAGGCCGCTGTGAGCCGCTTGCACGACACGACTCTCCGCGTCGCCAAGATTCTCAGCCCCGCTCCCACGCGTCGTTCGGCAGTGCCACTGGTCGCCTCGGTGGCAGCCATCGGCGGACTTACCATCGCCGTCGCGGTCTATAGTCCCGACCTGGTTTCGTTCACGCAGCCAACTGCGCCCACGATGATTGCTACGGCGCAGCCTGCAAATCTGTCGACAGTTGAACCACAGCCGCTGAAGCCCATAATGGCCTCCCTGCCGACCGCACCCGAACCCCGTGCGCCCAGGAAGAAGGCTCCGAAATCTCTGAGGCCGGCAAAACCTTCGGCCGAACTTGCCTCGAACACACCTCCAGCGGAGACTGCGATTCCTGCGAAGGCAACGCTCGACCGAAAAACTCAGTTGCAGCATCCTGCCGTGCTCGTGTACTGGCAGGAGACTTACCGCGACCACGGCATGATCGTGCAGCGCACCTTCTGGCGCGTGGTTGTCTTCCAGAACCCGATTCCCAAGGAGCAGCCGCAGAAGAACATTTAATCCGGCTCGTCCGGAACGACACACGAGTTTGGTTGTAACTATTAATTTATTAGTAGCAGATTCAGAAAAGGAAGAAGAAACATGAACTGGCTCAACACTCAATGGAAGCAATCGGCAAAGCGTTCGGTCCTCGCTATCGCTCTTTCCGCGGCGATGCTTGGCAGCTTTGCCGGATATGAACTCTTTCGCCCTATCGGCGCGCATGCCGCTCCGGCGCCGGCAGCGTCGGCCCTCGACGACAACAGCGTCAGCGCGCTGCTCGCTCTCGATCACGCCATGGAAAACGTGGCCGAGCGTGTAACGCCTGCGGTAGTCAATGTAACCGTCACCTCGAAAACCAAGCCCCAGCAGATCTCGCAGG
This sequence comes from uncultured Terriglobales bacterium, assembly GCA_964460935.1. Lineage (GTDB taxonomy): Bacteria > Acidobacteriota > Terriglobia > Terriglobales > Acidobacteriaceae > DATMXP01. The sequence continues at coordinate 6,131 of CAYWSM010000130.1, read as the reverse complement.
ATGACATGCCCGACGACATGCAGCAGTTCTTCGGGCAATTCTTCGGACAGCGCGGGCCGCGCATGAGAATGATGCCGCAACAGCCGCAGGTTGAGCACGGACTCGGCTCCGGCGTCATCATCTCGCCCGACGGCTACATCATCACCAACAACCACGTGGTCGATGGCGCAACTGACATTCGCGTCACGCTCAGCGACAAGCGCGTGCTGCCGGCGAAGTTGATCGGCACCGATCCGCTCACCGACCTCGCGGTCATCAAGATCAACGGCGCGAATTTCCCGAGCATTCCTTGGGGAACTTCCAACAACCTGAAAGTCGGACAGACGGTGCTCGCGTTCGGCAATCCATTTGGATTCCGTTTCACCGTCACGCGCGGCATCGTCAGCGCGGTGAATCGCGCCAATCCGTATTCGGACGATCCGCGCAAGCCCGGCGGCTTCATTCAAACCGACGCTGCCATCAATCAGGGAAATTCCGGTGGTGCGCTGGTTGATTCGCGCGGCGCGTTGATGGGCATCAACACCTTCCTGATTTCTCCCAGCGGCGCGTTCTCCGGCATGGGATTCGCGATTCCCTCGCAGATCGCCCAGCCGATCGCCGCCAACCTTATCGAGCACGGCAAGGTCGAGCACGCGAAGATGGGCGTCAGTATCAGCGACGTCACACCGGAAAATGCGAAGTTCTTCGACCTGACCAAGGCCGACGGCGCTCTCATCACCCAAGTATCGAGTGAATCTCCGGCCGGCCGCGCAGGCCTGAAGACCGGGGACGTGGTCACCGCCATCAACGGCAAGAAGGTCTCCGACGCGTCCGAACTGCAGATGGCCGTCGCCCTGATGTCGCCTGGACAGAAAGCGAACCTCACCGTGCTGCGCAACGGCCAGAGCGAGGAGAAGTCCGTCACGCTGGCCGCAATGAACGACAGCGGAAACGAAACAGCGTCTAATGCCCCTCAGGGCAAAGCGCGCTGGGGACTCGGCCTTCAGGACCTCTCGCCCGATGTCCGCTCGCAGCTCCAACTGCCAACCGATGTGAAAGGCGCAATCGTCAGTGCTGTGCAACCAGGCAGCGCCGCCGATAACGCCGGACTCCGCCGCGGCGACGTGATCCTTCAGGTCAACCGCAAGGACACCAACTCGGCGTCTGCGGTGAAGGACGCGCTCTCGTCGGTGCCGCAAGGCCAGGACGCACTGGTGCTGGTCTATTCGAATGGCGGCAACACCTTCCGCGTGCTGCACGCGCCGGAAAGCAGCAACAGCGACAACGGCTAATCCATCGGGCACGGCTTCGGCCGTGCCTGCCCCACAAGATGCCTTACCCAGAAGTTTGATCCTCTGTCCTCTTCTCACCGCTGCTGTCCCCCGGTGAGCGGGTGTCCGGCCCAACGCCTCGGCTGGACACCCGTATTTTTTCAGATCAGATGGTTTTTATCAGGGCACGGCTTTAGCCGTGCCGACCGAGCGCGCAATCTCTGCGGCTTCAGCCGCTGAGGAATCTGACTGACCATTCGCTGACTGGCCCAAGAAAAGTTGGATCCCATCTTGGGAATTATCGAAGGCTAGTTCTCGTGTCGATCTCGACGAAAGTTGAACGATGTGAACGCGTGAGTTACTAGATGGGACTGCCTTTTAGTTGGCGTGGAGTGCGACTGCGTGGGCTGCGCGCGAAACCGAGGCAAAGCAACTCTGACTTAGGGCACTAACTCCAGTAATCGATCTGGAGCCACTACCTCTAGTTTCTTATCTCGCATACCTGAATTGTCGATGATTTGAAGTTTGAGCTTCCCCGATGCTTGAGGAGACAGGTCTAGCTGAAGCAGGTACGGCTTAAGCACTCGCTCGGCAATATATTTCCCGAATGCCTGTATCGCGCCTCGTTCTTTGTCCGAGAGCTCGAAATAGCGGTTTCGATCTAGGCCTCGTTCTGATCCTATAGGGAGCCAGCCACCTCCCGTCTTCTCGGACATTTCTCTCATATCAAATTCAGCATCTTGTTCCACTGGTGGTACCGGCGCGGCTTCCGCAAGTTTAATGCTGAACACACGTACTCTTGACTGTTGCAGTTGGACGATCAGCTTTCCAGCGGTTTCTTTACTTCTGTTGTCGCCTCCGTCGGTAATTGTCACAATGGCGTCCCCGAAACGAAGATGGTTGTCACGCAAGCCAGCCGCCATTGCATCGCGCAACGCGGTCCTTCCTTTCACCAAAGCATCGGCTTGCGACCGCATCATTTCCAGTTGGTTTAGAGCATCTTGAGTGGCGCTGAAGGTCTGAGAGAAGTGTGGATTGTCGGAAAACGTCATCAGCACGATCTGTGAGCCGGACAAATTCCGTACCGTGGCTTCCGCCAAATCGATGGCTGCATTCCACTTTGTCGGCTGAGCCATGCTGCCGCTGCAATCCAGCAGCAAAAGCACTGTCGGCCTTGTCAACACAACTCGTTCGGCCGCAATAATACTTGATGGCTTGCCATCAACTGTAGCCCGAAAGTTATTGGCAGCTAAACCATTCACTTGGGCGCCATCCGTCTTGCGAATCACATCGACAAGCATAGGTCGATGGTTATCCGCTACATCAGCCACTTTGGAACTGCCGGAAATACGTTCCTGTGCAGATGCAAGTGTGCCGAGAAACAGTGCAACAATGACTCGGCGAACCATCGCGGATGGTAGTATTTTGGACAATCTCATTTTATGTCTCTTCAGCTCCACTGAGCTGAATGTCATTTCCCTGTTCGGATATTGCGGCAGCCGCCTTGGCTTTAAGACTCTTGTTAACCACTTTGGCTACCTTTCGCCGTGCACCATCCGCCTTCTCACCTTCTAAAACCTCTCGCTTCAATACCTCTTGCGCTAGCACCGCTTGGATCTGATCGTTATCAATCTTCACATCGGGAGATATGCGTCGTAATTCACGTCGAACAACATTCAGTACAGGCTCGCTCAAAAGAACAGCACCAAGACAAAATCGATTGAGCGCTTGTCGCTGGGCATCGTAATCTCCAAGTGCAGAACGCTGCACACCCTCTTTAGCGAGTAGGTATAGCATCTCAATGTCTTCGGAACGCTTCCCGTTCAATGCCAACAAATCGAACTCGACTACCAGTTCTTGTCCAATCGGCTTTGTGAAAGTAACCTTGTAAACCTTCCACACCGATGAGTTTGTAAGTACCACCCATTCGATTCCCTGGTTCGCTGCGTAATCGACGGCCTGTTTGGTGTGACTATCCTTCAATTCAAGTCCAGCCGCCTTAACTTCGATCAAGCACTGAACTTTTCCATCTAGCTTTGTTGCCAGATCGCAATACGTCCCGCGTATCGCAAACTCAGATGTTATCTCCGAGTATTTCTCGTACCCGAACACCTCGGAGAGCATGTCCGTAATAATGATCACCGTATCGGACTCATTCACATCCCGTGACTTCGCAGCATCTACAACAGGTTGATAACGCTTAAGTCCGGCAGCGATTCTTGTCGCGACTTTGCTGGAAATGTTCGCCATTTGTGAGTCTCCCAAATTAACCGCGTAGTTTTATCACCTTTCAGGGGAAAGACCACAAAGATTTCAATATGTTTCCGAAAATGGAACAAGACCCATCTGCCACCCAGGCTCCACAATCACCGTTCAACCCAACTACTTTTCAATTCCCTATTTTTTTTGCCTTCCACGTGCCAAGCGTCCCATTCCAGGAAACGCTTCATAACTACAACGTTATATTTTTTTCTTCCCTCGCTTCGTTCATATGACAACCAGGTGCGGTGATTAGTGAGCATCGTGAAAGTTTCACGTTGTCCGGGAAATGAATCTCGGATCGCACACCCAGCGCTTTCGCGCTGGGCTAGAGTCGTTCCGCCGCTTCGCGGTTTGGACTAGGTTAGCGCTGCACGAACCTTTGTCGCCGGGCGAAGCGGGTTGTGATAGGATTCTGCGCCTAGATTTGGGGTTCGTCTCGATCGTTTGAAGGAACTGAATAACTCATGCCCGAGGTAACCAAAATGGTAGCCAAAAAGAAATCCCTTGCCCGGAAGAAAGTAGTAGCTAAGAAACCCGAAGGCGAGAAAGCTAACGGAGTGCAGTTTGCCGTGGATCTGAAGCACAGCGGTTTGAAGCGTCAGGAACTAAGCGGTTTCAAAAACAAAATAACGAAAGCGTTGGCCCAAGCAGCCGTGAAGGGAACAACCAAAAGAAAAGGGGAACCATTCGTCAAGATCATTCACGTAAAGCAAATATTCGGCAGGAAGATTAAGTGAGATCGGAAAGGATCGGAGTGACGCTTTGCTGTGAATCCGCTGAAGAGAATAGCCGCCACGCCACGTCAAAATAGTTCCAAGGTCCCAATTGCAAGTTACGTTTTGAAGGTCGCCAGTCGCTGCAATCTCAACTGCAGCTACTGCTACGTCTATCACAAGGGCGACGAGAGTTATCGCACCCAGCCGCATCGCATGAGCGACGCTACCGTGGCGGCGTTGCTCTCCGGGGTTTCAGAATATTGCCGAGAAGAACGATTGCGGCATGCTGCTTTCATTTTTCATGGAGGCGAACCTCTACTCGCGGGTCAACCGTTCTTTCGCAACTTCGTGCGCGAAGCTGACGCTATCTTCAAAAAAGGGCGAGTACAGCCAAGTTATATGCTGCAAACCAATGGAACACTCCTAACGAAAGAATGGTTGACGCTTTTCCTGGAACTCCAGATTAGTTTTGGCGTTTCCTTAGATGGGCCGGCAGAAGTCAACGATCGTAATCGAGTGGACCATCGAGGCGCAGGTTCGTATGCTCAGGTTGAGCGCGCGCTTCAGTTGGTATTGAGTGACAGTCGATTACGGCGCCTCTTCGATGGAATCCTCACCGTAATCGATCTTGCAGCGGACCCGCTGACCCTGTATCACCATTGGCGGGATATGGGTATTCAGCGCTGCGACTTTTTGTTGCCTGACGGAACACACGACAATCCGCCATCCGGAATGATTGGCGCAGACTCCCTGACTCCCTACGCCGATTGGCTGATTAAGATTTTTGATCAGTGGTTTGAGAGCGAGGATACAAAGCTCTCGATTCGCATCTTTGAGAACATTATTTCCCTGCTTTTCGACCCGGAAAGTGGCATCGACAGTTTGGGAGGCGGAAAGAACGGATTACTGGTCATTGAGACAGATGGTGGAATTGAGCCGGTTGATGTACTCAAAATCTGCGGTCCATCATTCACGAAACTCGGTCTGAACGTGCATCGAAACAAAATTGGAGAGGTGTACTCGTCACCATTGGTACAGCTATATCAACAGGGAGCAGCGAAAGTCTGCGATACCTGTATGACGTGCCCTGCCCTAAAAGTCTGTGGCGGCGGGTACCTGCCCCACCGATACAGCCATAAAAGTGGTTTCTCTAACCCGAGCGTTTACTGTCGCGACCTTCTCAAACTCATCACACACATTCGTTCGCGGGTTCTTGCCACTATTCCTGCCAAAACGCGTAAGAAACTTGGGATGCTGCCTCTTTCTTACGAAGAGGCAGCATCCCGAACTGCTGGAATGCGTAGATCCTTCGTCGGACTGACGTCCTCCTCAGGATAACTTGCGATGAGCGGCGTTCGATACGGTGAGCGTCTGATTCGACATCCGACACGGGATGGGAAATCCCGCACTACCGCGCTACACAGCAGAGCGTCCGCTAAACTGGGTTCACCACCAGCATTCCCACCAGGTCTTTTCGATTACCAATGACAAATTACCAATGACAAATCCCTTTGGCCCTCCACGTGCCACGCGTGCCGTTCCGGGAAACGCTTTCTAACCAAACCGTTAGATTTCTCTTCCCTTTCATCTCCACCTGCTCGATAATGAATATTCAAAGCTGGTGAAGAAGCCAATCCTTCTTCGCCGGCTTTTCGTTCTTTAACAGTCGAAACCGGGCTAAATTCTTTGTTTGCAATTACGCGTCGTAACTGCCGCGTTATCTCGATCTTGGCCAGGTGGGGGGAGGGGGTATCCCCCTTGGTGGTACAGACCGGAGACATGCCTGACAGATTAGACCGAAGACATTCCTGACACTGCGAGAGAAGGCAGGTGGGTGTACAAGCACGCACATGCCATGGTGCGAGAGCAGTGTAATGGAAGAGAAACTACGGTTTGTGTATGA
>CAYWSM010000129.1:0-10373 GCA_964460935.1 uncultured Terriglobales bacterium | reverse complement strand
ACCACCTGCGGAGAATTCACATAAGCCACTTCTTTGGTGAGATTCGACGCGCGATTACAAGCAGCCGATGCGGCAAACGCGGCCGCAAGAAGAATCAGAAGTAGCGGCCGTAGGAGGCGGACCCAAAATGCACGAGAGGGGAACACGAGCATCTTCACTATAGCAGCATTTCCGCCTGAGTGACTGTGCCGTACGTGTAACTGCTGAGTCTCACTGCGGATCGATGGCACGGTTGTGTTACATTGCTCGTCCAAGAACGAACACCAAACCTTCTGGGGATTTCATGCGCAAATCTTTGCTGATGTTATTGTCCCTGTTGTTCATCAGTGCCGCGTTCGCCCAAACCGTCGCCGTTCGCGCCGGACATCTCATCGATCCCGCGAACGCTTCTGTTGCCGACAATCAAATCATTCTGGTAGGGAACGGCAAGATCACCGCCATCGGTTCGAACGTGAAGGTTCCGGCGAACGTGGAGACCGTCGATCTCAGCAAAGAGTGGGTTCTGCCCGGGTTGGTGGATGCTCACACCCACATCACCATGAACCTGCCGCCCGCGGCTGCCGGAGAGTCGTACTGGGAAAACTATCTGATGCGCGAGAGCACTGCCTTTCGCGCCGAGCGTGGTCTGCATAACGCCGAGTTGTTGCTCAAAGCCGGATTCACCGCGCTACGCGATGTTGGCAATAACGGCGACTACGCCGATACCGCCGTTCGACAGGCGATCGAGAAGGGCTGGTTCATTGGGCCTACCATCGTGAACAGCGGCAAAATCATCGCTCCTTTCGGCGGACAATCGCACGGCTATTCGCCTGAGCAGGGAGCTTTCTGGAAGTACGAGTACATCGACGCCGACACGCCGGACGAAATCCGCAAGGCCGTTCGCCAGAACATTTATTACGGAGCGACTGTCATCAAGCTTGTCGCCGACAACAGTGCCTTTCACTACACCGAGCAGGACATCCGGGCTGCGGTTGACGAAGCTCATCGCGCCGGTCTCGCGGTGGCCGTCCATGTGACCGGCGACGAAGCCACACGGGCTGTCGTGAACGGGGGAGCCGATTCCGTTGAGCACGGCTACTATCTCACCGAACCCGTTCTCCGCCTGATGAAGGAGAAGGGCACCTACCTTGTCGGCACCGATTTTCCGATTGAGCACATGCAGGCTTTTGGCGCCATCGCCGACATGAATGCCCAGAAGACAGCGGACTCCATCATTCGGCGTCTCAACGAAGCCGAGAAGATCGGAGTGAAGATGGCGTTTGGTTCCGACGTGGTCGCGGAACTTCCGGGCGAGAACCGCGCTGACATGTGCTTCGACTTCCTCCGCGTTTGGAAAAAGGCCGGAGTTCCGAACGCCGACATTCTGCGTGATTGGACGTTGAACGGTTTCGACCTGCTGCGGCTCTCCAATGAACGCGGGCCGATCGCCGTCGGCAAAGCCGCAGACATGATCGCTATTCCAGGTAATCCGCTGGATGACATCGAACTATTGCGGAAAGTGAACTTCGTGATGAAGGACGGGAAGGTGATCCGGAAGCCTTAAATTAAGCATGTGTGAAATTAAGCATGTGTGGCGCGGACACTCCTGTCCGCGTCCCCTAACCCCTAGCTACTATCCCCTATCCCCTATTTAGCTCCCGATCTTCGCGTGCGACAGATTTGCCGTACGCTCCAGTTTGTCCCAGTTAAACGCCCGGCCTTCCATCGCGCGCTTCAGCGTCTTGACCAGCACAACCGAGAACAACTGCCGGTAGGCGAACCGTTGCAGCCACACATGGGCCAGCAGCCAGCCGTCTTCCTTTGCATGAGGCTCGCGCCGCTCCAGCAGGAACGCGATTGTGGACGCAATGAAGTCGATTACCATGAACGCCACGAAGAACACGACCAGCTTTTGCAGGCTGGCGGCATTCGCGGTATCGGGATGGAAGTGCCGGTCGAGTGCGTACGTGATCAAGCCGGCGACAAACATCAGGTCGATAAACGGCGACACCAGCGGCAAAAGAATCTGGAAAATGATGATGTTCGGCAGCGCCACCCAGCCGAGCGCGCCTTTGCGGGCAAACGCCTTCTTGTGCTTGAACACCGCCTGCAGGATGCCGAACGACCAGCGGAAACGCTGGCGCATCAGACCCTTAGCGTTCATCGGGGCTTCCGTCCAGGCGATCGCACGATCTTCATAGACGACGCGGTAACCGTTCTCGAGCAGCGCCATGGTCAGGTCGCCGTCTTCCGCGACGGTGTCCAGGTGATAAGCTCCGGCGTCGCGAACCGCCGTTGTCCTCCACGCACCGATTGCGCCGGGCACAACACTGACCGCGCCAAGCGCGTCGAGCGCACGCCGTTCGAAGTTCTGGCTGGTGATGTATTCCAGCGCCTGCCAACGCGTCCAGAGGTTTACGCGGTTGCCGACTTTCGCATTGCCGGCGACGGCGCCAATGCGCGCGTCGAGGAAGGGTGGAACCAGCCGCGCGATCGCGTCGCGCGCAATCACCGTATCAGCATCGATGCCGACAAAGATTTCTTCCGTAACGTATTTGAGACCGTAGTTCAGAGCCTCGGCCTTGCCGGAGTTCTCCTTCGTGAGCATCAGCACTTTGCCGCTGGCAATTTCGTGAGCAAAGGCATTCTTTGTGACTTCGTACGTCTTGTCCTTGGATCCGTCGTCGATCACGATTACGCGGAAGTTTGGATAGTGCGACATGAGAGCCGCACGCACCGTGCGCTCGATGACCTTTTCTTCGTTGTACGCGGGAATGAGAACCGCTACCGCTGGCGTGAACTCGGGCTTTGGCTGCTTTTCGCGAACAGCGCCGCGCCAACGATCGAAAATGGCTAGTGCGCCGACGAGCAGCAGTCGCGCGCTCATCAGGATGTCGCCGATATAGAAGACGATCACGATAAACGCCATGATCATTCCGAAAATGCTGAATCCGAGCCGGTCGATGCGTGCGGACCACTGCTCGCTCGCGGCCAGCGGAGGCATTACTTCATCCCGCGTCTTGCCGATCAGTTCCGAGACCGGAACCAGTTCGAAGCCGCGCTGGCGCAGGCCGTCGATGATCATCGGCAGAGCCTTGACGGTCTGGGAACGATCGCCTCCGCCGTCGTGCAGCAAAAGAATGTTGCCGCAGCGCTGGTCATTTGGCTTGCACGGGGGAAGGTGGCTCAAGACGTCGTCGGTGATCTCCTGTGCCGAACGTCGTGGATTGTCGCGCCAGTCGTTGGGATCGAGCTTGTCGCCAATGGTGAGATAGCCGAGACTTTGCGTCAGTTCCAGCGGGCGCACCTGGTCGGCAGTATCGGGTTCCTGGTCGATCGAATAAGGCGGACGGAACAATATCGTCTTCGCCCCGATGCGGCTGGCGAACAGCATTTCCGTCAGGTTCAACTCGAACTCAATATAGGGTTTTGAGATGTCGCTGATATCGGGATGCGTGAACGAGTGATTGCCGATCTCGTGACCTTCGTCGTAATAGCGCTGCAGCAGGTTGGGGTATTTCTCCGCCTCCATGCCGATGACGAAGAACGTCCCTTTTACGTTCTTTTCTTTCAGCACATCGAGAATCTTCGGCGTCCAGTCCGGATCAGGGCCGTCATCGAAGGTGATGGAGATCTTTTTCGGATCGCGGGATCCGTATTCATCGAGCACATAGGGCGACGGGAACGATACGATCTTCTGCCCGGTAACGAGGTTGGAAGATGAGTCTACGGTCACTGACCGTTTACCCTTCTGCGGACTGCTTGCAATGTGCAGAATCTCGCCTTGCCCTTCCATGTCTACGTCTTGTCCGGGCAGTAGCTCCTGTAACTTTTGCGGTGCATCCGGCAACCCGGGTTGATCCCAGATCGCCCACATCGAGCGGTCTTCAGACCCAAGTCGCCAGAGAGCGAACGTCTGGATGCCAAGCGCACGGGCTGCACGCATCTGGTTCAACACCGTGACTCCGTCCAGGAACCAGACCTCGTGCTTGTGGTTGTCGTCGTCGAGATACGCAAAATGCGGATTCAGCGAATCGGAATCGAAAGTGATCTCCGACTCCGAATCGCGCGCATCGAGCCATGCTTCCTGCACTGAACGTTCCGGCGGCTTGCCGGTGTTCTTTGTGCCGATTTGCCAGTCGTATCCGTAGCTTCCAACGGCGCAGATGATCTTCTCTTTTGGAATTACCTTGATCGCGTTTTGCAGGTTCTGGGTGAACCAATCCTGCGAAGCGATGGCTCCCGGATCGCCGCCGCCATAGTGCTCGTCGTAGTTCATCAGCACCAGGCCGTCGGAGTGCGCGGCGAGGAATCCGTAGTCGAAATCTTTGTCGGCCACGGGAACACTGATGTGCAGCTTCAGCCCGCGAGCGCGAAGGTGGTCGTACAACTCGGAGACAAACGCCCGGTAGTTCGCCTGGCTTTTTGGATCGATGCTTTCGAAGTCGAGGTTCAGACCTTTGTAGTTGTCGCTGGCGAGAAACGTCATCAACTGCTGTTCGGCGAATTCGCGCTTCGCCTGGTCCGCCAGCATGGAAGAGATATCGACCCACTGATCCTGCGTCGGATCGAAGTTGTTCACCAGCGGCAGAACTTCGGTGTCCGCTTTTTCGAAGCGGATCAACGGCATCACTTTGTCGTCAACGGTTTGGACCTTGCCGTTCTGGACGACGTCAAACAGCGTGTTTAACTGCGTCACGCTCTGGAGGCGTCCGTCAGGCGATACGACGTGCAGCCACTCGGGATAAAGCAAGTCGATCTGATGAACGTACTGGCGCAGTGAGGCCAAACTTCCTGCGTCCCACGTGACGTAGTACGCGGCGCGAATACCTTCATCGGCATTCAATACGACCTGCGAAGCCGGTTTCTTCGTCTTGCGGCGGCCAACCGACCGGACCTTGGTGTGGCGCTGCTCTTTCTCCTTGAGTGCGTGATACGTCTTCTTCTGTTCGGGAAGCAGCAGGTTGGGAAGGCTGGAACCTTTCAGTACCGAGTAAACGAAGAAGACAAACAACACCGTAAGCAGGACGGCCAGGGCGTCGAAAGCTCGGCGCAAGCGGCGCCAACGCCGCCGTTGCGGGTCATAAAAGATGGGCTTTGCGGTCATCCGGGTTGCTGCTCCATCTTAACCGACAAGGCACAACAGAAGCAGCGCAGTCTGGTAAGTCAGGGCAATGTGGGAGAATTTACCTCAATAGATGCTGACTACATCGCCAGGGCTGAAAAATTTCGGCAGTCTGTTGCGCCAGAACCGTACTTTTTTTCTGCTACTCACGCTGGCGGCGATCGCGCTGCGAATCGTCTTCCTCGTGAAGTTCCGTCACATTACCGATGACTCGCTGATGTACGGAACCATCGCCAAAAACTGGATGAAGTTTGGCGTTTACGGCCAAACCTACGGCACCGGCCCTGAACCAACCTACATTCGCCTTCCTGGTTACCCGTTTTTCTTAATACTCGTGTGGCTGGTGGCGGGGATCGAACACTACACCGCCGTGCTGATCGCACAACTGGTCATCGATGTCGGCACCTGTTTTGTGATCACCGATCTGGCGCGAAGGATAGCCTCGGAGCGCGCGGCGAAAATCGCCTTCGCACTGACGGCGCTTTGCCCGTTTTTCGCCACGTACGTCGCGGTCGCGCTGACGGAAACGCTGGCGATCTTCTTCGCAGCGCTTGCAATGGACGCCGCTGTTGCGGCTTTCGATGAACCTTCCAGAAAACGATGGTGGATCATTTGTGGTATCGCCCTCGGGTGCGGCATCCTGCTGCGCCCGGATGGAGGCATGCTGCTGATCGTGGTCGGCAGCTACTCTCTCGTGCGTGTTTACCGCGCCGTGGATGCCGAGAAGCGCCGCCGCGAGTTTGCCGGTGTTGTCCTCGCAGGTGTAATTGCACTGGCGCCGTTAGTCCCGTGGACGATACGCAACTGGGTGAGCATTCATCGCTTTCAGCCGCTGGCGCCGGTGAACGCGAATAATCCCGACGAATTCGTTGCCCTCGGCTTTCACAAGTGGGTGCGAACGTGGATCATCGACTACGCCTCGGTCGAAGACATCTGGTTCAACATGGATGGCGGTGACGGCAATGCCGATCTCGACGATGTTCCGCGCCGCGCGTTCGACAATCCAGATCAATTGCAGCGAAGCATCGCGCTGTTCAAGCAGTACGACGACAACCGGAACAAGATCACGCCGGAGATGGACCAGGACTTCGAGCGACTGGCGAACGATCGTATTCATGCCAATCCACTTCGCTATTACATCGAGCTGCCGTTCCTGCGAGCCACCGATCTCTGGCTCCGACCGCGAACGGAAATGTTACCGGTTGACGTGCACTGGTGGCGCTACTGGGACGACCCGTATGACTTCACCAAAGCCGCCGTGCTTGCGCTGATCAATTTGTTTTACGTCGTTGCTGCCGCGGTGGCAGTGATTCGAGGAAAGATCCGCTACGCCGGACTGTTCCTCTTCTTCTTCCTGTTTCGGACCGCATTCCTTTCGTGGATGCCGAATCCCGAAGCACGGTACATGCTGGAGTGCTATCCGGCATTGCTGGCAATAGCTGCAACGGCTTTCACCGAGAGAGTTAAAGTTGGGACGCCGATGGATTCAGCGGCGAGTCGGACATCCTGAACTGCGTGCGGAAATGCTCCGAGAGTAGTTCGATAGCAGGACGATTGATCTTCGGATCCTGTTGCGCGAGGTATTTCATAGCTTCGACGAGAAGCCGCTGTCCTTCGACGTAACGAGGATCGGAGCTCCGGGTTTTCCTGCGTCGAGACGGATCGGGAATCGCCGGAATCGTAAACAACTTGGCCATGCAAAACACCTGCTCGTATTGGTCTATAGACCGGGTGTGACGCGCACCCGTCAGCTATGGTTGCTCAGTATAGTGGTGTAACGAAGACAGGGCTACACAATAAAGGTACTAGTACCACGTTGGTTGATCATCCCTGCGGACGAACGTAGGTAGTCTTCGAATTGGTGTTTAACTTGAACGCGCTATCCTGCACGTTGCCATTTAGCACGATGTTCTGATACTTGGCCAGACGATAGTCTCCGTCCTTGCTGAGGAACTGCTGTTGCACGGAAACTCCACGAGCCGGATCGATCCAGAGAATGATGTGCTCAAACATGTTGCGCGCCTGCTGCGACTTGGGCGTGAGATCGAGCTTGGCGGCATTAACGCCGAGGACGCTTTCGGTACCGGCATATTTCACGTCAAAGGACTTCAGAAGATCGTGTCCTCCGCCGCCGAAGCCGAGAACGAGGAAACTTTCGAATGCCGCCTTGTTCTTGCCGGCGTTGTATTCCGTCACCTGATTGGTCTGTCCCCGATCGTAAACTTTCACGATGCCGTTGCTGAACAGCACTTGCTTTGGAGGCTGCTTGATATCGGCCGCCATCTGCAGTTCGGCTTTTCCATTCCGCCGGAAGTAGATCGTGCCTTGTTGCAAATCGTGGTCGTCCACGACCTTCGTGAACTGATCCCAGATGAAATCCGCCTGTGCGTTCTTGAAACTGGCGGATTGCTGGTCCATTGCTTTCAGGACCTTTTCAAGGTCGGCGTTCTGCGCAAGTCCCGCGAGCGTGATTCCGAATACGACGGCGCAGGCCAATAGAAAATTGCGTATCAATCTCATTAGCGTTCCTGGCGATTGCTCTGGATATTGAAACCCGGCTCTTTACCGCTGTACTCGTACCCTGTACAAAGTAACCCGGCCGCGTAAGTCCTTTACCGCGTCGTAGCTTGCGATTTGCACTTCGCCGGCAATCGGCTCGATTACCCGCAGCAGGTCGTTGCGGACCGCCTCATCGCCGATAGACGCGTGCTCGACCGCCGAGGCATCCACTTCATAGATGAAGCCGTCGTGTCCGTCGGGACGAACGACTACTTCACTCTGATGAGGCCGGTGCTCGACTGGTTTGTCTCTGAACAAACTACGTGGAGTCAAGAAGATGAAAAGAAGGATGAGCGTGACCATTACGTCGTAATGGATACTTCCGCGATTGTAAGTCCAGAAGAAGTAGCTTTTAACGATTTCCCAGAAACGACGCATGTCTTTCAAGGATTGTAGCGCGTGCGGCGGGCGAAGGAAAACCCGGACGTCGCCTTAGTGCCTGGTGCCTGAGGCTCCCGCTATCTGCGCCGTCTGCGCCCGCAGGTGTTCGCGGATGTCGCGGTTGATGCGGGCCGCGTCTCGCGAGGCCTTGTCGATCAACTCCAGCCACTTCTTCCCGCCTTCGTCGATCTGGGCCGTACCCAGCAGATACGTAGCCTGCATGATGGTCTCGATGGCATTGCTCAGGTCGTGTGCCAGGTTGCGAAGTTCAAAATTTATTTCGGCTGCCGTTTTCTCAGCGGGCGTTTTCTCGGATGCCATAGCGACCTTTGGGGACATGTAAGTCTCTCCTAGTGTAATCCGCGTAGTCTCTGCTGTACTACTACTCCGTACTAGGGCAGCCGCGCAGAACGGCTCTTTCGTTGGAAGCCCAAAGCCTCACTTTTGTTGCTTTTTGCCCTACTCTCGATAGTGACGGCGGAACCACGAAGATAAACGTGCGGAAAGTCACAGGCACGCCCCTTCCTCTTGCGGCAGACTGGTTACCACAAGCAGATGAAAAACTTGAAGATAGTCGGCATTTTGCTGGTTGTCGCCGCCATTGCCGGTGGCGTACTTCTGTATCAGAGATATTCGCTTCCCCAGCGGGGAGAGCGCGCCTTTCAGCGCTTGGGATGCGGTGGTTGCCACTTCAGCGGTGCAGGTCCTAACCTGACGCACGTAGTCCGGAGGCAAGACCCCAAGTTCCTGGAGCAATTCATCGCCAATCCGCCTGCGGTGTATCGCCAGCGAGGAATGCGGCCCTTGAACGACGGCTACATGCTCATGCCGGACATGCACGCCAGCCCTGACGACGCGGCAGCGATCGTCGCCTACCTGCACGACCTGGATAAAGAAAAGGAAGATAAGCAATAGAAAGGCGGTCCCGCAGGACCGCCCGCAACTTCGCAGAATCAACTAGCGGCGGTATCCGTATCCACCGTTGTAGCCCTGCTGATAACCCTGCTCATATCCGCGGCGGTACGTGTCCTTGTACGCCTGCTTGTCGCCGAAGCTCGAACTGTATCCGCGATCGGCGTCTTTGTAGTTGTCACCCTCCGTCGGACGGAAGCTGTGTCCAGTGGAACGATCCTTGCGGCCATCGTTCAGTCCGTCCTGATAACCGACCTGCTGGGCCTGGCGACCGGCGTTGCCGTAGCCATTGGCTCCGTACGCGCCAGTCGGGTAACCGTTGTTGCCGTATCCGTTTCGCCGGTTACGATCCCAATCTCGATCGCGCCCCCAGCCGTTGTTGGCTGCTGCCGATCCGTTGTTGTAACCCGCGCTATATCCTGCGGCGTATGCCTGGGCATCGTCGTTGTTCTTCCACGTGTGATTATGGGCAACCCGGTTTCCGTGATTGCGATCCTCGATGCCCTCACGATACCCCTGTTGGTAAGCGGAGCTGTTCTGGTTGTAGCCATTTCGGTTGTGGTCCCGATATTGTCCGAATGCCGGAACGGACAACGCGCCTGCCAATGCCAGGGAAGCTGCCAACGTCAGTTTCTTGTTAATGAACATAAGTCCCCTCGCTCTTTGCTTGCCGCAGCAAGCAGAATTCAACATCCATCGTTCTTGTTGACTAATTGGAGGGAAAAAATCCGCCGGGTGTTGCGCGAGGACTAGGTGAATCACCGTGAACCCGAGGTGGGGAGAAGCTTCAGGCCTGCTTCTCTTCCAGTTCCGCCCAGCGCGAGTAGAGCTGATCGAGAACTCGCTGGGCCTCTTCCATCTCCGCTTGCGCCTCAATCAGCCGTGAAGCGTCGCTGGCAATCGCCGGATCTTCGAATGCCTCCCGCTTCATCGCCAGAGCAGCTTCCGCCTCTGCAATGCGCTCTTCGATGGTTGCATACTCCCGGGCTTCCAGATACGAGAGCTTCTTCTTTTGCGGCGCGCTGGTCTGGGGAGCCGCTTTCGGCGGAGCTGCCTTCGTGGGCTCCTGCCGTCGCTCGCGGATCCAGTCTTCCCACTGGAAGTAGTCGGCGAACCGCTCGGCCCGTCCTTGGCCATCGAGTCCGAGCACCACCGTGGAGATGCGATCCAGCATGTAACGATCGTGTGTCACCAGCACCAGCGCGCCTTGGTACTCCAGCAGGCTCTGCTCCAGGATTTCCAGCGTAGGAATATCGAGATCGTTCGTCGGCTCGTCGAGCAGGAGCACATCAGCCGCTTGCAGCATCAGCTTCGCGATCAGCACTCGCGCTCGCTCGCCTCCCGACAAACGCGACACCGGCTGATTGAGCTGTTCGCTGGTAAACAGAAACCGCGAAGCCCACGACGCCACGTGAAC
>CAYWSM010000128.1:0-2798 GCA_964460935.1 uncultured Terriglobales bacterium | reverse complement strand
CGGAAGTATCGCTCCGGGAATTTCATGGACTCGCCCGCCTCTATAAAGGCGGCGAAATGCATGACGGCCTCGATGCCGCAAGTGGCAATCACGCGGGCAAGATTCGTCCGATCGGAGATGTCGCCGACCACCAGGTCGATCTTCTTCGGGACGGCTCCGCGAAAGCCTTTGCTCAGGTTGTCGTAAACGAAGACGTGGTGCCCGCGTTTGAGTAGCTCCACCGTAACTACGCTGCCGATGTATCCGGCTCCGCCTGTAACGAGAACGTTCACGCGACTCCTTATGCGCGATCCAGGTAATGGATCGCCGATACTTCGCGCAGGCGTTCCGCCGCCGATTCCGGCGTGATATCGCGCTGCGGGGTGCCGAGCAGTTCGTATCCCACCATGAACTTCTGTATGGTGGCGGAACGAAGCAGCGGCGGAAGGTAATGGGCATGCAGGTGCCACTCGGGATGCGCCTCGCCGTCCGTGGGCTCTTGATGAAATCCCATCGAGTACGGGAACGAGACCTGGAACAGATTGTCGTACCGGGTGGTGATCTGCTTCATGATGTCGGCGAGCGCCGTGCGTTCTGCATCGGCCAACTGTGCGATCGATCCGAGGTGGCATTTGCTGATGAGCATCGTCTCAAACGGCCAGATGGCCCAGAACGGCACGAGCGCAACGAACGACTCATTTTCGCAGATGATGCGCTCGCGTTCCGATTGTTCACGCTGCAGGTATTCGCAAAGTAAGCAGGACAAGTGTTTCTCCTGGTACGAGCGAAGGCTGAGTAACTCGCGCGCAGGTTGATTGGGAATCGTCTCGTTTGCCCAGATCTGGCAATGCGGATGAGGATTGCTGGCTCCCATCATGGCCCCGCGATTCTCGAACACCTGGACGTGTTTGATCCACGGTACCGCGGCGAGTTGCCGGCACTGCTCGGTCCACATGTCAACCACCAGCCGCAGTTCTTCGACAGTCATGCGGGCAATCGTGAGGTCGTGTCGCGGCGAGAAACAGCCGACCCGGCAAATTCCGCGCTCGGTGCGGGCAATCAGCAGGCCGTCATCATGCGCTTCCGCTTGGGGAATGTTCGGCAGCAGCGCGGCGTAGTCATTATCGAACACGAACGTCGAACGGTATTGCGGATTCCTCGCGCCTCCCGCTCGCTCATTACCGGGACAGAGATAGCATGTCGGGTCATATTGCGGCTGATGTACTGCGGGAACGCTCTCGACCTTTCCTTGCCATGGACGCTGCGTCCGATGCGGAGAAACCTGCACCCACTCGCCCAGTAGCGGATTGAAGCGCCGATGCGGAACTTCGCGAAACTTTGACAGGTCCATGCTAGCTCGCGGCTGTTACACGGCTGACTCCATCAGCCGCCGAAAACACGTAAATCTCCGGATGTATACCGGCGCGCCGTTCGTATTCCGCACCAACTGCTTTCTGGAATTGCTGCGCCGTTTCCGCCTTCACTAGGTTTACCGTACACCCGCCGAAGCCGCCACCGGTCATGCGAGCGCCAATAACGCCGGGCTGAGCGTTCGCGATCTCGACCATCACATCGAGTTCCGGGCAGCTTACTTCGTAATCGTCGCGAAGGCTGCGGTGCGATGCGGCCATCAATTGGCCAACACTTTCCAGATCGCCGTGCTTGAACGCGGCTGCTGCTTGCTGCGTTCGTTCGTCTTCGGTCACCACATGCCGGGCGCGGCGGTAGATCAACTCCGGAAGAAGCTGCTTGTGCTTTTCCAGATCCGCCGTAGTCACGTCGCGCAGCGCGCGAATTCCCGGCATCACGGAAGACAGTCGTCGGATCGCCTCTTCGCACTGGGCTCGGCGCTGGCTATATTCGCCTCCGGCGATCGAGTGCTTAACTCCTGTGTTACACACGACCAAGCGGACGGAATCTGGTATCGGCAACGGCTGCGATTGCAACGAGCGGCAGTCGAGCAGCAATGCGTGTCCAGACTGTCCGTTGGCGGAAATGTACTGGTCCATGATGCCGCATGGCGCGCCGACAAATTCGTTCTCTGCCCGCTGGCACGTGAGCGCCAGCTTGGTGAGACCGACCGACTGACCTGCAATGTCGCACAGCGCAAATGCCGTGGCCACTTCGATCGCCGCCGACGAACTCAGCCCGGAACCAAACGGAATCTCGCCGTGAATCAGCATGTCGGCCCCGCTGATTGTGTAACAGCTTTTCAGCAGAGTCACTGCGGTGCCTACCACGTAGTCGCTCCACTGGCCGGTTCTCGCTAGCGAATCTTCGAGGTGAACCGAAACCGATTGCGCGAAATTGCTGGAGTAAAGAAGAAGCTGGCGATCCAGTCGTGGAGCAATGGCAATCCAGCAATAACGATCGATTGCCGCGGGCATCACGAAGCCATCGTTATAGTCGGTGTGCTCGCCGATGAGGTTTACCCGTCCGGGCGCCCGATAGAGGCGGGGCGACTTGCCGAATAATTCTTCGAAGCGGCGAGTTAGCGCAAGAGCATCCATGGCCGAAGCGGCGCAAGCACGTTCGCCTGCGTCATCATTTAACTACTTCTTGTCCGTTGAAAACCGATACACGGTGGTGGACTGGAACTTCTGTCCCGGCTTCAGTTCCGTGCTTGGAAAATTCGCGTGATTGGGCGAGTCCGGGAAGTGCTGCGTTTCCAGGCAGAATCCGTCGCGGAACTTGTACGTACTTCCTTTGCCCTTTGCGGTGCCGTCGAGATGATTCCCGGTGTAGAACTGCACGCCCGGCTGGTCGGTGAGAACCTCCAACACTCGTCCGCTGGCCGGCTCCACGACTTTGACTGCCAG
>CAYWSM010000127.1:0-1792 GCA_964460935.1 uncultured Terriglobales bacterium | reverse complement strand
CACCCGTATCATTCGCAAGGGATTCCAGATCGGCGATGGCGCTGAGAAGGTATACATCGAACTGATGGGTTCCGAACAGGTCATCGACGAGAAGCGCCAGAAGCGCGCCGAAGCCCGTGCCAAGCGTGCCGAAGAAGCCCGCAAGGCATTGGAAGAAGCACAGGCGCAGCAGCAGGCCGAAGGCGGAGAAGTTCCTCCGGCGGAAGGCGGCGAAGAGAAATAGCAGGTTATTTCGGCATCCACAAAAACGCACCTCGCGTGAGGTGCGTTTTCTTTTTTTTGCTGAAATGCTACCGCACTTGCAAAGCGTCTCGCCGTCTATCGCCCGGAGTCAGCCTTCTTTTCTGCCCCTTCCTCCTCCTTCAAGTACGCTTTACTGAAAGTTCCTTTGGTCTTCGCGACTGCCAACAGCGTCGGATAGAACTGGACGAATGTGTTATCGACAGCACCGTGCGCGGAATGGCAGGAGTAGCAATCCGCCGAAGTCGGAATCATCTTTGCGGTCTTGCCGTCGTCGAACGGAAAGAATGCCCACTTCCCGGCGAATCGCGACTCGTCTTTCACGTGAACTTCTACGGCCATCACGTCAGTACCCTGGTAGTTGCCGGCCTTATTGATCGAACCCTGGCCCTCGGCCATGCGCGCCTCAAGCACCAGCACCGTCTTGTCGGGCCACACGCCTGTCTTGAGAAAAGTCTGGTATGCCTCCGGATTGACGAAAACATTGTCGAACATGTGGTGTCCCATCCGCATCGCCGGGTTATAGCTCATGTCGAATCCAGTCGTCAGGTAAACCCAGTCGCGATAATGTTCCGGAAACTTCAATTGGCCGTCGGACGTGTATTCCGGCGCGGATGTGGATACCGCGTCCCT
Organism: uncultured Terriglobales bacterium; assembly: GCA_964460935.1. Lineage (GTDB taxonomy): Bacteria > Acidobacteriota > Terriglobia > Terriglobales > Acidobacteriaceae > DATMXP01. The sequence goes on along the minus strand of CAYWSM010000127.1, from coordinate 919 downwards.
TTTGCCGTATCCAAACAGGCATATCATCAGCACGAGACAAGCTAGAACGATGTTCATCCTCAACATGAGCTAATCATGAAGCCTATCGTTCCATGTTGCCAGTCCATCCGCTGCAAATCCGCGGCGGTTCGCTGCATTTGTCACCATTCTGTCCCGCACTGGAATACGATTTCTTTATGAGTGTCGGCTCCGCGCGTTCGCAATCACTGCACTGGCCCCCGATTGTTGCCGTCTGGGCTTGTGTGGCATTGTTTGATGCCACGCAAACTGTGGCTGTAATGCATTCCGAAGGGATGCACCATGCGTGGCTGCGATTGTTTCTAATCACGATGCTATCGTGGGTGCCTTGGGCGACCGCCACCCCGGCCGTTTTCTTTCTTGGAAGGAAATATCCCGCAACCATCACACCGCACTTCTGGCACAGATGGGCTATTCACGTCGGAGCGTCTGTCGGAATTTGCGTCCTCACCGCTATCTGGAACTCGGCGTTTCAGGTATTGCTGAATCCGTATCTCATGCCACCGGTCGCCTATTCTCATCTCTTGAGCAGTAAGTTTTACAGTGGACTGTTATCGTCATTCATTCTCTACGCCACCATCCTTATCATCGGACAGATGCTCGATTCCCGTGCTCATCTAGCCGAGCAGCAAACCGAAACCGCGCGTCTGAACGAGCAGCTTTCGCGGGAACAACTCAACGCGCTGCGCCGCCAAATCGAACCGCACTTTCTGTTTAACAGCCTCAACGGAATCGCCGGGCTCATCCGTGAAAACCGCAATGATTCCGCCGTCAACATGCTCGCGGCTCTCAGCGACTTCCTTCGCCATTTGCTTAAGGATTCGAGCCAGCATGTTTCGTTTGCCGAGGAACTGGAGTTCTTACGGAAGTATCTCGATATCGAGAAAATGCGCTTCGGCGA
>CAYWSM010000126.1:0-7988 GCA_964460935.1 uncultured Terriglobales bacterium | reverse complement strand
TTAACCATAGGGAGGTAGAAGAGTTTTTTCGTGCTCTTTGAAAGCTCGAGGACCGAATACCGTGAATGAACTGTAAGTTCTTTGTTTGCAATTACGCCCTCTAACTCCAGCGTTTTGGTTATCTTCGGCCATGGGGGGAGGGGGTCTCCTGGCGGGCTCTAAGTGCCGTGTTTTCAATTACGGCAGCTAAGAACGTCAGTTTCAACAACATCCGGCTACGAAGAACCTGGAACACTGAGAAACTGACGAACTGATGAACTCAAAGTACATAATGATGAATATGACTGACTCGGACTTCATGTTGCAGGCTGTAGCAAAAACTCGCGAAGGCATCGCCGCCGGCAATTCCCCATTTGGCGCTTGCGTCGTCAAGAATGGGCGCATTGTTGTGTCCACCCACAATGTAGTCTGGAACGCCACCGACCCAACGGCTCACGCGGAAGTGAATGCCATCCGCCAGGCCGCGAAGGCCCTGAATACCATCGACCTCACCGGTTGCGTGATGTACACGACGTGCGAGCCGTGTCCCATGTGCCTATCGGCGATTCACTGGTCGAAGATCGATCGCGTCGTTTACGGAGCCACCATCGCCGACGCCGCTACAGCAGGCTTCAACGAACTGAAATTCGACGCCAAACGCCTGGCGAAAGAAGGTGGCAGCAAATTGATCGTCGAGCAGTTGAACTCGCCCGATGTCTGCAAAGTATGCGCCGGGCTTTTTGAGGAGTGGAAAAAGGCTGCTAAGAGTGGGGTTTATTGAATGAAGTCCAGTCTACGGGTTTTGCTGACTCCTGACTCCTAACTACTAGCTACGTTCTCCAGTTCAGAAGCTTATCGACGCCACGATGGCCGGGTTCCACCATGCGTAGTCTTGCGGTAACGCGCTCGGTCACCGTGGAGAGCGGACCTTCCATGGAACAGCCGCTGGCGGCGTGATGGCCGCCTCCGCCGAAAGATTCGGCGACTTCGGCGACATCCACTGTTCCCTTGCTGCGCAGGCTTACGCGCCATCGGCCGGGTTCCTGTTCGCGGAAGAACAGCGCCACCTCGACGCCTTCAATGGCGAGTGCGTAGTTCACTAGGCCTTCGCAGTCTTCCTCGCGAGCGGCCACGCGCGCCATCTGCTCGTTCGTAACGTGCATCCAGGCGAGGCTGCCGTCGCGATGCAGCGTGGTCAGCGCCTGCCCCAGCAAACGCATTTTCGAAGTTGGATTGGAAAAGTAAACGCTCTGCGCAATGCGCGCCGGATCGGCTCCGGCGTGAACCAGCTCCTGAGCTAACGCAAACGTTCGTTCGTTGGTGCCGAGGAAACAAAACGATCCGGTGTCCGTGAGCACCGCCGTGTAAAGGCAGGTCGCAATTTCCGGTGTGACATGCACTCCGGCAGCGCGCGCGAGCCAATAGATCATTTCCGCTGTAGCACAGGCCGAAGGCTCGATCCAGTTGACATTGGCGAATTGGCGTCCGGTCGCATGGTGGTCGATGTTGATCAGGAAATGCTGCTCCAGTCCCTGCAACCGCGTGCGCTGGACGCTTTCGCATTCCAGCACGATGGCGGCTTCGTACCTGCCATTGACCGATTGCGCCTTTTTCGCTTCCGTCGCGAAAGGCAGCGGTTGATAGATGGTCGGAATGCCGTCATGCAGGACGACTTCGGCGGATTTGCCCATCTGGCGCAGGATTGCGCCGCAGGCAAGAACCGATCCAATGGCGTCGCCGTCAGGGCGTGCGTGGGATGTCAGGACGAAATGGTCCCGCCGCTCAATTTCCTTTAGGACCTGTTCCAACATTTAACCTTGATTCCCCACGTACACCTACTTCTTGCGTTGCTTTTCGACCCGCTTCAACAGGCTGTCAATTCTAGACTCGTACTGCTCCGATTTGTCCAATCGGAAATATAGCTCAGGTGCATGCCGAAGGCGCAGGCGATCGGCGATCTCGTGCCGGATGAATCCTGTCGCAGCCGTTAGGCCTTTCAACGCGTCCTGGGCTTCTTTCTCTTCCCCCACAACCGCGACTAGAACATGCGCCGACTTGCCGTCAGCCGCCAAGGTAACGTCCGTAACTGTCGCAAGGCCAATCCGCGGATCGGCCAATTCGCCTTCCACGATGGCGGAAATCTCCTCGCGCAGCGCTTCGGCTAGTCGTCCCAGGTGATGCTCGTACTGTCGTCTCTCCATAAAAACCTAGTGGTTAGTTAGTGGTTAGGAAATGCATAACCCTAAACTCCACTTCAATTCCTAACCGCTAACCCCAAACTCCTAACTACTCCTCTACGAACTCAACAAAGCTATCGACCACTTCGCCGCCCGCGTTATTTGCGATGCGGTTGGCGGCACGCTCGACCTGTTCCATCAGGCCTCGCAGGTAATCCTTCGAGGAATTGATACTCACGACGCCGATCGTTCCGCGCTGCCACAGATCCGTCTGCTCTAATTCGGCGGTCGCGACGTTGAAGTTCACCCGCAGCTTGTCTTTCAAGCTGCGCATGACCTGGCGCTTGTCTTTCAGGGACTGAGCGCCTTCGATTCTTATGTCGAGTGTGAGTACAGCAATCATTTTCTCAGGAGTTAGCAGTTAGGGGTTAGGAGTTAGCAAAATCAAGTATTCGCTAACCCCTAACTCCTAACTACTAACCACAAAAACAAATGGCCAGTGCTGTGGCCTGGTTTTGCTAGCCACTATCCACTGGCCACTCAACGCTAAAGTTACATTGCTTCCGGCGCGACTCGCTCGGTGTGGAACGCTTCGATTACGTCGCCGACTTTGATGTCGCCGTAACCTGCGATTCCGATACCGCACTCCATACCGTTGCGGACTTCCGCCACATCGTCCTTGAAGCGGCGGAGCGAGCCCACCTTGCCGGTGAAGATCACGATGTTGTCGCGCAGCAGGCGAACCTGCGAATCGCGCTTCACCACGCCATCCTGCACATACGAACCGGCGATGGTGCCGACCTTCGGCACACGGAAGGTGTCGCGAACTTCGGCGCGTCCAAGGTACTGTTCTTTGAACACCGGTTCGAGCATGCCAGTCATGGCACGCTTGATCTCGTCCTGCAACTCGTAAATGATCGAGTGCAGTCGGATATCGACCTTTTCCTGCTCGGCGAGTTCCTGCGCCTTGCGTTCCGGACGCACGTTAAAGCCGATGATGATCGCGTTCGAAGCCGACGCCAGATCGACGTCCGACTCGGTGATCGCGCCCACACCGCTGCGCATGATCTTGATCTTCACCTTGTCGTTCGAAAGCTTGGTCAGCACGTCATCGAGCACTTCGACCGATCCCTGAACGTCGCCCTTGAGGATGATGTTTAGTTCCTTCGTGCCGGCGGTCTTGAGCTGTTCCGCGAAACCTTCCAGCGAGACCTTCGAGGTCTTGGCCAGCGCGGCTTCACGCGCCTTCTGCTGGCGGTACTCGGCAACGCCAACGGCCTTGTCACGATCGGTGACAGCCGTGACCTGGTCTCCCGCTTGCGGCAGACCTTCGAGGCCGAGAATCTCGACCGGAGTCGAAGGACCGGCTTGATCGAGAGCAACGCCACGATCGTTAAACATGGCGCGCACGCGCCCGAAGACGTTGCCGACGACGACGTAGTCGCCGGTGCGCAGCGTGCCGTTTTCGACGAGCACGGTGGCCACGGGACCGCGTCCGCGATCGAGTTTCGCTTCGATCACAACGCCGGTCGCCTGACGATCGGGATTCGCCTTCAGTTCCTGCAGGTCGGCCACGAGGCAGATCATTTCCATCAGCAGGTTCAGGTTCGTCTTCTGCTTGGCGGAAACGTCCACGAACACCGTGGTGCCGCCCCAGTCTTCCGGCATCAGGCCGCGATCCGCGAGTTGTTTCTTTACGCGCTCGGGCAGGGCGTTCTCTTTGTCGATCTTGTTGACGGCCACGATCAGCGGGACCTCGGCGGCCTTCGCGTGATCGATGGCTTCAATCGTCTGCGGCATCACTCCGTCATCGGCGGCGACGACCAGCACGACGATGTCGGTGACCTTCGCGCCGCGGGCACGCATGCGGGTAAACGCTTCGTGACCCGGCGTATCGAGGAACACGATCTCGCGGCCATAGGCCGGCGAGTTCTTGTCCGTGATCTGCACCTTGTAGGCGCCGATGTGTTGCGTAATACCACCGGCCTCGCCCTCGGCGACAGCGGTGTGACGGATGGCATCGAGCAGGCTGGTTTTGCCGTGATCGACGTGACCCATGATGGTCACCACCGGAGGACGAGCGATCAGCGTAGAGGCTTCATCCGCGGTTGCCTCGGCGGCCATCTCTTTCTCAGCTTGCTGCTCAAAGGTGATGACGTCGGTATCGGCTCCGAACTGACGCGACATTTCGGTCGCCAAATCGGCGTCGAGCGTCTGGTTAATGGTGGCGAAAACGCCACGCGCCAACAGACGGGCAATCAAGTCTTTTGCGCGAATGCCGAGCTTCTCCGCCAGATCCTTCACCGAAATGCCTTCGGTGATGGTGATCGAGCGGGTGATCGGCAATGGTTCGTTCGACACCACCATGCGCGGCGGCGGAACGAAGCCCTTCATTGGACCTTCTTTTACACCGCGCGGAACATAGCGTTGTCCCGGACGACGGCCCGGAGCACGCGACGGTCCTGGAGGCGGTGGCGGAGCCATGCCAGGTCCACCCAAACCTCCCGGACGCATACCGCCCGGAGCGGAACGAGTGGGATGCATCGGACGACGCTCTCCCGGACGCAGCGGACGCGAACCCGGTGCGCCGCCTGGCGCACCCTGTGGGCGAGGACGCTGGAAGATCGGCTGTCCCGGAATCGGACGTCCCGGTGCGGGGCGCGGTCCACCAGCAGTCGGGCGCTGGGCAATCGGCGTCTGCGACGGCGGACGCACGGGCGCCGTGTACACCGGACGCGGTCCGGTTTGAGGAACGATGAGCCGACGCGGAGGCGGTTGCGGCGCGGCCGGTTTCGCCGGAGGCTTAGGCTCGGCGGGCGGCGCAGCGGCAGCCGGGGCGGCCGGTTCGGGCGCCGCAGGAGGAGCTGCGGGCGCCTTCGGCTCTTCAACCGGTTGCGGCGGCTTGGTTTCTACCGGCGCGGGCGGAGCCGGTGGCTGCGGTATCACAATCCGTGGAGCTTGACGCGGTTGCGGCGTAATCAAACGAGGAGCTGGTGTCGTCGGTATGGTAGACAATTCGGGTGTGGTCTCGGACTCGGCCTCTATGCGGTCAACCGGCTCCTGCGGAGGCGTGCTGACCGGAGTTGTTGCTGTCGGCGCGGGCGGAACGGCTGGCGCCTTGGGAGCCGCGGGTGGTTCCGCGGCGGGAGCTGCCGGTTTGGTTGCAACCGGAGTAGCCGGAGTTGTCACTGCGGCAGGCGGACGCACCGGCGCTACCGGTTTCGGCGCAGCCGGAGGAACCGCACGCGGCGGCGGAGCCGGAGCATGCTGCTTCTCCAAAATCGCCTTCAACGCATCGCCCGGTTTCGAGATGTGCGAGAAGTCAAACTTCGGCTTCAGCTCTTCTTCGCCGTGACGTCTCGGAGCAGTCTTCGCCCCGGATCCATCGCCGCCCTGGCGGAAATGTGCTTTCACCTTTTCCGCTTCGTCCACGGTGATGGAACTGGAGTGAGTCTTCTTTTCTGTAACACCGACCCGCGGGAGCACATCGAGGATCGCTTTACTCTTCACCTCGAGTTCTCTTGCCAGATCGTTAATTCGAACCTTATCTACCATCCGCCCTCGTATTTTCCTTCCGCAAACCCGTTAGATCTTCATGTCAACCCTCACGGTTTGGGGTACCTGTTCCTTGGCTATCATTACTGTTTCTCCGGAGGAATATTCTTCTCGTCCGGATGCTCTCCATGCGTATGCACTTCTTCCTCATCCGCATTGGGTGCGTCTTCCACACTGGTCTCGATGATCGCTTCCGTGGTCTGCTGCCCTTCCAATAACTCGTCGTAATCGGAATGGGGAACCGGTTCAACTCCGGTCGCGTCATCTTGGGTTGGATCGCCTGTGGGCTGTTGGCCCTCCACCTGATCCGGTCCAGCATTGAGAGGAGCATCGGTAATCTCCTCACCGGTACCGGGTTCTCCCGTGGGTTGATCCGCGGGAGCATACGCTTCAGGTGTTACGTCCCCTGACTCCAGGCTGGAGAAGTAATTATTGACCGCGATACTGATTTTTTCCACCGTCTTCGGGCCAATTCCTTCAATTGCTTCCAACTGCTCGGGAGTCATGTCGGCCAGCGCTTCCACCGAAGTCACGCCGGCGGCCGCCAACTTCTCGATGACGCTTTCGCCCAGATCCGGCACGCTCTCCAGCGGCGTAGCCGGCTGGTTGACCAGCGCCTGCATCTGCTGCTCGACTTCCTGGCGCTTTTCTTCCTCGCTCTTGATGTCGATCTTCCACCCCAGGAGCTTGGCGGCGAGGCGAACGTTCTGGCCTTTCTTGCCGATTGCCAGCGATAACTGGCTGTCATCGACGATCACTTCCAGATGCTTGTCGGCCGGATCAATCACCGTTACACGGCTGACTTTGGCCGGCTGCAGCGCTTTTTCGGCGAACACCACCGGATCTTCGTGGTATTCGATGATGTCGATCTTCTCACCGCGAAGCTCGCGGATGATCGACTGCACGCGCATTCCCTTCATGCCGACACAAGCGCCCACCGGATCGACGTCCTTGTCCTTCGACATGACGGCGATCTTGGTGCGTTCACCGGCTTCACGGGCGATGGCGCGAATCTGCACCGTGCCGTCGTAGATTTCCGGAACTTCCGTCTGGAACAGATGCTGCACCAGGTCCGGAGCCGCGCGGGAAACGATCACCTGCGGACCCTTGCTGGCCTTCTCGACGCGTGTGATCACCACACGAACACGCTCGCCGACGGCGAACGATTCCAGCCGTGAAGATTCCTTCTTCGGCATACGAGCTTCCGCTTTGCCGATATCGAAGATCGTTTCCTGGCCTTCGATCCGCTTAACGGTAGCGTTTACGATTTCGCCTACGCGGGTGTTGTATTCCTGGAATACGGTGTCGCGCTCAGCCTCGCGGACCTTCTGGAAGATGACCTGCTTCGCCAGTTGAGCGGCGATGCGTCCCAGCCCCTCGGTCGCTTTCGGGATATAGATCTCACCGCCGACTTCCGCGGCGGGATTGATCTGCTTCGCCGCATCCACAGTGATCTGGTTGACCGGATCCTCGACCTGTTCGGGACTTTCCACGACGCTCTTCACCGCGTAGGCGCGGATCTGGCCTGTGTCTTTGTCTAACTCGGCGCGAAGGTTCTCCTGCGTCTTGTAATACTTGCGCGTGGCGACGACGATGGCGTCCTCGACGGCGCTGACTACAATCTGCGGATCGATGCCCTTCTCGCGGCTGATCGCGTCAATCGTGTTATAGAGCTCGCTAGCCATAATCAGTTCTCAGTGGACAGCCAACAGCATTCAGTCATTCAACGTTTCTTGCCACTCGGGTTTGATTCGCCCCGATTTGTCATCACGAGGGCCGCCAGGCCCGAGGGATTTGCTTGCAATCACCTCAACAGCGTAATGACTGAATACTGTCTGCTGCTTACTGTCTACTTTCTTCCTAAAATTCTGGTACCAGGTTCGCTTTGGCGACGTTGTCAAGCGCGATATCGACTATCGCTCCCGGCACTTGCTTCTTGCCTTTGCCTTTTGCTGGAAGCTCCAGCGTCAGGTGGCCGTCAGCGAACTTCGTCAATCGTCCTTCGTAACTACGCGAACCGTTCACCGGCTCCAGCGTTTGCAGCTTTACCAGGCTCCCCTGGAAGCGCTCATAATCTTTTGCGCCGCGCAATTTGCGATCGAGCCCCGGCGACGAAACCTCCAACGTGTAGCCCGCTCCCGGCACTACATCTTCCATGTCGAGGATCGTCCCGACCTCCCGGCTAACGTTCTCGCAATCCTGATGCGTCACGCCTTCGGGCTTGTCGATGTAGATCCGCAACATGCGGGCCTTACCACCACCACCGCGAAACTCGAT
>CAYWSM010000125.1:0-18645 GCA_964460935.1 uncultured Terriglobales bacterium | reverse complement strand
CCCAGCGAGATGCGGACAAACTTGCGTCCGAGCGCGCGAGCGATGGACTTGCCGAGTGACGTCTTGCCGACACCCGGAGGTCCGGCGAAGCAAAGGATTGGTCCCTTCATGTTCGGCTTCAGCTTGCGAACCGAAAGATAGTCGAGGATGCGGTCCTTCACCTTCTGTAGATCGTAGTGATCTTCGTCGAGGACTTCGCGCGACTTGTTGATGTCCACGTCGGTGACACCTGCGGATTTGGACCATGGCAACACCGCGAGCCACTCGATGTAGTTGCGCGTGACGCCGTAGTCGGCTGCCATCGGCGACATGCGGGAAAGACGATTGAGTTCCTTCAGCGCCTCTTTCTTCACTTCGTCGGGCATGCCGGCTTTTTCGATTTTCTCGCGCAGATCTTCTACATCGCGCGTGGTTTCGTCGGATTCGCCAAGCTCCTTCTGGATGGCTTTCATCTGCTCGCGCAGATAGAACTCGCGCTGCGTCTGCTGCACGCGATCCTGGACTTCGCTCTGGATCTTGTTGCGAAGCTGCTGAACTTCGAGTTCCTTGGCCAGGTGCTGATTGATGCGGTCGAGACGAAGACGAACATCGGGAGTCTCGAGGATCTCCTGCTTGTCCTTGGTCGAGAGCGTGGGCAGCGAACTGGCGATGAAATCAACCAGGCGACCGGGCTCGTCGATATTCATAGCAACGGTAGCAAGTTCGTCCGAGAGCGTCGGAGAACCGGCGACGATCTGCTGGAACAAAGTAAGAACGTTGCGCTGGAGAGCTTCTTCCTCTGGCGACTTGGGCGGAATCAGCTCGGCGATCGTAGTGACCTTGGCAGTCATGTACGGCGCGAGCTGGGTGTAATCGTCAACATGGACGCGCTCCAGTCCTTCGGCAAATACGAACAGGCTCTGGTTGGGCATCTTGACGACTTTATGTACTACGGCCAGAGTGCCGATCGCGTAAAGATCGCTGGGCGCGGGGGAGTCGACGCGGGCTTCACGCTGGGCCACAACGACGATTGTCTTGTCTTCCCCTAAAGAATTGATGAGCTGTACGGAGCTCTCACGGCCCACTGTCAGCGGCAGAACGGCGTGTGGGAACAGGACGGTATCCCGAACCGGGAGCACGGGGTAGCTGCGGCCCGGCTGAGGGCCTTCGTGCTGGGTCTGAGTGGCTTCGTTGTTTCGCTCTAAGTTATTGGATGTCTTAGCCATAATGTTCTCTTGAGCGTAATTCACTCAACTTTGGATGACCAGTACAGTGTAAAAGATTCAGGCATCGGCGGGGAACGCCGAAAATGAGGCGCACGAATTGTAAATCGGCAGAAAGTCCACGGCAATGACCTGAAAATCAGTTTCAGAGTTTCGAGTTTCAAGTTCAGGGGAACTTGGAAGTGCGGATGGGAAGCTCCTAAGCCTTGAAACCCGGGGGCTTGCTGAAGATCAACCTTTCAATAAGACGATCTTTTTCCCGTGAACGTTTGCGCCTGGGCTTGCGACTTGAAAAAACGTGTCGGTTGTCAGTTTCATGCCGAAAATGCGCTCGCTGTGCGGTCGAACTGAAATTCCTATTCGGCGGCGGGATAGATTCCCAGAACTTTTACGAACTCCGAGATCTCACGCAGGTGGTCGAGGGCTTTGCGGGAGCGGTCTTCGTCACCGGCGAGAAAATCGACGTAGAAGACATATTCCCACGGATGGCCGCGGCGCGGACGAGATTCGATTTTCGACAGGCTGATGTCGCGAAGGGCGAAGACGCTGAGGGCCTTGAACAGAACGCCTGGCATGTTCTTGAGCGAAAAGCAGACAGAGGTCTTGTTCGCGGATTTGTTCTTCTTCGCCGACTTGTTGATCAGCACAAAACGGGTGAAGTTTTGTTTATCGTCCTCGAGTCCGCTGAGCAGGATTTCGCCTTTATATTCGGTGGCGGCCTGTCTTCCGGCAATGGCGGCGGCATCGCGGAGTCCGGCGACGATCACGTGCTTTACGCTTCCGGCAGTGTCATAGAACGGGACAGCGGATACACGCGAATGTTTGCGGAAGAACTCACGGCATTGGTCGAGTGCGACGGGGTGGGAGTAGACGCGCTTCACGTCCTTGAGTTTCACACCAGGAGCGGCGATCAGGTTGTGGCGAATGCGCAGACGGAATTCCTGCTGGATGTGAACGTCGCGAGAGAGCAGCAGGTCGTAGTGTTCGGCGACCGATCCCGCGAGAGAATTCTCAAGCGGAATGAGAGCAGCGCCGGCTCTTCCCTGCTGGATGGCGTCGAAGACATCGGCGGAGAGAGAGCACGTCACCAGTGTTGATTTGGAAAGAAATGTGAGTACGGCTTCGTGGCTGAAGGATCCGCGTTCACCCTGGATGGCAATTTTCATAACTGAAACCACGGAAGGACGGAGACACGGAGGTCACGGAGAGGTTATAGAAAAACCTTGTGACCACTGTTGTGGGTGTTCTCTATCTTCCGATGTGGAACATTCTACAATTACCTAAAAAATATGAAGTGTTATCTGAAACAGCGTCCCGCCACTCCGCGTTTAACTCTTTGCGCTTGGTGCAGACGCCTAATCCCGCGGCAGTTTGCGAACGGCAGCTTTCGATTTGCACCGCAACTCTCGAATGGTAGCAACTAATCCCCGAAATTGGGCACCTTAGTTACCAACAAAGCGAAAGCCAATCGATATCTCAGAGGTAAGGCGATGCTGTGGACGCTATTCGTCATTCTGCTCGCCTTGTGGCTGGTTGGTGTTGTAAGCAGTTTCACGCTCGGCGGGTTTATCCACATTCTGTTGGTGCTCGCAGTTGTGTCACTGATTTTCCAGCTTATGACGAGCCCCAGCCGGGCAGCATGAACGTGTTTGTGCGGTATCCAATTCAGCGAAGGGGATTTGTATGGATAAAGATCGCATTGAAGGCAAAACCAACGATGTCGCAGGCCGGATCAAACGCCAGGTAGGCGAGTGGACCGGAGATGAAAATCTGCAATCGGAAGGGGCGCTAGGCCAGGCCAAAGGCAAAGTACAGAATACCTGGGGCAAGGTGAAAGATGCCGCACGCGATGCTTCCGAGGACTTGAAGAATCGCGACCATCCGGAGCGGGAGGAAGACGTCGCCTGATTCGTGCAACAAAACTCCCATCCAAGGGCGCTCAAATAGCGCCCTTTTCACCTTTCCTGTGGACTTAGAGTAACCGGGTAACACAACGACAAATTACGTCGAAATTTGCTTTGCAGAGTAAAAAGTGCCATTCAGAAAATTAATCGATCCATACCTAAGTGACAGAAAATAAAGGATCGCCGATTACGGCATGCCGTGTGCATTGGAATGAGTGCACTAGGGGGATCCTATGGCCACGGCAAGTTTGGGAGCACAGATCGGATGGAAAGGTGGATGGGAGCGGCAACGGGCCTCGAACAGGACACTGGTTGTAGTTTCCGCCAAGGTCGAATTCGACGGAAAAAGCCATATTGGGTTGATCCGAGACATTAGCCGCGACGGACTGTTCGTCTATTCCGATTTCACGCCGAATCTTGGCGATAGCATGAAGGTCATCCTCCGAGAATCCAACGATTCGCTTACTGGTGGCGTTTCATGTTTGGGGCAGGTGGTCCGAGTCGAATCGAAAGGCGCTGGGACGGCAACTGGAATTGCGCTGAAGATTATCGGCTACGGGATCTAAGTGCTGTTACTGAAGGAACATGCCTGTTACAAGATGTAAGCGTTCGTTGATGGTGAGCATACCGGCAACGATACAGAATCCAGCCAGCAAGTAAGAAGAAGCTTTTAGGAACGCAGGAGCATACCCAGCGGAGTTGGCTTTCTTCGACAGCGCCTCAAAAGCATGCTGCGTAATGAAGGCGTAAGCAACCATCGAAATAATGATCCCCACCACAAACGCACTCACCCGAAGCATGGTGAGCGAGAGTGTGCTCGCGATCGCCATGGGAATGACAATCAGCAGGCTGCGGGTACCGCCAAGAGCAAAGAGCACGCCGAGGGTAGCCGCCACGCCACCGTGGACGTGTTCGGTCCCCTGGTGAGCATGTTCGTGCTGCCACTGCTTCACTTCTTCCGGAACAATGTGCACGTGCAGATGCTTGTGATCATGATGATCATGACGATGCAGGTGCTGGTGAACTTTAATCTTCCCGCTTAACAATCCAATCAACGCGGCGAGTCCGGTGAAGACGAGCAAGCCACCGGCGCTGAGATCGAAGGCACGCTCCCAGCGTTCGGAGAGAAGTTCGCGGCCAAAGTGGCCGAGCACTCCGGCAATAGCGATGACGACGGCATGGGCTCCGGCGAAACGAACGGCGAACCAGATGACGCGACGAAAATCGTGCTCGACGGCGACACCGAATGCGCTAATCGCTGCAAGATGATCGGGACCGATTCCGTGGAGCAATCCGGCAGCGAAGATGGCGAGCAGGAGCAGCATGCAATTGTTCCCCACCCTTTCCACCAAAAGGTGAATCGAACGAGGCACCCTGATTCTAGCATCGGATGCACCCTGTCATTTTGTGAGCTTAGTCACAGTGGCGCCGGACTTTTCGGCGATGCGTTTGGCCATGAGAAAGGCGTCAGTCCGGTTCTGATAGTAGCGAGGAATGGTTTTCAGGATAAAGTAACCAAGCCGTTTGTAGAAGGCAATGGCGGGAGCATTATCGACGGCGGTTTCGAGAATGATCACATGACAGCCGGACGCTTTGAGTTTCTGCTCGACGGCATTCATGAGGAGAGTGCCGAGTCCGGCGCGACGGTATTTTTCGGCGGTGTCGATGGTTACGATGTGCCCCATTCCGCGCGGTCCTCTCTGGCCGACGATGAAACCGGCTATCTCAGGCTTCCTGGCTTTGGTTTCGGCGATAAGGGTGAAGGTGCCACGCATGTTCATGTAATGCGTGAGTTCGGCGCGGGAGTAGGAGATTCCGGGCGGGAAACAGGCCTGGTCGAGTTCGTAGAGACGATCGAAGTCGGCAGGCTGGTAGTCACGCAGTCGGAAGGTCACGCGGTCATTTTAAAACCAACTGAAAACACGTAGGACGGAGGCACGAAGATCACGGAGGAAGATGCTGGATTTGGAGGTCGTGGCTCTTCCCTGTTCGTTGGTGTTGCTACCTTCCTTTGACTTCTTTCTAAAGAACTCCGTAAACTCAGTGCCTCCTACTCCGTGTTTGTTTAAGCAGCGATGGCCGGTTCTGTTGATGGTTCGAGCATCACCTTGATCCAGCCGGGTTCGCGTTTGTCGAAGCTCTTGTACGCGTCGATCGCGCCGGCTAGCGGACCGGTGTGAGTGAGAATTTTGGTTGGATCGACCGCATTTTCGCGAACCAGTTCCACGAGATGCGGAATGTATTTGCGGTGATTGCAGTTGCCCATGTTCAGCGTGAGGTTCTTGAACATCGCCGCACCGATGGGGAACGTCTTCAGCGTTTCGGGATAGACACCAACAATTGAGAGCGTACCGGCTTTGGCCAACGCCTCGACAGCCCATTGCAGAACGATCGAAGGAGCGTCGCCTGGCTCCCAGTTGCCATTGTGCGGATCGGTTTTGGGAGCGACCTTTTTCTGATCCGCCTTGTAATCCGACTCTTCTTTTTTCGCCTTTTTCGCGCCGGGGCCTTCGTGCGGCATGTTGGCGTCAACACCAACGGCGTCGATAGCGCGGTCAACACCTATGCCGCCGGTTAGATCTTTGATCGCCTGCACGGGATCGTCAGCGTTGTAATCAATGCATTCGGCGCCTTGCTCGCGTGCCATCTCAAGACGCGACGGAATCGTATCGATGGCGATGATTCGGCCGACATCCATCAGTTTGAGGCTGGCGATAGCGAATTGGCCTACAGGTCCGCAGCCGAAAACGGCAACGGTGCGTCCGGGAGCGGGTTCGGCTAGTTCGGCGGCCATGTAGCCGGTGGGAAAAATGTCGGAGAGGAGAATGGCCTCGTCGTCAGTGACTTCTTCGGGGAGCTTTACGGCTCCGACATGAGCGAACGGAATGCGCGCGTACTCAGCTTGGAAGCCGTCGAAACCACCAGCGCTCTCTGGACCTCCGAAGAAGGCTGTGCTCGGGGCATTGGGATTAGCGTTGTCGCATTGCGAGTAATATCCGGCGCGACAGTAGGAGCAGTTGCCGCAGCCGATGGTGGAGCCGACAACAACACGATCGCCGGGCTTGAGATTGCGGACATTCTTGCCGACTTCTTCGATCACGCCAACGGCCTCGTGGCCAAGGATGCGTCCAGACTTCATGCCGGGAATGGTGCCGCGGATCATGTGGAGGTCGGTTCCGCAGATGGCTGAAGCAGTGATGCGAAGAATGGCGTCGGTGGGATCTTTAATGGTTGGATCTTTGACGGTGTCGAGGCGAATGTCGCCGATATCGTGGAAGACGACGGCTTTCATGGTTCCTCCTAAGAGATGGAAGGAAAACACGGAGGACAGAGACACGGAGTACACGGAGAAAAAAGATGAAAGGAAAAACACCCGGTTGTGTACTTGGTGCGTTTCCCTGGGAGTTTTGGGTTGTGATTCTTTTCTAAATCGCTCCGTGAAACTTAGTGTCTCCAAGCTCCGTGTTTTCTTTTGTTTGTTAAGCTGCTTGCCGCGATGGTTGCCGCAGTTCGGCGAACATGTTAATCATTTCGCGATTGAATGCCGGAATATCGGACGGCTGCCGGCTCATGACCCAGTTGCGATCGCGAATGACTTCCTCGTCCTGCCAGTTACCGCCAGCGTTACGGATGTCATCCTGAATGGTGTGATAGCTGGTGAGGGTACGTCCTTTGACCAGACCAGCCGAGACGAGTAGCCACGGGGCGTGGCAGATAATGGCCATCGGCTTCCCCGCCTCGTCGAACTTACGTACGAACTCTTGCGCCTTCGGCTGCACGCGCAGGAAGTCGGCATTGAGAGCTCCTCCCGGGAGCAGCACGGCGTCAAATTCGTCGGGACTGACCTGATCGAGCGTGAAGTCAACAGTAAAATCGTCTTTCTTTTCGTCATGCTTCACGCCGGTGATCTTCCCGGATTGCGGAGAGATAATCTTAGTGGTCGCGCCAGCCTCTTCAAGCGCTTCCATTGGCTCCTCAAGTTCGGCTTGTTCGAAGTCGGTGGCGGCGATGATAGCCACACGCATCCCGTCCAGCTTGCGTTCTGGCATGAATTCCTCCTTTTGTGTATGGGGGTAGGATGCGGCGAGCCGGGGACCGTTTTGCCTTCCGGCGGCCTTTACCTGAGGGCGAACGGCCCGCGATTCTGTGCAATCTGCTGTGCAGCCTGGGTTTGACCAGAGAGCATGTAAGCATCGCGCAGATGCTTACGAACCTGCTGCCTAATATAGCGATACTCGGGAAGCGAAGGCGCTTCCTGCGTGATTCGAGCCGCTGTTTCGAACAGCTTCACTGCATCGGAATATTCGCGGCGCTGAAGATGAACGTAACCCAAGGTATCGAGAACGGCAGGGTTATTCGGCGAAGTGTTAACAGCCGCCTGTGCCAGCAAGAGCGCCCGGTCAAGTTGTTCGTTGTGTTCCGCGTACAACCAGGCAACATTGTTGGCTGCAACTCCGGTATCGTCTCCGGCGCGCAGCGCATGCTCGTAGGTGGCGGCAGCTTTTCTCCAATCTCCAGAGTTTTGTTCCTGATAGGCGGTGAGCAGTGACTGCGAATCAACACCTGCCTTCATCGCGGCTTGGGTAGCAGCCTGATAGTCTCCGGTGTTCGCCTGTAACTGTGCAAGGATGCGAGCTGCGGTGGTGTGCTTGGGATCGAGATCAACCGTGCGTTTCAGCGCACGGATGGCATCGGCATACAATCCGCGGTCGGCGTAGAGGCGTCCGACGATTTCGAGCAACGTGCTGGAAGCAGGCGGTTGCTGAGCGACCTTCTCCATCTTGTGAATGCCTGCATAGGAGAGACGTGTGCCGCGATAGACACGCAGGAGTCCGTCAATGGCTTCTTCACAATCGGGCTTCATGCTCAGCGCGCGCTCGAAATTGATCAGGCCCTGCGACGGATTGTTCACCTTGAGCGCGACCTCGGCGAGAATCAGGTAAGGCTCAGGGGAGGTGGGATCAAGTGCGGCGGCACGCTGCGCCATAATAGCCGCCGGCGCGTTCTTCCCTTCCGTCAGCAACGCACGAGAGAAAACTAAGATGGCGCGGAGATTGCCTGGATCGTGACGCACTACGAGACGAGCCTGAAGGTCGGATGATTCAGAGTCGCCACGAGCGAGGGCGTCTTCGGCTAATGCGAGGCGCGCCGGATCGAAGTGAGGATCTTCATCGAGCGCGTTCTGCCACTCCTCCTGAGCCGAATTATTATCCCCATTCGCAGCGGCTACCACGCCAACGATGTAATGAGCGGACGCAGATTCGGGAGCGAGTCCCGTTGCCGCGTCTGCAAAAGACTTGGCAAATGCGAGATTGTTTTCTGCCAGCGCTATTTCTGCTTCGAGAATGTTGACGGTGGCACGATCGAAACGTGCGAGGTTCTGTTCCAGATGAGATCGCACGTTTGCCATAGCTTTGTTGCGATCGAGTCCCTGCCCCGGCGGCAACGCGGCAAGTTCGGCTTCAATCATGCGAGCGACGATGACGGCCTTACTGGTCTGCTCTGTGTTGCCGATCTTGACCGCTCTCCTGTTTAGCCACAACCAAAGCGAGCGTTTGGTTGCCGGAGGTGGTTCGGACGCAAAGGCTCGCATGTAGTGTTCGAGAGCTTCGTCGGGACGGCCCGAGAGCAGTTGAAAATCGGCCAGGGCAACCGGAGAAGCGGGGCTTTGTGCATCAATCTTGCGCAGCGTTTGTTCGGCTTCCGTAATGCGCGTCGAACGCTGGAGAAACTGGGCGAGCCGCAAGTTAGTCTCAGGAGTGTCCTCGGTAGCAACGGCCTTGCGATAGGCGTCCTCGGCGGCTGATGAATTTCCGTCCTGCTCTTCCAGGCGGGCGAGGGCCAACCAAGGAACAGAATTGCGCGGATCATGAGCAGCCGCCTTGTGCAAGACTTCCCTTGCTTTCGCCAGATCACCGTCGCGACTGTAGATCTCAGCGAGTGCGACTGCCGCCGTCATCCGGCGTGGATCACTTTGCAAAACAAGCAGGTACGCCTGCTTGGCGAGATCGTAATTTTCAGAAGCGGCCCAAGTTGCACCGAGGAGATCAAGAGCTTCCGTGTTAGCGGGAACCTTCTTAAGAATGATTTCGACTTGCTCGCGGGCGCGGTCCGGAGCATCGGCTGCCAGAAACATTTGCGCCATCCGGAGACGGGCTGCGATGTTGTTCGGGTCGGCTTCAGCAGCCTTTTGGAAGCTGTTGAACGCCTCCTGCATGCGATCCATGTGATAGAGGCATTCTCCGATTCTTATCAGGACAGCAGCGCGCTTGGGACCTGGATGGGGAATTGTGGCGAGAATTTGCTGGTATATCTGGAGCGCAGTTGCGCTCTGACCAGCGAGTTCGTATTCCTCAGCACGGCTAAAGCGGCTCTGGGTACACGCGAGAGTGAACGCAAGAAGAAGAATAGTGATAGAAACAAACGCTGTGTGAAAGACGCGCATTCGGGTTCCCGCTCGCAGGTTCGCAAGCATCTGCTGTCAGAAGATGACGCGATCAGGGGAGCAGTTGGCTTTGTTTCGTTTTAGGACATCCGCGACGAAAAGCAGTAGTTCAAGCAACCTTTTCTGGCACAAGACAGCGTCATGGCTCCGCTACAATTGTCGACGGAGAACATGATGAGCGAACCGACATATGAAGAACTGAAAGCGCGACTAGCAGAACTGGAGAAGCAATCCGCGAACAAACGTTCCGGTAACCTGGAGTTCCGTGTTAGTGAAAAGGGTGGCGTTAGCGTTTATGGCCTCGGGAGATTCCCGGTAACACTGTATTACGAGCAGTGGACACGGCTGTTGGACCGCACCGATGACTTACGGGCATTTATGGAAGAAAACAAAAGCCGGCTGAAACTGAAGGAGTGACTACGTGTTACAGCAAAATTGCCGGGTTTTGACTTCTGCCTGACGTTTGAGGGACAACTCTACACCCAATTTCAGGGTACCTTTGTTCCTGCGCTACAAGCTGCTGCCCTCCCTCTATCCTCCTGGGAAGCGCAACGGCGAGTTTATGATCCCATGCTCCCGATCCACCTCTCGGATGGGGAGCGTGGGATCAGGCACTGGCCACATTTAGCTTTTCTATGGAATTCCGATCAAGTTGGATCTGAGTAGCTTGAATTAGCTCCTGAAGCTGATTCACATTCGTCGCGCTGGCGATAGGAGCCGTAATGGATGGACGCGATATCAACCACGCGATCGCGATCTGACCCGGCTTGGCGTTTTGCGCCTTCGCAACCTCATCGAGTGCGGCGAGGATGCGGAAGCCTCGTTCGTTCACGTACTTCTTAACGAATCCTCCGCGAGCGGCGTTGGCGAGGTCAGCCTCAGACCGATATTTGCCGGTGAGAAAACCACTGGCGAGAGAGAAGTAATTGATAACGCCCAGGTTCTCTTTCACGCACAAGGGCTCGAGTTCCGATTCGTAATCAGCACGGTCGTAAAGGTTGTAGTTAGGCTGGAAGGTCTGGTAACGAGGAAGACCATCGCGATCACTGACGGCAAGCGATTCGCGCAAACGGTTGGCGCTCAGGTTCGAGGCTCCAATAGCACGAACCTTCCCCTGCTCGACCAACTTCGCATACGCCTGCAACGTTTCTTCGGGCGACGTGGTCGGATCATCCCAATGCGTCTGATACAGGTCGATGTAGTCGGTCTGGAGACGGCGCAAGGAGTTCTCAGCTTCCTCGAGAATCCACTTCGTCGAAAGATCTTTCTTCCCTTGTCCCATGTCTGAGCCGACCTTGGTAGCAATGATCACGCGCTCGCGGTTGCCGCGGGTTTTTATCCAGTTGCCGATGATGGTCTCCGATTCGCCTCCCTGATGGCCGGGAACCCAGCGCGAATAAGAATCAGCAGTATCAATGAGGTTGAAACCGGCGTCGACAAAGGCGTCGAGTAATTTGAACGAGGTGGGCTGGTCGGCGGTCCAACCGAAGACATTTCCGCCGAATGCAAGGGGGGCAACTTCTAATCCTGTGCTGCCGAGTTTGCGCTTTTGCATGTTGTATGGATTCTACGGCACGGTTGGGAGATGAAAATGTTGTAGTTGCTACGAGTGCTCTTGCTCATTGACAATCATGAACTCCATGAGTGAGCTCCGGAGTGAACAGAGCGTGATTCGCGTTGCGAATCTAGGGCGCAGCATAGGTGAGATTGTTCTCGTGCGTGACGTGAGCTTCGAGTTAAGCCGCGGGGAGATTCTCGCGGTTGTCGGCCCAAGCGGATCGGGCAAGAGTTCCCTGCTGAGACTCATCAATCGGCTCGATGAACCGACGCAAGGGACGGTGTTTCTGGAAGGCGCGGAGTACCGGCAGATTCCTCCGCGCAAGTTGCGGCGCAAGATCGGAATGGTGACGCAAAGGGCGTTTCTGTTTCCGGGAACGATTGCGCAGAACGTGAGGTTCGGCCCGCAGCAACGCGGAGAGATATTGTCGAACGGCAGAGTCGAGGAACTGCTTCGGGATGTTGGGCTGGCGGGATATGCGGATCGCGACGTGTCGAACTTATCGGGAGGCGAGGCGCAGCGAGTTTCAGTTGCGCGAGCGCTCGCGAATGATCCGGCTGTGCTTCTGCTCGATGAACCTACATCGGCATTGGACGAAACTTCAAAATTGGCTGTCGAGTCGTTGATTCACGGTCTGGTACGACAGTCACATCTGGCCTGCATCATCGTGACGCACGACTGGCAGCAAGCAAAGCGATTCGCAGAGCGGGTCATCATGCTCGATCACGGAATGGTTACAAGGACCGGATCGGTACAGGAGGTTCTCGGTGCTTAAGCATCTCTTTGCGGGACAACTCAGCCTCGGGCTAGCACAAGCAGGAGTGGCAGCTTTGGCAGCATTGGTGGTGGTATTCGTCGCGCGCCGGAGACAGATTCATCTGGAGAGCGAAACCACTATCGCTCTCGTTCGGGGCCTGGGGCAGATTGTGACCGTGGGGTTCCTGCTGGTGTTTCTGCTAAAAGGTCCGCAGTGGACAAGCGTGTTTCTGTTAGCAGCCATGATGGTTGCCGCGGGCGCCACGTCGGCGAAGCGGGCCAAAGGAATGCCGAATGCGTTTCGTGTATCGACGATATCGATCGCGTGCGGCGCCGGGTCGGTAATCGCAGTCATGACAGCGCTGGGTGTAATCGATACGCCGATTACGTCGCTGATTCCTGTGGGTAGCATGCTGATTGCGAATGCGATGAACACGAACGGCCTGGCGCTGAACCGTTTTCGTTCCGACGTGATTGCTCACACGGGCGAAATCGAAAGTGCGCTTGCGTTGGGAGCCGATCCGGCGCAAAGCGTTGCGAGGTATTCGCAATCGACATTCGAGGCGAGCTTAATTCCGGCGATTGATTCTCTGCGATCACTGGGAATCGTGTGGATTCCGGGACTGATGGCGGGAATGTTGCTGTCGGGGGCAAGTCCGCTGTACTCGGCGATTTATCAGTTCGTGGTATTGAGCATGATTTTCGCGGCATCAGGGTTGACATCACTGATAAGCACGCTGCTGATGAGGGCAGAGGTGTTTTCGGTGAATGAGCAGTTGGTGCTGAGGCCGGTGATGGAGAGGCGGTGACCCGACGTGCGTAGCACCTAAGCAATTGCGTAAGTTCCCTGGTCTCTAGTCTCTAGTTGTGTCTCATGCGAGGCTCACTAGTTCTTCCGTCCTCTTCAACTGTCCGCAGGCGGCGTAAATGTCGCGACCGCGTGGACGGCGGATGAAAGCCGGAACATCGGCATTAAGCAAAATCTGCTGGAACTTCTCTATGCGATCCTGGCGCGGCGTGCCGTAGGGAATGTCGGGGCCGGGATTGAGCGCAATCAGGTTCACCTTTGCGCGGATACCATTCAACAAACGAACGACTTCCCTCGCATTCTCGGGACCGTCATTAATACCGTTGAGCAGCACGTATTCGAAGGTGAGACGTTCGCGATTGCGAAGCGGGAATGACTTCGCAGCACCGAGCAACTTTTCGAGATCCCATTTGCGATTCAGCGGCATTACCGATTCGCGGACTTGGTCATTGGATCCGTTGAGCGAGATCGCGAGTTTGGGACGGATCGGCTCGCGGCCAAAATCGTCGATGCGTGGAACGATACCGGCGGTTGAGACGGTCATGCGCGATTCAGGAATGCCGACTTCCTGGACCAATAAGCGCACGGCTTTCATGAAATTTTCGTAGTTGAGAAAGGGCTCTCCCATCCCCATAAAGACGAGATTGATGCGTTCGCTCTCGACGTTAACGTTCTGATCTTGCAACAGGATAAGTACCTGTCCGACGATTTCTCCGGCGGTAAGATTACGCTTTACTCCAAGTTTCGCTGTCAGGCAGAACTGGCAATTGACGGCACAACCGACCTGGCTGGAAACGCATATGGTGGCACGATGCCAATCGTGCGGATGCAATTCTGAGGTGTCTTCATAGGCATCACTGCCGTCTCCGGCCTCGCCACCATCGCCTTCGGGCATCCAAACGGTTTCTACGCTTTCGCCATCCGAGAAACCGATCAGGTAGCGAATGGTTCCATCCCGCGAGACGAATCTCTTCAGGATTGTTGGCCAGCCGATTTCGTGCCCCTCAGCGGCCAGAGTAGCGCGAAAACTCTGCGGTAAAGTGGTGATTTCTCCTGCATTTTCAGTGTGTTGGCGGTAAATGGCATCGGCTAACTGCTTGCCGCGAAAGGCGGGCTGCTGCTTTTCCACAACGAAAGCGGTAAGTTCTTGCAGGTCAAGGCCTAATAAGGCGGATTGTGTGGTGTTGCTCATGCATCCAATAGGTGTCTTTATATAGATTCCTGCAGTCGAGTAACAGGACCAAAGTAAAGTGTCGCGTAAGTGACTGAAAATGCAATATTAACTTGGCTATGACGGGCTGCCACACCTTATGAAAGAATATCCGCTGACCACAAACGAGAGGAACCTGGTAGCCGCAACCGGCGAATTGGTAATGGAAGGTTTGCGCAACGTCCGCCGCGAGGTCTTGCCGAATGGACTCACCATCCTTACGGAAGAGATGCCGCACATTCGATCGGTGTCGATTGGAATCTGGATCAAAACCGGATCGCGGCATGAGAACCAGGAATCAAACGGCATCTCGCATTTCATCGAACACATGGTGTTCAAGGGCACGCAAAGCCGCAACGCGGAGCAGATTGCCCGAGAAGTAGATTCGGTCGGCGGCAATATGGATGCGTTCACGGCCAAAGAATGCATCTGCTTCGATGTTAAAGTCCTGGATGAACATCTGCCCACAGCCATCGATATTCTCAGCGACTTGGTGCTGCACCCGGTATTTGACGAAGAGGAAATCAAGCGCGAGCGCGGGGTCATCATCGAAGAGATCAAGATGGATGAGGACAACCCCGATTACCTCGTCCATGAGATCTTTACGCAGAATTTCTGGAAGGATCACCCGCTAGGGCGGCCAATCCTTGGCACTCGCGAGACGGTGAAGAGGTTCGAACAGGCAACTCTGTTCGATTATTACCGCCGCTTCTTCATTCCTAACAACATGATCATCTCGGTCGCGGGAAACGTGAAGCACGAACGTTTCGTGGACCTGGTAAAAGAGAAGTTCGCTCACCTGCAGACCGGATCCAACGGATTCAAGCAGGATCCCCCCAAGATTCAAGCTCGCATTAATATGCGAAACAAGAAAGCGCTGGAGCAGGTACAGCTCTGCCTTGGCGTGCCATCGCTGCCCATCGGACACCAGGATCGGTTCGCTTCGTACATTCTCAACACGCTACTTGGGGGAGGGATGAGTTCGAGACTCTTCCAAAGCGTGCGCGAAAAACAAGGTCTGGCTTACGCGATTTACAGTGAGCTGAATCCTTACCGCGATACAGGCTGCATGGCGATCTACGCGGGAACATCACGCGAGAATGCGCCGAAAGTCGTTCAGTCCGTCATGTGCGAATTCCGGACACTGAAGAACGAGCCGGTGTCGGATGAGGAAATCCGCCGGGCGAAAGATCAGCTTAAGGGCAGCTTGATGCTGAGCCTGGAATCCTCGACAGCCCGCATGTCGAACTTGGCGCGCCAGGAACTGTATTTCGATCGCTTCTATTCGATGGACGAGATCATCGCGCGCGTGGAAGATGTCACCAAAGAAAATCTGATGGCTCTGGCTCAGCAGTATTTCGAGACTGGATCGATTGCGGTAACTGTACTCGGCAATCTGAACGGTCTGAAAATTTCTCGCGATTCCCTAGACTGCTAGAACATTGGCGGCTGTAGCTATGTTGCGCGAAAGATGTGCTAATGTCGCCCGTTGCGCACGATGATGTAGTGATACCCGCGCAATTTAAAAACCTTGTTGAGGTATGAGCCCTTCGACTCGGCGGCTAGAAATGCCGTGTACTCTCCCGCAGGGACATCGAAGTATCGATACACGTCTCCACTTTCTCGAAACTCGACTTCCAACTCATATCGGCCAGGATCGTAACCAATCGAAGCAATACTTGTTGACTCCATCGACACCCGCTTCATTCCATAAGGGTACCGCCAAACTGATTTGTTTGTTCTTTCGGTCTCAGTATGCGTCTCAAAATGTGGATTGAGAAAATCAAATTGACGAAAATTGGCTTTCGATTGTCGTAAACCGTCAGTAGTCAGACCAAACCAGTTTTCGCCGAGTATCCGCTGCTCTCGTCAGCTTATGTAGAATCAACGACTTACATGAGATCGGGGACAAGTCCGTCAGTAACCAAGATTGGCGTCCGTTTTGGAGTCTGGCGTGCCAATACATAAGGGCGTAGGCGGGCTGAACTTTTCGGCCTCGCTGGACACATTCTGGGAGGCCTGTACATAAACTTATGAAGAAAACAGCCAAAGGTTTTTCGCTGATCGAGTTGTTGATTGTCGTCGCGATCATCCTGATCATCGCGGCGATCGCCATTCCGAACTTGCTGCGGTCTCGTATCGCGGCTAACGAAGCTTCTGCTGTGGGTTCCGTCCGTACCATCAACACGGCCGAAGTCACCTACAATTCCACCTATCCGGACTGCGGTTTCACTACGCTGAACAACCTCGGCGGCTCCGGCGGTAATACCACTGGCGCAGGTCTGCTTGATGCGGTTCTCGCTAATGGAACCAAGAGTGGTTACAGTTTCGGTTCGACAGCGTCAGGCGGCGGCACCGGTTGCGGTACCGGTACTGGCACCCCGAACACGACCTACACGGTTAACGGCAGTCCTCTGAACGCGCAGACCGGTCAGCGTTACTTCTTCTCTGACCAGTCGGGCGTGATCCGCTACAACAACAGCACTACAGCGACGGCCACCGACGCCCCGCTGCAGTAAAAACATAAGTTTGGCGAGGTACCTCTCGGGGGAGGGTACAGCCAAAGGGGAGCAAACTCGGTTTGCTCCCCGTTTTCTCTTAAATCAGTCCCTTATCGTGTAGCATAACCGCGTCTCTTTCATGGCCGCCGTAACGCCCGCACTACGATCTGCTCCAAGTTACACTCCGACCCAACGCTGGCTAGCAGTGTTTCCTTCCACGATTGCAGCTCTCCTCTATGTGGCAACAATCCGATTCGAGTTTGTCTATGACGATGTAAGCCAGATTGTATTGAATCCTTTTGTTCATACGTGGAAGGCATTCCCCCTGCTCTTTACAACTGACGTATGGCGGTTCCAGAATCCACTTATAGTTGGCAGTTTCTGGCGACCAATTTTTAGCCTATGGCTACTCATCAATTACGCGCTATTCGGAACGAACAGTATCGGTTGGCACGCGACCACAGTTGCCATTTACTCGTTATCGACGTACACCGTGTACAGGCTAGTGCTGCGGCTGGGTGCAGATCCGTGGTTAGCGACCTTCGCAGCACTGATATTTGCCGTCCACCCAGCGCACTTGGAATCAGCAGCGTGGGTATCAGGAGTCACTGATTCACTCTTAAGTATTTTTCTCTTCATCTCTCTTTTGTGTTTCATCCGGGGAACAGCCAGGAACAATACAGATTCCCTGTGGATTGCGCTTTCCGTCGTTTTTTATGCGCTCGCAATTCTCACGAAAGAAACCGCAATCGTGGAGCCAGTCTTGGTGGCAACATACGTTTTTCTGTTCAGCTCAGAAATCAGGCGAGTTCGCAAAGCAGCAATCTTGACGTTTCCGTTTCTGGTGCTAACAGCTCTGTATCTCATAGCAAGGCACTCGGTGTTGCATGAATTCAGCCACGTGTACCTGCCGATAAGTTCGCGGGATGCATTAGTGGCGTTGCCTTCGCTAATCTATTTCTACGGCAAACATCTCCTGTGGCCAGTTGGATTAAGCGTTATTTACGACGCATCCCCAATTACGAACTTGCAATGGACAAATTTCTGGGGACCCGCCGTAACTATCCTGTTAGTCGTGATCTGCGGAGCGGCCTACCTATGGCGTTCCCGCGATCGTATCTCAGCATTCGCATTCGTACTCCTGGTCGTCCCCCTTTTGCCTGCATTGAACATTCGAGTACTCGAGCCTGGCAATTTCCTGCATGACCGGTACTTATTTCTACCCTCGGCGGGATTTGCACTTTTGATTGCCAGACAGATACGCCGATTACGCTTTGGGGAGTCGCGCGTTTTCGGCATCTCTGGAATACAAGTGGCACTTATGGCGACACTAATGCTTGCTGGTGCGTATGCTACTGCCAGTCAGCAGATCTACTGGGCCAATGATGTCCTGCTCTTCAGCCGAGCCACTACTGTGGCTCCAGCTAACGAGACGGCATTCAACAATCTTGGCACCGCATTAGCTGCTCACGGGCGCAAGAATGAGGCGATATTAGCGTTCCAACAAGTTATTAAGCGCAATCCACACGCCTGGAGGGCTCTATACAATCTTGGATTAGGTAATTTCATGGATGGCCGGTACAAAGAAGCGGAGTTCTACTTGCGGAGGGCAGTGGAAGCGAACACTCTGGAGGGAGATCCTTCAGCATTGTTAGCCGAAGCGTTAATTCGGCAGGGAAGATATTCCGAAGCAGAGGGTGCTATCGAATATGCCTTGAAAGTAATGCCTTACAAGCCTGGATACCGGCGGGTACTGGCGTTGAGCCTCGAAGGACAAGGCAGATTACCCGAAGCCATAAGAGCAGCCCGGAGCGAGCAGCAGAACCAACCCAATGACGAGGAGACTCAGAAATTATTGGAGCGTCTTGAAGGCGAGGCACGAGCAACTGACAGATTTTCGCGAGGGAAGTGACAAAATTCGTCAGTCATCGTGGCCACCCGAAAGACTTCCAACTGTGCTGAGGTGACAATCGGCAGCTCAATTTCAACCTAAACCACTAATAATAAGCTGGATAGGAAGGTAATCGAGGTTGCCAATTGGGGTAGCTGACATTGGTTAACGAGATGCACTTAAGCAGGATACCTCGGGATATTTACCCAGGAGAGAAAAAAAGAGCACATGCGCAAACAGAAGGGTTTTTCACTGATCGAGTTGTTGATTGTCGTCGCGATCATCCTGATCATCGCGGCGATCGCCATTCCGAACTTGCTGCGGTCTCGTATCGCGGCTAACGAAGCTTCTGCTGTGGGTTCCGTCCGTA
>CAYWSM010000124.1:0-23823 GCA_964460935.1 uncultured Terriglobales bacterium | reverse complement strand
TCGCGTCCACGGACTTGCAGGCGGAACGTCGGAACGGCGAGCCAGCGTATCACTCGCGTTACAACAAACCAGAACAGAACGGCCAGGATGTGCGGCTTGGCGATGGCGCGGATCTCGGGTTCGGTGGGTTCTTCGGCGAGGATGCTGGCCCAGGTGGGAGCGTTCTCCCGCGATCCTGCGGAACCTACGCGGGAGCGGACGGCGTCCACCAATTCGCGGACAGTGTAAACTTCGCTGACCACAGAATCTTCCACGGAAGCACCCAGCGCACGCTCAAGGGCAACGAGGAGTTCAACGCGTTCCATGGAGTCGAGTCCGAGGTCGAGTTCAAGGCTGTCGGAGGGGAACACCTGATCTTTTTTCGTCTTAGCTGCGTCGCGAATGACGGTGAGAGCGGTTGAGACTTCGGGAATGTCCATCCATTCACGGTCGGCGTCGGTGAGCTGGCGAGCGCCGATTTCTCCGGCTGACTGCGCCGCTCCGGACTTCACAAGCTTCTCGACCTCCCGGCGCTTTACTTTTCGCGTGCTGGTGCGAGGGAGATCGTCCTGCCATACGTCGTAGCTGAGGATGCGCTTGGTTGGCGGGAGTTGAGCGTTGAGAGTCTCGATTTCGAAACGCACAATCTCACGGGCGTTGACGATCTTCCGTTCGCGAAGAGTCTCGAAATTCGGAACAACGACGCCGTGAAGGCGTTCGCTCAGCGGCTCGCCGGGCTTCCCTTCCAGGCCAATGACGCAGACTTCTTTGATAAACGGGCTGCGCTGGAGGTGTGTTTCTATCTCCTCGGGATAGATGTTCTTGCCCGAGCTGAGAACGATGATGTCCTTGGCACGGCCGGTGATGAAGACGCTGCCGCTGTTGTCGATGTAGCCGACGTCTCCGGTGAGGAGCCAGCCATCGCGCATGACGGCGGCGGTGGCGTCGGACCGGTTGTAATAGCCCTTCATGACGATGCCGCCACGCACGGCGATCTCGCCCACTTCCCTGCCGAGTTCGGGATCAAGTTTCTGATCGACGATCTTCACCTCGACGCCATACATGGGCTGGCCGACGGAGCCGATCACGTTATGCGAAGGTTTGGTGACCGTGGTGGCCCCGCTGGTTTCAGTGAGTCCGTAGGCGTTCAGGATCGTGAAACCCAGGGCGTAGAAGTCACGGGCGACGTTGGGGTCGAGGCGCGAACCGCCGGTGATCAGGTAGCGCATCTTGCGGCCGAGCATCTCGTGGACTTTGCCGAAGAGCACGGGGCCGAGATTGACGCCAACTTTTCGGAATGCGGCATTGGCGTCGAGCATCAGCCGGAAGAGCTTTTCGGTTAGCCGCCCGCGGGCGCTCACCTCTTTCAGGACTTTGCCGTGGATCAGGTAGAAAAATTGCGGGACGCAACAGAAGATGGTTATGTCGCGTTCGCGCAGGGCGCGCATCAACTCCGTGGTATTCAGCGATTCCAGGAATACGACCCGCGCTCCTTTGACGAGAGGCAGCAGCAGATTGGCCATCTGCGCAAGAGCATGGAACAGCGGCAGAATGCCGAGGATCGCATCGTGAGGGCCGAGATCGGGCAACAGGCGGAAAGCGCCCTCGGCTTCGGCATCGATGTTCCCATGCGCGAGCATCACGCCCTTGGGATCGCTGGTGGTGCCGGAGGTGTATAGAATGGCAGCCAGACAATCGTTGTCCACATCCACGTACTTAAAACCATTGGAACCGCCCGACAGCATGGCTTCGAAGCTGGGGTAATCGGCGGTCTCCGCTTGATCGATCATCACCAGCTTTACCGGCGCTTTCTTTAGCGCCTCACGGGCGATCGGGAGATGCTTGGCATCGACGAAAAGAAAATCAGCGCCGCTGTCGCGCAGCAGCTTGGCTACTTGCTCCGCACTGAAGGCAGTGTCGAACGGGACCGCCACTGAACCCGCCGCCAGAATTCCGAGGTATGAGGCCACCCATCGCGGGCCATTGTTGGCCAGAATCGCGCAGCGGGTGCCACGAGGGACACCATTATTCACCAGCCAAGCACCGACCGAGTCGGACATGCGGCGCAGTTCGGAATAGGTATAACGCTCCAGTTCGCCGGACTCACGCTGCATTTCCAGCGCTGTAACCGATGGGAACTGCTGTACGGTGTGGAGAAATCTTTCGTAGAAGTTCGACATTCCGAAGTTTGAATATACCCGAAAAGCGCCATTTGACCTATTTCCGCAGCGCCGTTTTTGACAAGGTCTCGGAACTCCTGACGAGTTTCATTTGCATCTCAAACATCGGCGTGACTTAGGAGGTGCGAATGCAAACAGCACATGAACTATTTCTTCACGAATTGAGCGACATGCTGGACGCAGAGCAAAAGCTGGTGGAAGCCCTGGGCAAGCAGACAGTGGAATCCAGCCGGCCAGATCTGCAGAAGGCATTTGAACACCACCGCCAACAGACCGAAAAGCAAGTAAAGCGTCTGGAGCAGGTGTTTGAGAGCCTGGAAGAAGATCCCGAACATGCCGAATGCAAAGGCATGGCCGGGATCATTGGCGAACATGACGAATTCATGAACGAGCAGAGCCCGTCCGGGGATCTCGTTGACATATTCAATGCCGGCGCCGCTTGTAAGGTGGAGCACTACGAGATTGCCGCTTATACGTCACTGATTCAACTGGCGCAGCAGATGGGCCACAAGAAAGCAGTGAAACTGTTGAACCAAAATCTTAAGGAAGAACAGCAGACACTGAAAAAGATGGAAGGATTCATCAAAAAACTGAAACCTCAACACATGCACCCGGAAGAAGTCGAAGAAATAGAAGAAGTGAGGGGCGAACAGATCTCTGAACGACAACGGCGGGTTGCCTGAATCGCAAACTGTGCGAGTAGTTACAAGCCCTGCGGCTATTACATGGCCGTAGGGCATTTTTGTGCCTTCGCCGCTTAAAGCTCAGGTCGAATTTGTCACTCTCTCCGAGAAACTGGAAACCAGCAGCAACTCGGGACATCTACTCCGCTTCTAATGCCATCGATGGTTGGATTAAGAGCGTCGGCGGATAACAGCCGGAAGCTTTTATCTGGCTTGGGAACCTGTGTTCCTGCTCGCTCAACCTGATCAGCGTCCTGGAGTCTGAGGCCCCGATGCCACGCCGTTTCGTCTGCCTGTTGCAAGCTGCCTTCGTCAGTTCACTTCTTGTTTTTGCTGCGGCTTGCGGAACTGGGGCCGGCCAGAATACGGGAGGCGATCCTCCGCCAGTATCGGTGTCGATCTCACCGACATCGGCAACCGTAACCTCCGGCAACACGCAACAATTTCAGGCAGTTGTGTCGGGAGCAACGGACACCTCGGTTCGTTGGCTCGTGAACGGCGTTCCGGGTGGCAGTGCAACCTTCGGTACGATCAGCAGCGCCGGACTCTATACCGCCCCTCCAACAGACGCCTCGATGAATGTCACGGTGACGGCAGTGGCGAATGCAGACGCGACAAAGTCGGCTAGTGCGACAGTCACGGTAAACCCAATTGCCACGCAGGAAGTTTCCGTGACGGTTTCCCCGACGGCAGCGACGCTGACTGTCGGTTCGAGCCAGAAGTTCCAGGCACAGATTACGGGAACGTCGAACACGGCCGCGACATGGTCTGTCGACGGCGTCAACGGCGGAAATGCGACGGTTGGAACGATCAGCAATACTGGAAACTACATCGCGCCGGGGACGGCCGGCTCTCACACCATTACAGCGACGAGTGTCGCCGATCCTACGAAGTCGGCCAGTGCGAAGGTGACCGTCCAAGCTGAGGTTTCGGTAACGATCTCGCCGACGACTGCCACGGTGACCGTGAATTCTAGCCAGCAATTCATTGCCAATGTGACGGGAACATCGAATACAGCGGTAACGTGGTCGGTGGATGGCGTTAATAGCGGGAATGCAACTGTCGGAACCATCAGTAATACAGGCAACTATACCGCGCCGGGAACGGCCGGTTCTCACACCGTTACGGCGACAAGTGTCGCCGATCCCACCAAGTCGGCTAGTGCGGCAGTGACGGTGCAGGAAAATACACAGAACATTGTGGTTACGATCTCGCCGACGACTGCCATGCTGGCGGTCAAAACGACTCAACAGTTCACGGCTAATGTGACTGGAACCACAAACACCGCAGTGACATGGTCGGTTGATGGCGTCACCGGTGGTGACACCTCGGTTGGAACAATTACCGATACAGGTTCCTACACCGCACCATCGACGGCCGGCAGTCACACGGTGACGGCCACCAGCGTCGCGGACACCACCAAATCGGCCAGCGCGGCGACTTCCGTGATCAGCATGACGGTGTCTCCTCAGAATGCATCGGTCGATACTTCCGGCACACAGCAATTCACCGCAACCGTGGAAGGAACCAGTAATACGGATGTGACCTGGTCCGTTGACGGAATCGCCGGCGGCGACGGCACAGCCGGAACGATTAACTCCACTGGCCTATATACAGCTCCTCCCACTGAAGGAACTCACACGGTGACAGCTACGAGTGTAGCCCTGCCGAGCTATAGCGTGAACGCCAATGTGACGGTCTCAACCGACAGCGGAGATCTCACGTCCATCAATCACATCATTTTCATTTCGCAAGAGAACCGCAGTTTCGATACCTACTTCGGCAAGCTGAACGAGTACCGGGCCAAAAACGGCCTGCCGACAGATGTCGAGGGCTTGCCCGACGACTGCAGCAGCAGTAACTCCGACTGGAATGTTCCCTGCAGCGCCATGAACAAGGCACCCGATGCGAATGGCATTCCCACGTACCCGGTTTATGCATTCCATCTGAAGACAATGTGCATTGAGAACACCAGTCCAGACTGGATCATTAGCCACTGGTCATTCAATACCCAGAACCCGAGTTCCGACACGCCGATGATGGACGGTTTTGTTTTGGGTGCGGCTAGTGCAGCACTGGCAGACGGCGACAGCGACATCAAAGGTATCCGTGCGATGGGCTTTTATACCGGCGATGATCTCGCTCATCCCTATTGGCTGGCGTCGCAGTTCGGAACTTCGGACCGTTGGTTTTCTCCGGCGCCGACAAAAACAGAGCCCAACCGTTACTTCATGGTAGGCGCTACATCTGGGGGGCACGCCTACCCATTGAAGACTGGCACTATTCAGCAGAAAACGATCTTCGATCTGCTCAGTGAAAAAGGTGTTTCGTGGAAGATCTACTCTGAAACCGGCGACACATCGGCGGGCGCGTTCGCTGGGTTCATGAGCCGGTATCGCGACCACGTCGTGCCGTTGTCACAGTTCATCACTGACGCTCAGACCGGTAACTTGCCGCAAGTCGTATATGTGGAAAAGCCCGATGCAGACCAGCATCCCGGAAAGGGCACGAATCTCCAATACGGCGTCGCGCAGGTTCGCGACCTAGTGAACGCGGTGATGTACGACGCGAACGGCGGACCCGGTCCGTCATGGAAAGACTCGGTTATGATCATCACTTTCGACGAGTCTGGAGCGCTCTACGATCACGTGCCTCCGCCGACGGACGTGCCGAACCCTGATGGGATCAAACCGCTCGACATCTGTACCAGCCAGGACGATCCGCGCTGTACCCTGGCTGAACTGAGCCACGAGGCGCCGCCTTACGACCCGGATGGCGACTTCACCCGTTATGGATTCCGGGTACCCTTGATGGTGGTGTCGCCTTTCTCGATACCACATTACGTTTCCCATACGGCGACGGACTTTACGGCGTGGATGAAACTCGTGGAGAAGCGTTTCGAGCTGCCAAGCCTTAACGCTCGCGATGCCGCAGCCATCGACATGACGGAGTTCTTCGACTTCAAGAACGTTCCATGGGCGACTCCGCCGGCAGATCCACCGTCGGTGAACTATGGACAGTGCTACGACGATTTGCCGTAATGGAAGCTAGATGAGATCGAGGCCGCTATGATAGCGGCCTTCCGATCTCCCAATGATGTCCATAAGGGTCGACGACGCGACCGATTCGCCAGCCGTATTCTTCGCCCACTGGATAAACCTCCTTACATCCTGCCGCGATGGCTTGGTTGAAGGTCATGTCAGGGTCCGGAACCGTAAAGATGATTCGAACGGAGCAGCCGCCTAGAGTTTGCGGGCTGAAATTGAAGTGCTCCGGCGATTCGCCCCCCAACCAGAATTCGGCTCCATTGACAGAGAGTCTGGCTACAACACTGTCGCCGTACTCCATGCGATACGCTTCCTTCGCGCTGAATGCATTCTTGTAAAACTCAACTGCCTGTTTACTGTTGCGCACGGAAAGCCAAGGGACAATGGAAATGGCTGGGCTCGCTGACGGGCTGGGATTAATGGTCATGATCTCACCCCCGGACCAGAATCTTATCCGCAGCCGAGCTATGCCGCCACGACTTCTGCGATCTCTTGCAAAGTTTCAATCCTCGGCAGCTTCTGTTTGAGCTTCAGCACGGACTCGAATAAATCGCCGTGCTTGTCCACACGCGCGAGCGTCTGATCGCTGGTAAAGGCGAGCATTTCGGGATCTTTCTTCTTTAGGCACTGCTCAACTTCCTTCCATGTCACTGGCGTCGAGACCGTTGGGCGGTCCTTCGCCCGCAGCGAATAGACACAGATGGTGGTCTTGTACTGGTCGTTCTGGCTCCAATCGACGAACACTTTGTTCACGCGCAAAGCCTTCTTCATGTCGGAGACCACGAGGTCGGGATGCGCACGCTCCAGGATGCGGGCGATCTCCCTCGCGAAAGGCTTGGTTCTTTCGTAGGTGATCGTGGTGTTCAGGGGAACGTACAGTTGCAGCCCTTTCGAGCCGGAGGTCTTCGCGAAGCATTCGAGACCCAGCTTGTCGAAGATGCGCCGCACCCAGAGTCCCACCTGACAACACTGAACAATATTGGCGGGCGCTCCAGGGTCCAGATCGAAAACCAGCATTGTCGGCTGCTCGATTTTTTTGCCAAGGGAGAGTGAGGTATGCAGCTCGATATCAGCTAGATTCGCTGCCCAGACAAGCGTAGGCAGGTCCTGAGCCAGGCAGTACTGCATCCATTTGTTATTGCCTTCGCTCCAGACGGGCGTGGTTTGAACCCAATCAGGCCGGTGGGTTGGACAGTTCTTCTCGTAAAAGAACTCTCCCGTTACTCCTCCCGGGTAGCGCTTCATGGTAAGCGGACGTCCCTTGAGATGAGGTAGCAGCACAGGCGCAATGCGTATGTAGTAGTCGATCAACTGCCCCTTCGTGAAACCCGTTTCCGGGTACATCACCTTATCCAGGTTCGACAGCTTCAGCTCTTTGCCCTGGATATCCACCACGGTTTCCGTTCGTTTGGCCATGAGATCCTCGGGTACTTAGATGCCGCGAACTGCGCAAACTGGGCGCGGGTCACAACTTCCCGTACCTTAACACTCATCAAAGTGCGAGTGCCAACGAACGGCGAAGATACGCTACCTATCAGTTCCTCGACGCCGCCTGAATTTGCGCCCGAGCAGGAACAGCTCTTCCGGGAGGTCCTCTTACTCCTGAACCAGAGCCATGTGCCGTATGTAATATCGGGAGCGTTCGCGCTTCGCGAGCACACGGGGATCTGTCGCGATACGAAGGATCTGGATGTGTTTCTTCCCGCGGAGGAAGTAGGACACGCGATGCAGGTGTTGCAGCAGAATGGATTCGAGTGCAAGGTTGCCGATCCGGTATGGCTGGCCAAAGCACATCGCGGTGATTTCTTCGTAGATCTCATTACCGGCATGAGCACCGGAACGATCACCGTGGATCAATCCTGGATTGACCGTGGTACTCAATCGGAACTGTTCGGCTTACCGGTGAAGGTGCTTGGGGCGGAGGAACTGATCGCATCGAAACTGTTTGTCACGCGGCGCGAACGCTTCGATGGCGCCGATATCGTACACGTCATCTATGGAACGCGAGGAAAACTCGATTGGGAGCGACTGCAGGAGCTGATTGGAGAACACTGGCAACTTCTGTTCTGGGTTCTTATCCTGTACCAATACTCCTATCCGGCACACACCGACTATGTTCCGAAGCGCGTCTGGTACGACATGCTGAGTCGTTTCCGGAACGAGATCGAACATCCGGATCCACGGGCCGAATTTCGTGGCAGCCTCATTGACCCGCGCATGTTTGCGATCGATGTGGAGGAGTGGGGCATGGCGAATCTCCACGACCGCTACCGTGAGGCACGTGAGCCGAAGCTGCCGGAAATTTGTGAGGTAAAGGCCGAAGTACCTCCGACAGACATATCCAAACCAGATGAGAATCTGACCGATGAGAATTGCCGCACTCGCTGATCTGCATTTCACGCCCGCACTCTACGAGAGCATTCGCTCGAAGCTGGAAAATGTCCGCAACGAAGCCGACTTACTCGTGTTGGCGGGCGACCTCACGAATTACGGCAAAACCAGTGAAATGGAACCGTTGCTGAACGCCTTGGTTCGGCTGCGCCTTCCCATCGTGGCTGTACTCGGCAATCATGACTACGAAAGCGGCGAGCAAGCCGAACTGATGAACATGATGACGGCGGAAGGGATCAAAGTCCTCGACGGCACCGCCTATGAACGTGACGGCGTGGGATTCGCGGGGACCAAAGGCTTCATCGGTGGCTTTGGGCGAGGTGTGCTCACGGCATTTGGGGAGCCCGAAATCAAGCGCATCGTGCAGTCGGCGATCGACGAGACCTTGAAGCTGGAACGCGCCATGTCGCAACTGCGGACGGAGAAGCGAGTGGTTGTGGTCCACTATGCGCCAGTGGTCGAAACCGTGAAAGGCGAGTCGCCTGAGATTTTTCCGTATCTGGGCACATCGCGACTGGCGGAAGTTGTCGATCGTCACGGAGCCAATCTCATCATCCATGGCCATGCACATCACGGCGCTCGCGAAGGCAAGACCGTGGGCGGAATTCCTGTCTATAACGTGGCACTCCACCTGCTGCAAACAATGGACCCACCGGCAGCGTATCGAATCATTGACGTGTAGCGTTATTGATGTGTAGCGGCGAGATGGTCCCCAACGCCCACGAGCCCGTCCCAAGCTGTTAGACTGTTTGCCTTCGGAGGCAAGAGTCGCAAATATGGTCCGCAAGCTCCTCCTGCTGGTTTTCCTGGTAATTACCACAAGTCTGTTCGCACAGGACATCGCTTCGTTCGAGAAACGCATTCAAGTTCGAAAGCTGGCGAATGGACTCACGGTCATCCTGATGCAACGGAATGAAGCACCCGTGTTCTCGTTCTTCACCTTTGTCGATGCCGGCTCGGCGCAGGACCCCAAAGGTAAAACAGGGCTCGCGCACATGTTCGAGCACATGGCATTCAAGGGAACGGACACAATTGGGACGACAGATTATGCCGCGGAAAAAAAGGTTCTAGCGGACATTGAGGTTGTCTACGCCGAGTACATCAAGGAGCGCGACCGCCACATTGGCCACGACGATAAGAAAGTCGAGGAACTGCAGAAGAAGTGGCAGGACCTGGTGAAGCAGGCCGACGCTTACGTGGTGCGGAATCAGTTTGGCAAGTACGTCGAGGAGAACGGCGGCGTAGGCATGAACGCCAGCACCGATGAGGACGAAACGGTTTACTTCTATTCCATGCCAGCGAATCGGCTGGAGTTTTGGGCCTATTTGGAATCCTCCCGGTTTGCTGAACCGGTGATGCGTGAGTTCTACAAGGAACGCGACGTTGTGTACGAAGAACGCCGCATGCGCACGGAAAGCAATCCTATCGGGCGCATGATCGAGCAGTTTGATGCAGCGGCATTCATGGCCAGTCCGTATCACAATCCCACGATTGGCTGGCCCTTCGATCTACATACCTTTTCCGCAACCGACGCTCGCAATTTCTTCGATAAATACTATGTCCCCTCGAACATGACGATTGCGGTTGTGGGCGATCTCGATTTCACAACGACATGGCCCATGATCGAGAAGTATTTCGGACGCCTGCCGACGCGGCCGCATCCGGATGAGGCTGTAACCACCGAACCGCCGCAGAACTCGGAACGACAGGTTGTGCTGAATGAAATGTCGCAGCCCGTGTATCTCGAGGGTTATCACCGGCCAAACTATCTCGACAAAGACGATCTCGTGTTCGATGCCATCACAGACGTGATGTCGAATGGACGGACGTCGCGGTTGTATCGCTCTCTGGTCCGCGACAAGCGAATCGCAATTCAATCGGCTGGGTTCAGCGGAATGCCGGGAACGAAGTATCAGCACTTGTTCGCGTTTTACGCGTTCCCTACCCCGGGGCACACGACCGCCGAAGTTCGCGACGCGATTCATGAGCAGATCGATCTTCTGCGCAAGCAGGACATAACGGACGAAGAGTTGAAGATGGTAAAGACTCGCGCCCGCGCCAATCTGATCCGCAGTCTCGGCAGTAACTCCGGACTAGCTTCTGAACTCGCCACGTATCAAGCGCGCTTCGGAGATTGGCGCGAATTGTTCCGCCAGATCGACAAGATCGACAAGGTCACCAAGGCCGATATCCGGCGCGTAGCCAATCAATACTTTGTGGAGCAGAATCGCACTTCAGCCATGATCGAAACCAAACAAAGGACCGGTCCACCCAATTCGCGGCAACCGCAAGCCGGACAGCCCGAAGGAAATCCGCCGTCGCAGGAGCAGCAACCTCAATGAACGGATCGATGAAGACACGCCGCCGGCTGGTTTTTCTCACTTTTGCGTTGCTGATGCTGTTGCCAGCGACTTCGTTTGCGCAGGCGCCGACAACCACTGAATCACCGGCACAGGCACCGGAGATCAGTAGGATCAAGATTCCGCCATTGCCTCCGTTTCATCCGCAGGAACCAAAGCGCATTCAGCTTTCGAACGGCATGGTCGTTTTCCTGCAGGAAGACCATGAACTGCCGCTCATCGGCGGAAGCATGAACATCCGCGGCGGCGCCATCGACGTGCCCGCGAGCAAGACCGGCCTGGTCGATATTTTCGGAACGGTCTGGCGCACTGGTGGCACCAAAACCCGCACCGGGGACCAGCTCGATGATTTCCTCGAAGCTCGCGCCGCGAAGGTAGAAACCACCGCTGACGATGATTCAGCAAACATTTCTTTTAATTGTCTCAAGGGCGACTTCGATGATGTCTTTTCTGTGTTCACCGAACTGCTGCGTGAACCTGCGTTCCGTGAAGACAAGATCGACCTGATCAAGCGTCAGCTATTTGGCGTGATTTCGCGCCGTAACGACGACGTGGATGACATTGCGGGCCGCGAAGCCGTCAAACTCGCTTACGGCAAGGACAATCCCTATGCCCGAGTCGAAGAATACGCCACTGTCGCTGCCGTTACGCGCCAGGACCTGGTGAACTGGCACCAGAAGTACGTTCATCCGGCGAACATCATCTTTGGCGTGTATGGGGATTTCGATTCCTCCGCCATGGAACAACTCATTCGCAAGACATTCGGAGGCTGGCCTGCGGGCACTCGCGCCGAAGATCCGAAAATTCAATTCAATCCCGCTAAACCTGGTGTCTACTTCGTCGAAAAGAACGACATCGATCAGAGCTCGATCCAACTCCTGGGACTGGGTATCACGCGCAAGAACCCAGATTTCTTTGCCGTAACGGTGATGAACGAGATTCTGAGTGGAGGTTTTTCTTCACGCCTGATCAGCAATCTCCGCTCGAAGCTCGGGCTTGCCTATTCAGTCGGCGGAGGAATCGGCTCGTCGTGGGATCACCCTGGAATGGACAACTTCAGTGCGGCGACAAAGAGCGCAACAACCAAGGAAATGATCGTCGGGCTCAAGAACGAGTTGAACGGTCTTCTCGAACACCCGCCGACGCCGGATGAGATGAAGCGGGCCAAGGACGCCATTCTGAACTCATTTGTTTTCCATTTCGATTCCAAGCAGAAGGTACTCGCCGAGGAAATGCGATACGAGTTCTATGGTTATCCGCTGAATTTCCTCGAGCAA
This sequence comes from uncultured Terriglobales bacterium, assembly GCA_964460935.1. Taxonomy (GTDB): domain Bacteria; phylum Acidobacteriota; class Terriglobia; order Terriglobales; family Acidobacteriaceae; genus DATMXP01. The sequence continues at coordinate 11,906 of CAYWSM010000124.1, read as the reverse complement.
TATCGCAGCCAAATTGAAAAAGTGACCGTCGACGATGTCAATCGTGTGGCAAAAAAGTACATCCATCCCGATCAACTGGCCACTCTCGTCGTCGGTAACGCCAGCGAGCTTGGCGATCAACTTACCGCGCTTGGGCCGGTGACGGCGATCGATATTTCGATTCCGCCTCCTCCAGGGCAACCCGCACAACAGGGCCCTGCTACTCAGCAGCCCCCTTCGAACTAGGCTATAGAGACTCTGTTTGCTTGCAGCACAGAGTCTCTGCTCGGCTTTTTTTCGGAACAACCCATTTCGGATTGAGCTGCGTCGAATGGGGAACGAGCCCATGACAAATCACCTCATCCCCCGCCAGCAGCGCCAAATTAAGGATGTGCTGCTCGTAGAGCAACCATCCGCAGCTCGAGAACGCCATCTGAAGACGCTTCTTCGCAATCGCTACAATGTGACCCTCGCGGATTCAATCGAGGAAGCAAGAAAACAATGGACCCCCGAGCAGTTTGGCCTGGTGGTAATCTCGCTGATTGGGTTTGGCGAGGCCGCAGGTCAGTTCTGCGACGATATTAAGGACAGCGACTCTGGACAGGTGATCGCCTTAATTTTTCATCCTGACCAGGAACTCCCGACCACGGATTGCCCAACCTTGATCTTCACGACCGAGCCGGATGAATACTTTCTGGCACGGGTGGAGACACTTACGTCCGTGGTGAATGTCGCGTAGTTCATTACAATAGAGCCATTCTGGCTTCTACTTTCCAACAAACTGCGGCGCCGCCCCCTGGGTCGAGTTCGGCTTCGGGAATCTCGCATCGTACTCTGCTGATCGTTGTACTTGCCCTCACCGCATTCGCATACATCGCGACTCTGCAATTCCAGTTCGTTTATGACGATGAGAGCCAGATCGTTGGGAATCAGCTCATCGAACAGTGGCGGTACGTTCCTTACTACTTCCATATCCAAGTGTGGGCACACATCAATCCTCACCAAGCGGGGAATTACTACCGACCCATTTTCATGCTGTGGATGCGCCTGAACCACGCGTTATTTGGGTTCCGTCCGTTTGGCTGGCACTTCACGACGGTGCTGATGCACGTACTGGCCACATTCTTCGTATTCAAGTTCGCCCGCCGGCTCAGCAAACGTGACGACATCGCACTAATTACGGCGCTTATCTTCGGTCTTCACCCGGTTCATATTGAGGCCGTCGCATGGGTTTCGGGCGTAACGGAGGCATTGTTCGCCATCCTGTTGATCTGGTCGTTCCTGTGCTTCCTGGATTGGCAAGAAGACCGTTCCAACGCACGAACCTATTCTCTTCTCCTTTATGCATTCGCGATCTTCTCCAAAGAAACGGCAGTGCTGATGATGCCGCTGGTGTTCGCATACACCTGGCTTTACCCTCGCGAGGAGCATCCGGGAATTCTGCGGCGCTTCTGGGTGGCGATTCTTCCCGCGCTTCCCTATCTCGGCGTAACGCTGGTGTATCTGTACTTCCGACGGTTGGCGCTTGGAGCGCTATTCCACCCGGTGACACCACTCGACCGAACAACGAATCTGCTTACGATTCCGTCCGTACTCTGGTTTTATATCAAGTTGCTGGTAGCACCCGTCGGCCTGAGCGCGTTCTACGACACTCCTTACGTCACTTCACCGAATTTGCACCAATTCTGGCTGCCGTTACTTGGCACTACGATATTCGCCGCCGCCTTGTTTTATTGGTGGTGGAAGACTCGTGACCGCCTGGTCGCATTTGCTTCGGCGCTGTTGATTTTTCCGCTGCTACCGCTGATGAACCTTAGCGTTTTCTTCAACGGCGAAATCGCACACGATCGTTATCTCTATACGCCGTCCATCGGATTCGCCCTACTCGTTGCCATTGGCCTGATGAATGTGGAACACGTGCGGCTGCCGAAATGGCTGAGTCAGTGTTGGCGTGAATACGGCCTCAAGGCAGCGATTGCTCTCATCGCCATTGTTTTTCTTGGCCTGACCATCTGGCAATCACTTTACTGGGCGGACAACCTCGTGCTCTATAACCGAGGTGTTTGGGCCGCCCCGGACAACAATCTTGCCGTCAATAATCTGGCTAACGAGTTCGAACGCCGGAAGATGTATCCGCAGGCGATCACCCTGTACACGCGTGTCCTGCAACGCAATCCGAACTTTTATCTTTCTAATTACAATCTCGGATACGTTTCCTATGAAGCAGGCCAATACGAACAAGCAGTGCGCTTCCTGCGACGTGCCGCCGTTCTCGACCCCACGGATGCTGGAACGTTCTATTACCTGGCCAAATGCGAGATGCAGCTAGGTGAACTCGACAATGCCGAAGCGAATCTGCACCGTGCCATTGCTACCGATCCCCGGTTACTCGGACCTCGATACACGCTCGGCTTGTTGTACAAGCAAGAAGGAAAAACGAAAGAAGCGCTCGATTATTTCCGTGCAGAATTGGTCAAAAATCCCAACGACGCTGATGCACGGCGAGAAGTGGAACAACTCTCAGGCAAGTAGAAAACTGCCGCTTGGCGGGATATTATTCTCCAGGTTGCTGCGCTCCGGTTCGATCCCGAACCACGGTTGGGTGCCCGCTCAGGAGATCGGCAACGGATCGCTCAGAAGCACTCCCAACAACTCCCATCGCAACCCAGTACCGCCCAGAAGGAAACGCCGGCGTGTTGGCTGTACACACACCAACAATAAGCCGCTGGTCGCCTTTCCATGGACGTTTTGCCATGGCGTCGATCGATTGGCTATCGTCGGCTTTCGGGGTTGAGTAAATCATTGCCGCATAGTTTGCGTTCTCGACCCAAACTTTGTCGGGATTGCCATGCTCTGCCGCCTCACACGCAGCGCGCGAAAAGAGGTTGCCTTCCGCGCGTTTGATGAGAGGCAGGCCAGCTTCGCGGCGCAAACGCAGGAAATTCGCCACGACTGTTTCCTCGGCATTGAGATCGCGCTGCGGCCGGATCACCTGATAGGTCGGCATGAGCAGCGCTATCAAGAGGAAAAAGCTGAGCCTGCGGGGAAACATTGCGCCGATTCTAGCGCGGATGCCTTTCGACGGCTGTACGAATTGGTACATGGTTGTGCAAAACCGCGGAAAATCAGCAGAATCGGATTTTCCGTAGGTTGGTTCACCTCGTCAACCGCCGCCCATTTCTTGTATCCTCAATAATTCAACCTATTGACGAAGGGACTTCTGTGCTCGACTTTCTCGGTGATCTGCAGCGTACTCACATGTGCGGCGCGCTTCGCGCCAGCGACGCCGGTCAAAAAGCCACCATTATGGGATGGGTGAATAAGCGCCGCGACCTCGGCTCACTCATCTTCATCGACGTACGCGACCGCACCGGCGTTACCCAGGTCGTCTTCGACGCGTCGTCTGGCCAGGCCGTGCATGAGAAGGCTGAAACGCTCAGGAACGAATACGTTGTCGCTGTAACGGGACACATTGCGAAGCGCGACGCTGACACAATCAATAAGAATATTCCCACCGGGGAAGTAGAACTCGTCGCTGAGGACCTGAAAATCCTGAACGTCTCGGCGCAACTGCCATTCCTGCCCGGCGATACCATTCTTCCGAACGAAGAGATGCGGCTGAAATATCGCTACATCGATCTGCGCCGCGAGAAGATGCAGTACCAGATCCAGATGCGGCACGAGATCGCGCTGGCGATTCGCCAATACCTTGCTGGCCAGGGGTTCCTCGAGATCGAAACGCCGTTCATGACACGCTCCACACCAGAAGGCGCGCGCGACTACCTGGTTCCCAGCCGTGTGCATCCGGGACAGTTCTACGCTCTCCCGCAATCTCCACAGCTCTTCAAGCAGATTCTGATGATCTCGGGATTCGACAAGTACTTTCAGATCGTGCGCTGTTTCCGCGACGAAGACTTGCGCGCCGACCGCCAGCCCGAGTTTACGCAGATCGACTTGGAGATGAGCTTCCCGACGCAGGATCGTGTATTTGCCGTTGTGGAAGGGTTCCTCAAAGCGGCGCTCAAGGTCGCAGGAGTGGATATCCCGACACCGTTCCCGCAGATCACTTACGATCAGGCCATCCGGTTGTACGGGTCGGATAAGCCTGACCTTCGCCTTCCTGCGATGACCGACGTGCGTGAAGCCTTCTCGGAAGCAGATCGCGAGACCCTGAAGCTCAACAATGGCTTGCCGGTGGTGGCTATACGGATTCCTAAAATCGGCGAACTCTCGCGCAAAGAGCGCGACGACATCAAGCCGCTGTTTGGAGATCGGAAAGACGCGAGGGTGTTCGAGGATTTCAAGCGCATCGAGAAGTCCTTCCCCGAAGCTGCGGAGAAGATCCGGAAAGCAATCGAAGCTGAAGCAGACGATCTGATCGTCATTGTCGCCGGGGGAACCGCACCGGCCGAACATAAATCAGAGGGCGGTATCAAACCGGAAGTGAAACAGCACGATGCCGCCGTGCACACCGCTGCCGGACAGCTTCGCATCGAGCTGGCGAAGAAGTACGCCGACCGGCACAAGCTGTTTGCCGGAGACCGTAAACTGGCCAGTTCATATAAATTCCTGTGGGTGACAGACTTCCCGATGTTCGAGCGCGACGACGAGAACAATCGCTGGGCTGCCGCACATCACCCGTTTACGTCGCCGCACGAGAAGGACATGGATAAGCTTGAGAGCGATCCGGGCTCAGTTCGCGCGAACGCGTATGACGTGGTGTTGAATGGAACGGAGCTTGGCTCGGGCTCGATCCGTATTCACCGCCAGGATATCCAGAGCAAGATCTTCCATGCACTGGGCATGTCGGCTGAAGAGGCGCAGCAGCGGTTCGGTTTCTTCCTGGAGGCGCTGACGTATGGCACTCCTCCACACGGCGGAATCGCGCTCGGACTGGATCGCATTGTCATGATTCTCGCCGGCGGCGACTCGCTGCGAGACGTCATTCCGTTCCCGAAAACGGCTCAGGCGAAGGACTTGATGGTGGATGCGCCGACGCCAGTCAGCGAATCGCAGTTGAAAGAACTGTCGATCAAGGTCAGGCAATAACGGATACGGTCTCATTCGGGTGGCTGATTTTTGTCCGAATGGAGAGATGTTGCTTAGACTTGGGGTGGGGCAAACAAAAAATACCCCACCCTTCCATGGAATCAATTACTTACGAGCTTGTAATTGAAAACAAAGAACTTACGAAATCGAATTTTCCCCACTCCGAAGTTCATCGCCAAAATCGCAAAAACTCCAGCGCAGGGCAGGAAGTCCGAACAGAATCAGTAACCTGGCCAACGGGACTTGGCCCCATGGGCACCAACCGCAGATATCTTCGGCTCTCGAAACGCCGTCGTTAAAGTACGCGGAGCGCAGGAGTTCGAAATCATGAATACACGTGTCTTCAGAATCTGCAGCCAGTTCTTACCCGGCGGACTCGTATTGCTCCTGTCGGCAGCCGTTGTCACCGAACGGATAGCTCCACCACCATCTGCATCGGAGTTACTGCGCTTCGCACCGTTTGTGGTATTCGGGGCCGGCATCGTGTTGAGCGGCGTCTTCCATCGCAGCCGGATTCTCCAGGCACTTTTGTTATTGGCGGTCGCCACACTGGCGCTCACGCAGGGAATCGCACGGCTGGATCCCGCGACACAACCATTCCTGATCGGTGCTGTAGGTGTCCTTCTGCCCCTGAATATCGTCTTGATCGTTTTCCTGCCGGAAACCGGCATCTTCACGCGCCATGCATTCGTCCGCCTGCTTGCTCTTGTTCTGCAATTAACTCTCGTGGTTGTTACATGGCATTTCTACTTGCCGCAGGCGACTTACTGGGTCAACCGGCCTCTACTGCTGATGTTGCCGTTCACGACATTTCATGGCTTACCCCATTCGGTACTGGTAATAAGCGGGATTGCCATGCTGCTTCTGGTCATTCCTCTTCAGCGCCGCCGGTTTCGTCCGGGGGATATCGGCATCTTCTGGGCTTTGCTGGCGAGTATCGCTGCCCTAGTGGTGTGCCGTTCACAGCGCTCGGTTTCTTTGGCGTTCACAGCGGGCGCCATCGTACTGGTGATCGCGTTGCTCGAGACGTTTTATGCGATGGCTTACGTGGACGAACTAACCGACTTGCCGGGGCGGCGTTCGTTTAACGACGCCAAGCTCAAACTGGGAAGCACCTATACGGTGGCGATGGTCGATGTGGATCACTTCAAGAACTTCAATGACACCTACGGCCACGATGCTGGCGACCAGGTATTGCGAATGGTTGCGGCACAACTCGCAAAAATAAGCGGAGGCGGGAAAGCTTACCGGTACGGAGGCGAAGAATTCGCCGTTCTGTTCCCCGGTAAGGAGGTGGATGAAACCTTTCCCCATCTTGAGCGGATGCGGCGTGACATCGAGGATATTCCATTCAAGATTCGCGGAAAGGATCGCCGCCGTCGCCGTACCCAGAACAATGGCAAGCGTCAAAACCGGTCGAACAAACAGGCGAAGATCACTGTCAGCATTGGAGCGGCCGGAATTGCTGGCGTAAAGAAGAATCCGGAAGAGATGGTCAAAGCTGCCGACAAGGCCCTCTATCGAGCGAAATCCTGCGGCAGAAACTGTACCGTTGTCAGTGAAAGTGCGTAAACACTTCGATGTTTCGCTTAACTCGTCTCTTCCACAGCATCTATCTTCGGCCGGCGCATCGTTAGCGCCACCATCGAAATCATGGCGGCTGCTATCACCAGGGAAGAAGTGATCCGGCCCAGAGCCATTCCACCTTCGTGATGCGACTTGGTCAGTGTATCCCCCAGAGTGGCGCCCAACGGCCGGGTGAGGATGTAAGCGCTCCAGAACAAAACGCTTTCCGGAAGTTTAGTAAGGAAATACGCCGCTGCGACCAGAACGATCAAGCCAGCGAAGACCAGTGCCCCGCGCTCGAAGCCAAGCCCGGTATCGGCAATAAAATCGCCCAGCGCGGTGCCGAGCGTGTTTGATACCAGGATCGTAACCCAATAAAAGATTTCGTTTGGCCGCGTCGTGATGTGATCGACGGCGATCGCTCCAGTCACAAAATGCCACACCACCAGCACTGCTATTACGCCACAGAAGAGCATGATGGATGACTTCACGTATCCGAGCCCGAGAGTGCGATCCAGATAATCGGAGGTGGTAGTGCCAACCGTAGTGGTGGCCACCACTACGGCCCAGTACAGCACCGGATGGTAACGTTTGGACGCCACCTGTGCGCTCACCGTTACGGCAAAGAAAGCGAGAAAGATGAGGCTGCTGACGGCATAGCCCAGATTGAGCGTCATGGACAACGCATCGCCTCCGGTCTCACCCAGTGTGGTGGCAAGAATTTTGACGATCCAGAATGCGATCGTCACCTGCGGCACTTTGCTGAAGACGTCCGCTGACGCACGACTCACTCGACTTGGCACGTTCCTTCCCTCGCAATCAATAATATTGACACTCCGCAATCAAGCTTGCCATATCGCCCGTCTATTCAGTGTTCCTAATACGTTCCAATTATTGACCCTCGCTTTTCACCCATTCTACTGTTCAGGCTTCTGAAACTGAGATCCACCTGCTCCCACGAGTGGATCCACGTCCATTCAGTCGTTTGGTTATGCACCGATCCACAAATTTTGTTATTTGCGAGAAAATCCATGCAAAACCGTTTCCTCTTATTTTGGGGCTGCTGCTCGTCGTTGTACCTGCCACATTTGCCCAGAGTAATTATGCGGTCCTCACCGGAAACATAATCGACGCACAACATTTGGCTGTTTCCGGAGCCAGCATTCAGCTTACGGCAGCGAGCACCGGGGCGATCCGCCGCCTGGCCTCCAATCAGCAAGGGCTCTTCGAGGCCCCAGCGCTTCTGCCCGATGACTACGAACTTCAAGTCGAAGCACAAGGCTTCGCCAGAACGACCCGGCATATTCATCTCGAGGTCGGACTAAAGCTTGCCATCGAAGTCAGCTTGAATATTGGTTCGGTAGCACAGGATGTATCTGTCACTGGAGAGAAAGAAGTCCTGCGCACATCCGACGCGAGCGTTGGCGAGGTGGTTGAGCCCAAGTCGATCCGTGAACTGCCACTGAATGGCCGTATGCTGATCGATCTGGTGCTCACCGTTCCGGGAGCCCATGTCGGGTTTGGGGCGCAGACCGGATCTTCGAATCCTCTCTACTGGCCTCCCGGCCAGCGCTCGGCAGTGGTCCTCGGCGGCGCACGTCCGAACGCCAACTTTTTCCTGCTCGATGGCGCGACCAATACAGATCCTACTTTCAATACCCAAAACCTTAGCCCCTCGCCCGATGCCGTGAAAGAGTTCCAAGTCGAAACCAGCAGCTACACGGCAGACATGGGCGGAGCCGGCGGTGGCCAAATCAACATCGTGAGCAACTCCGGTACCAGCCACTATCACGGAACTGCCTACGAGTTCCTTCGCAACGGCGCGATGGACGCGACCACGTTTGGCTCCATGGGTAACAACCATCTGGTACAGAACAACTTCGGCGCATCTTTGGGCGGTCCACTGCCAGTAAAAAACACCTTCTTCTTTGCCAATTTGAAGGATTCCGCCTCGCACAAGCGGATGCACAGATCCTGACGGTTCCCACGCGCGACGAACTGATGGGCGATTTCAGCATGAGTGGCCAGACTATTTACGATCCCACCACTGCCGTCGCGAATCCTGCATACAATCCCGCACTGCCGGTCGGACCTTCGAATTACCCCTACACGCGTTCAGCATTTCCCAATAACCAGATTCCAACCAATCGCATTAACCCACAGTTGCAGGCGTTCCTGCTGAGCGTCCTTCCGTCGCCAAACATGGACATGGGGATGGGGATGGGAATGGATGGTGCGGACTCGAACAACTACCTCGACATCCGTAACGAGACGCACTTCAACAACCAGGGCAGCATCCGCATCGATCACAACTTCAACAACGGCGACACGGTTTTCGGCCGCTACTCGATTAGCCAGGAGAACGGATTTTCGCCCACCGGCGGCATGACCTCGACAACCGAGAACCTGCCCGGCTTTGGAGCAAACTTCGATAACCGGTCGCAGCAAGCGACGATTTCGTGGAACCACATTATGGGCCCGACGAAAGTAAATACCGCCACGATTGCGGTGTCGCGCCTGTCAATGAACCACACGTCGCAAAACAACGGCGTCAACGATTACGTAGGGCAGTTGGGGATCGAGGGCATTGGCTTTGGCGGCCCGAATGCGTCCGGCTCACCGTGGTTTGCCGTGCAGGGCTACACCGGCATCGGAGACACCTTTGCTGCCACCCCCATGCACGCGTGGGACACAGTGCATGAACTCCGCGACGCCTTCGCGTGGCAGCACGGACGTCATGGCATCAAGTTCGGAGGCGACTACCACTGGTTTACCTGGCCATGTGGGGCTTCTTCCAGAACCGAGGCTATTACCAGTTCACCAACGGATATACCACCGAGTTCGGCTTCAATGACGGTAGCGGCTCCGCGCTGGCCAGCCTGTTGCTGACTTTGCCGGTAGTGAAGCAACGGCAGGCGGGTATCCCGCAGATGAATCTTCGCAATTGGGGAACCGATGCGTTCATCGAGGATACCTGGCAAGTTACCTCGACGCTGACGATTAACGCCGGCGTTCGCTACGAGTACTCTAATCCGCTTTACGATAAGCAGAACACCAACACGAATCTGGTGTTCGACGCGAGTGGCACTCCCTCTGTTTTTGTTGGAGGCGAGAATGGTTACCCCAAGGGCCTGATGTACTCCAATAAGCACGACTTCGCTCCACGAATCGGAATTGCCAAGAACCTGCCCAATTGGGGCGTCGTGCTTCATGCTGCCTACGGCATTTTCTACACGCCAGTGGACCAGAACACATGGTGCAACCAGCGTCACAATGTTCCCTTTGTCTTCCCGGAAACTCAGCAGGCGGATAATTTCACTCCACCGGCTGCGTTGTACACCGCAGGCCTGAACTTCGGTACACCCGTGCTCGGGAATGGCACCCTGACACCAACCACCGTTAGCTTTACAGCATTCGATCCGCACGCTCCCGCACAGTACGTTCAGCAGTGGAACGCTTCCATTCAGAAAAGTATGGGTAATGACACCACGCTGGAGATCGGTTACCTGGGCGCCCGTGGATTCCATCTGCAGCGTTCACATCTGATCAACAACACGCTGCCCGGCCCTGGTCCTCTCGGTCCACGGCGTCCCTTCAAGACACTCACCTTCGTCCCGGACACGGATCTCCCGCCGGGCAGTACGGACGCGATTATCCAGAGCCAGACGTTCCCGGTCAGCACTATCAACCTGCTCGAGAACACGGCGCAAAGCTGGTACGACGCAGGTTACGTGAACTTCCGTCGCCGCTATTCACATGGGCTGAGCTTCCTGGCCAACTACACGTTTGCGAAGAACCTGACTAACGCTCCGGATTTCCGCTCTCCCATGGATGAAGCAGCCATCCCGCAAAACAATCTTGACCTTGCAGCCGAGAAGGGGCCGGGATGCGATATCCGCCATCGATTGGCTCTCAGTACGGTGTACGACATTCCTGCCTACCAGGCAACACCGTGGATGAGAGCGATCACCCGCAACTGGCACTTCTCCACGATTTACCAGTACCAGACAGGCATGCCGTTCACGATTTCCGTGTTTGGCGATACTGCTAATTCCGGCACTGTACTCGGCGAGAATCCTATCCGCGCCAACTACACCGGACAACCGATCTACGGTCCAGGCACTCACACCGCGGAAGAGTGGTTCAATCCCGCAGCGTTCGCAACTCCGGCTGCATACACCTACGGAAACGTGGGCCGCAACTCGCTGTATGGTCCGGGACTGCAGACCATGGACATCGCACTAGTCCGCACTTTCAGTCTGACTGAGAGAGCCGACTTCCAATTCCGCGCTGAGGCATTCAATGCGCTGAACCATACCAATCTCGGCACTCCGAATCGATTCGTCAACGAACCGCAGTTCGGAACCATCACCATGGCGATGACGCCGGGCCGGGAAATGCAGTTGAGTGCGAGAGTGTCTTTCTAATCTCCATTGCAAGGCATGAATGGCGTGGACGTTCTTGTCCACGCCTTTTTTATTTCCCATTTCGGAACGACCTTTTGTTGGTGCGGGATTTCAATCGCTTCGCGCGGGATCGTCAGTTACATTCGATTCCTCGAGCAATAAGAAACCCCGGGCCGCAACCCGGGGTTCCGCACCGCGAACGGCTCAGTATCCTGCCGCTGCTGGAGGAGGCACGATCTGGGCCAGTCGCGGATCTTGCCGCACCTTCGCAAATTCAGGATCTTTGTACACGTCCTTGATGTCGTGATAGCCATCTTCTTTTGCCTTCGCTAACCACTGGAAGCAGCGATCCCAGTCGCCGCGCTGAGCATAAAGCTTGGCCAGCACGAACTCATACTTGGCGCGGTCGTCCATGGTTGACACGCGCGCAATCGAGCCGCCCTGATTGGAGCGCAGGAACACCTCCGGATCCAGCTCCATCGCGCGCGCGTACTCGGCCATCGCCCGGTCGAGTTTGTTCTGCGTAAACCACGCAGTCCCGAGATTGCTGTGATACGTAGCGTTGGTCTCATCGACCGCAAGCGCCCTCTTGTAGAACTTCACGGACTTGCCGTAGTTCTTGTGGAAGAACGCTACAACGCCGATGTTGTTCAGCGCGTCGGCATTCTTGGCATTCACTTTGACGGCCTTTTGGAAGTTCACTTCCGCTACGCCTTCGTTGCCGCGTTTCAGTTCGGTGATACCGATCTTGTTGAACAACTGGGAGTTTTTCGGATCCTTCTTGAGAGCTGCCTGGTAGTACCGGATCGCCTCCGGGAAATCGCGCTGAGCACGCAACGCGTCGCCTTGCGACTCGAGATCAGGAGCCGACATGCTTGCCATTGATGTCTGCGGATCAGCGGCAGC
>CAYWSM010000123.1:0-5963 GCA_964460935.1 uncultured Terriglobales bacterium | reverse complement strand
TTCTTTCAGATTCGCTTAACCGAAGAAATCTCAATATCCCCTACAGGAGAAGGAAATGGCCACCCCAGCAGATGCACAAGTAATTCTGCAACTCTTCGAACTGCGCCGTGAAACCGAGATGCGCAAAGCACGCAACTGGTTTGGCGGTGAATTCAATCCCACATCGGCAGACGACGTTATGGCTGTCATCGGCGATATGAAATCGGACGCCAACCGCTACTTCCGCATGGTGACTAGTTATTGGGAAATGGCGGCGACACTGGCGCTGCACGGAGCTGTCAATGAACAGCTTTTTCTCGACAGCCAGGGCGAGATGTTCTTCGTGTTCGCCAAACTGTATCCGCACCTTCAGGGCGTTCGGGAAAAGATGCAGAACCCTGAGGCGATGAAGAAAATTGAAACTCTTATCAACAAGAGCGAAGAAAGCAAGAAGAAGTTGCAGGCGTTTATGCAACGATTCGAGCGCATGCGTGCCATGGCGGCTGCGCATAAGAACTAGCGTTCAATATGGGGTTACCGAGCGGCAACCCCATTTTCATCCAATCTTTTCGGCTCGTATCTTCTCGACCGTTGTTTCGCCCAAAGGTTTGGTTTCCGCGGTTTCTGTATCTGGAATCTCCAATGGTAATTTCCAGTCGCGTGCCGAAGCGCTTCCGGCAAGCATCCAGCCATAGCGGGTCAGGATTGATCCCGCGATTCCGGAGACCGCGGCGGCCCGGCGCATGCGCTTCGATCTTGTGAACATCGATGCCACTCGCAATGCGAATGGCACAGGCCCGGAAAGCATGCCTCCAGCCCGTGTAATCCAGCCACTCGTGCCACGTTTCAGCGGACGCAGCTCTCGGTCGGGGCGGCGTTCCAACTCGAATCCCTCGAAGGTTTCAAAGCCAGTAGCCATCATGCCCAGGATGTTCAACGCGCGGCTGTCATCGTGTCCCAGCAATTCGAGAATCGAGCACGCAGCCTGCACGCCGGACATTCCGAAGTGAATTGGCAACGTCTCGATGTTTTTGTTCCACGTCGGAATTACCGTCGCTCCGATCAGCACTCCGGTGTAGTTGTGGAAGGGGAGTCCCGTTACAGCCGCAGCAAACTGTGCGAGATTAGAGACGATTTTCACCGGCAGAGGATCCCAGCGTTCCTGCACGAGCTTCGCGAATGTGGAAGCCGCGCTGAAGCTGCCGAATGCCGCCAGTGTCCACGCGCCCATGCTCATGGCGCTCTGTGGTTTGATCACACGCAACATGTTCAGGAAGCGCGATGGGCGCCCTAGGTCGGAAATCAAGAGCGCCGAAGATGCCATTGCTCCGGCCGTAGCCACCCAGCGTGCGTGCTTCGCCAGTTCGAAGTCGTCGCCGACCCAGTCTGCCATCGCCGCGATGACGGCCGACGATCCCGCCACGCCGCCAACGAAGAAGTACAACGGAATTTCCCAGGTCCACTGCGGCTCCTTCAGCATGTGAATACCGTAGTACCCTGTCTCTTCGCTAGCTCGCGGAAAAGGTGAACCGGCCGGTTTGACGCCTGTGCCGGTCACGAGTCCGCGATGCTCGGCTTCATTTCGCAGTTCCGATAAACGGCGCTCACTTTGCGAGTCGGGGATGCGATCACGCTCATCAGAACGAGCGAACCTTCCGTTGCTCATGAACGCCCTCCTGCAAGAAATGCCAGAGCAGCTCCTAATACCAGCGCCGCTGAGCCGATCGCCGACGCCGTCCACCCTTTCTTCAGATACTTGGTTGGAACTTCAGGATTAGGCGGCAGGTTATAGGTCTTCTCGCTACCGCGAATCAGGAAGAACGCATGAATGCCCTTCACGTTCGTGTGCTGTGGATCGTAAAGCTTGGCGTCGGCCATTCCCTTGGCATGCAAATTATCGAGCCGTGACTCCGCTTTCAGTCTGAGCTCGTCGAGCGGACCAAACATGATCGATTTAGTGGGGCAGGCCTTTGCACACGCCGGTTCGAGTCCCGCTTTCTGTCGATCGGTGCAGAAGGTACATTTGAATGCGCGACCGTCCTGCTTATTCTTCTGCACCACACCAAATGGACAACTCACAACGCAATACGAACAGCCGTTGCAAACATCCGGCTGAACGAAGACCGACCCGAACTCTGTGCGGACAATCGAGCCCGTCGGACACGCCTCCAGACACCCAGCCACTTCACAGTGCTTACAGACGTCCGACGAGAATTCCCAGGACATCAGGTCCGCGGCATTGCCACCCTTGCCTGATTCGGTCCGGTTCTCGACAAACTTCACGTGCCGCCACGTGGAATGTCCAACGGCTCCTGTGTTGTCGTAGGAGAATCCGGTCCAGTTCAGACCGTCTTCGCTCACACCGTTCCATTCTTTGCAGGCGACCTCACAGGCCTTGCACCCGATACACAATGTCGAATCGGTGAAAAATCCAGTCGTTGTTGCGCTCATGCAATCCTCTGATTCTGGCGCTTCATTAAGTCGAGTCTCGCCTCGCCCTCCGGAACTCGCCCGGGCGTCAGGTTGCAAACTAGTGCTTTCGTTTCCATAATACGAACATTGGGTTCTTCGGAAATTGCCAGCAGATCGTTGACGACATCTCCCTGAGCAAGCCCTTTCCAGCCCCAGTGATAAGGCAGCCCGACAGTGTGCACCGATCGTCCGTCGATCCACAGTCGATGCATGCGAGGGGTCACCAGCGCTTTGGCGCATACGATGCCGCGCGTCGAAGTTATCGTCACCCAGGAGCCATTCTCGATCCCAAGCTCAGCCGCGAGTTCCGGTGAAATCTCGGCGAAGAGTTCCGGTTGCAGCTCAGCCAAATTCCCCAACTGGCGCGTCATTCCGCCGGCGGTGTGATGCTCGGTTAAGCGGTATGTGGTCAAGACATATGGGAATCTCTCGTCTCCCGGTTGGAAAGCATATGGATTGTCGGGACGTTGCTTTGTCTCGGCAACCGGGTTGCGCGGCACCTGCGGGTACAGTGGATTGCCGAGCAGCGATTCCAGCGGCTCGTAATGCGTAGGCAGCGGACCATCTTTCAGTCCACTGTTAACCCATAGCCATCCGACGCCGTCGGAGTGCAGGATAAAAGGCTTATCTCCCGGCATTGCTTCCATGCCGTGTCCGTCGCGCAAGTCGCCGGGGTGATCGGGTGGTTTATCGAGAACAAAATCTGCTCGGTCCAGCCCCGTCCAGGTCTTCTTTTCCGGATCCCACCAGACGAGCTTTTTCTGTTCACTCCACGGCTGCCCATCGGGACGCGCGGAGGCGCGGTTGTAGATAATGCGACTGTCGTTGGGCCACGCGAATCCCCAGCCATGACCGAGATAATCTTTCGGCTTACGTTGGTTCGCCTTGTTCAGTTCCTTTTCTGGATATACTCCGCAGTAGATCCAGCAGCCACAGGCGGTGGAACCATCCGGTTTGAGTTCGTTGTACGACTTGAGCTGCTTTCCGTCGTTCCAAGTCCAGCCATTGATCTCCTGCAAAACCTCTTCGGTGCTCGGCTCCTGTCGTTCGCCATATGTCTTGTAATCCCAGGTGAGAGCATTCAGCGGGGCATTGCGAGAGTTCTTGGCTTGTTTCGCTTTTTCCTTCAGACGCCGTCCCAGGTGAACCATGAACCAGGTATCACTGCGAGCGTCGCCCGGTCCATCAACCGCCTTGTTATGCATCTGTAGCAGACGTTGTGTATTCGTGAAGGTGCCGTCCTTCTCGGCTTGACCCTCCGCGGGCATGAGAAAGACCTCGGTGCCGATGTCTTTCGGATCGAGCTCTCCGCGCCGAACCTCCGGCGAGTCGTACCAGAACGCGGCGGTCTCGGTTTCCACCATCTCGCGCACAACCATCCACTTCAAGTTCGCCATCGCTTTACGTTGCAGGCGTCCATTAGGGGCGCCCACAGCGGGATTCTGACCCATGACAAATAAACCTTGCAGATTGCCGTCGGCCATCTGGAGCCAGAATCCAAACTCCGAATGATCGCCAGTCACGCGCGGCAGCCAGTCAAAGCCCCAGTTGTTTTCTTTGCTGATGGCATCGCCGTAGTAAGCTCTCATCAGGCTGACGAAGTAGTTCTCGTAATTCGCCCAAACGCCAGTCTGGCTGGTGTGTTTTTTCAGATAATGGTCGTAGGTATTCGTGTCATTCTCGAAATACGGCATCGGCATGTAGCCGGGAAGGATGTCGTACAAAGTTGGAATATCGGTCGAGCCTTGAATGGACGCATGTCCACGTAACGCCAGGATTCCACCTCCCGGGCGCCCAATATTGCCAAGCAACATTTGCAGAATGGATGCCGCGCGGATGATCTGCGGGCCTTTCGAATGCTGTGTCCATCCGACGGCGTAGCAGATCGCGGCTGTCTTCTCTGGGCCTGAGGCGCTGGTGAATGCCTCCGCGATTTTCATGAAGACATCAATCGGAACGCCGCAATACTGCTCTACTAGTTCCGGTGTGTAGCGCGCGAAATGCTTTTTCAGCATCTGGAAGACGCATCGCGGGTGCTGCAGCGTGGGATCGCTCTTGAATTTGTTTGGATAACCGGCTTCACCGCCTCGCTGTCCATGACCACCGGCAACATCGGCTGCCCCGGAGGACATCAGGCTCGGGGTGCGCGTCGGTTCGTCTTCGTACAACCATGTATCCGGTTTGTATTTCTTCTGCTCTGGATCCCATCCCGAGAACACCCCGTCCAGTTCTTCGGTGTCCTTGAAGTCCTCACGCAGGATGAAAGAGGCGTTCGTGTACGGAATGATGTAATCGCGGAAATATTTCTCCTGGTCGACGACATATTTGATCAGCGCTCCGAGAAACAGAATGTCACTGCCCGGACGCAGCGGAGCCCAAATATCCGCCATCGCTGAAGTTCGAGTAAAACGCGGATCGACATGAATGACCTTGGCGCCGTGTTCGCGCGCTTCCATCACCCACTGAAATCCCACTGGATGGTTCTCTGCCATCGACGATCCCATGATCAGAATGGCATCGGCCCTGGCTAGGTCCTGCTGTGCCGTCGTGGCGCCACCACGGCCGAATGAGGTGCCCAGACCGGGCACGGTCGAGCTATGTCATATACGCGCCTGGTTGCTGAGACAATTCATGCCTAACCCGGCACAGAAGAGCTTCTTGATCAGATAGTTTTCTTCGATGTCCATGGTCGCGCCGCCAAGGTGGGCCATGCCTAAGGTGTGCATTACCGCGTCGCCATTCGAGTTCTTTTCCTCAAATGTCTCCTCGCGTGTTTGCCATACGCGGTCGGCGATCATGTCCATCGCCGTTTCGAGGTCAAGATCTTCCCACTGGGTGCTGAATGGGCGGCGGTATTTCACTTTGGTGAGCCGTCCAGAGTGCGTGTGCAGTTGGAAGGTGTCCGCGCCCTTCGGACAGAGCCGTCCACGTGAAATCGGCGACTCGGGATCACCCTCGATGGAGATCATCTTGCCGTCTTTGTGGAAAACGAGCTGCCCACAGCCAACTCCGCAATAGGGACAAATACTACGTGCAACCTGTGCTCCATGGGTCTTAGGTTTCAGATTGCGAGTGCGCTCGCTCCAAGCCTCTTCCCCGGTGCCGTCGCCGCCTGTCCTCAACTGCTTGATCACAGGCCAGCGCGAAAGCAAATCCTTGAGCATTGGATTCTCCCGGCCGTCATTTGTAATTGACAATACGGCTTATGGATTCAGAGACGTCTGCGACCCCGCTGGTTGCCCCTGAAAGCCTTACTGCCGGCGGGCGGAGCCCAACGGTGCCAAGGCCCCGCCTTGCACGACAGTCGGCAGCAAGCGTTGCGGATTGCAGTTCGTCGGAAGTGGGAGTGTTTGGGCCCGCAACCCGCGATTGTATGTATCGTACCACGATATACATGATGTGGGCAGGGTTTTTGGTCTGACGCACGCCTCCTGTAACATCATGGCCATGTTTGCTCGTCGCACTGCCTGGAATCTCACGAAAAACCTCTTTACCCAGGCGCTTGAAGAACA
>CAYWSM010000122.1:0-12247 GCA_964460935.1 uncultured Terriglobales bacterium | reverse complement strand
CGCCTTATCAGGAAGACTTGCTGGGTCGACTAGTTGCAAGGTGTCCCCTTGCTGCTGATTAACCAAATCGCTGGCAAGATCCGCATTTTGCTTCTTCGCAAGAAGAGAGTCATAGCTCTCCTGTGACTGCTTGTGGGCGCGCTCAAGACCTGAAAGCTGCTGCTCCCGTACAGGCGTCCGGTTCAAACGACCTTGATATAGCTCAATCTGGCGTTCGATTCCTGCAATCTCTCGTTTCCGGGTTGCCATCTCCAGCTCATTTGCTTTCAATTGACTCTTAATTTGTGCAATCGAGTTCTGTCCCTTAGCAGCCGAAGCAGAGGCGGCAGCATCTGGGTCGGCTAGCGATTCCTTTGCCATCGTTTTCTTGAGTGACTCGGTCGCGGCGATGTCTTGCTCGAGATGCACGACATCAGGATGTTTGTCCGTATACTTTGCTTTGAGCGCGGCTAATTCAGCCCGCATAGCGGTCAACCGTTGATCGATTTCGACCGGTGCCGAGCCACCGCTTGCGTCATCTCCTTTTCCTGAACCGCCGAACTGCGTAAGTAGGGATTGCAAATACAGTTCCTGCTGCTGCGCGTGGTTTAGAGCCTCACCTGTTGCCTGCAACTGTCCCTGTAACCCGGTAAGAATTTGGATATTGCTCTGCAACTGTTCAGGGAGTTCGCCGATGAACTGGCTCTTATACTGTTTAAGCATTGCATCCTGCTGTGCCAATATCTTCTGCGCATCTTGTAATTGCGTGTCCAGGAAGTCGGTGGCACCCTTGTTGATATCCTGCGTGGTTTTCAGATTCTCCGAGATGAATAGACCAGTCAGTTCCTGCGTCACCTGTTGGGCTTGCTCTGGGCTCGTCCCGGTGTAGCTGACTGTGAATCCAGTGAGGTCATTGCCCTTCCGAGTTCCCTGGCCTGGTACGACGAGTTCAATCTTGATGTCTTTTCGCATCAGATCTACGACATCATCAGTAGGCGAACTCTTGACCTCCTCGGGATAGAGTTTGAATTTCTCGATTAGCCGCTTAAGGTTTGTGCGACTCAAAACCCTTTGAGTCATCGTATCGAGACGCTGCTGAAGATCGATCTGCACGTTAGGCGTAACTACCTTATCCGAAAGCGCCTGGCGCTGAAGGAGGATCAGCGAGTCGGAAACGTACTTCGAAGGGATGATCCAACTTGTCGCCGTCACGACAACCCACCCCACGAACAATGCCGTGATGAGCCACCATTTACGATGGCGAATCATTTGCCAATATTGCCTGACGTTTAATTGTGGCTCTTGTTCCTGTTGTGGCATGGTGCTATCTCCCTAGCGGATGTGTAAACAAGTAGTTGATGGAAAGTGTTACCCGGTTTCGACCGATCAACGGATCTCCTAATATGTAGCCCGAACGGGCTTCCATGCGATCATAGGCAAGTCTCACACTGAAGTCCCTACCTATCGTGCGGCTAATTTCGCCACCTACTAATAGGTAGCGCGCATTGAGATATTGTCCTGACTGCGGAACCAAACGTTTGTTCAGTGTATTGGTGGCACGCGCAGTGCCAGTATAGTTGCGGCTTAGACGACGCTGTATTTGACCGCCAAACTCGGTAAGCCAGACATTTCCGATCAACCCGCCACCGTTACTAACCTGTCGCGATCCATTGAGAGACATGGTCATCCTCGACGTGCTCCAGGTATAACTACCTCCGCCGGCCCACGACCACTCAGCGGTGTGGATCGGGATCAGATAGATGAAAAATGGCAGTAAGAAGCTGTTGTAAACGTGGTCGGGACCGATGAAACCCGACAGCTTCATGTGCGGAGTGAATGCATACTGACCCGTCGCCATAATTCTTTGCGATACCGTTGTGTATCCGGATGGCGAAGTAATTTTTGAATAGTCGTAAGAAGATCCGACAGTTAAACGAGGCGACACTTGACGGTGATACCCAGCTCGGCCAACCGCACTGTTGCTATCATAGAGCGAAGCTTGCGGAATATCGCTGAAGCGCGAGATATAAAAATCGCCTCCTATAGTTACACCTGAACGAGCATTGAGACGGTAGTCCACTTCCGCACTGACTCCGTTGGTCAAACGCAGTGCTGGTGGTCCGAGGTAAGATGGGTTTGCGCCACCGTAAATTGCACCCGATGAATACCACGGGTCGACGGATCTGATAAAGTAATCACTTGCCGTGATTGACAGACTCTTGCTGAAACTGTACCCAAAAGACGCATTCAAAGTATCCGAGGCGCGATTATAGAAATCAAATCGAGTACCTCGCGTGATTCTGCCGTTGTAATCCAGCACGGAATTCCATCGAGGTCGAGTGATGTTCCAAGCCACACGCGGTGCGATCGAAAACTGCCCCTCTCCTTGTGCAGGAATGTTGTCAAACGTATTGTCGTCGTAAGCGGCTTCAAAGCCCAAACCAAGCGCTAGGTTGTTTTGCTCCAATGCATCGCCATTGTAAACAGGAGCTGCGCTTGTTTCGGGCGTTTGCGCGCCCACTTGGGCAGACACCGTGAACGCCACTAGCGACATACAAACGAGCAATAGGCTGGCTTTAACGAATGTCATACGCACCTCTACGGAACGACAATCGTATCCCGGGTCTGCAGTACCACATTTTGAGACATATTCTCGCCCTTGATTACTTGAGCGTAGTTAAACGGCAAACGCTCTTGCGTTCCATCTTCCTTTACACGCAAGATGTAAATCTTCTTTTTCTTCGCGAAATCCCTAAGGCCACCAGCCAACGCGATAGCATCGAGCACCGTTGAAGGCGGACCCGATAGTTCATAAGTGCCTGGCCTCGCAACCTCTCCCATGATGTTGTATCTCCTACTATGAATGCCTTGCACAGTCACGGTCACCGATGGACTAGCGACAAAGGACGCCAACTGCTTTGCTAGCTCAATTTCAAGCTGATGCGGAGTTTGCCCGCTAGCCTGGACATCACCCACCAGCGGCAAAGTGATCTTGCCGTCCGGCCGGACCGGCACTGGCTTTGTGAGATCCGGCTCTTTCCATACACTGATATGCAAATCATCACCAGCACCAATTACGTAAGTGTCTTTATCAATGGCGGGAACCGCTTGAGTTGCAGACGTATTTATGGCCGTACCTGCCGGAGCCGCAACGTTTTTCGTATCTTGCGCAACTGGTTCCGCGGCAGTCTTGGAATCCTGCGAACCAGCAGCAACAGGAGACTTCTGCTCTTGCTGAGGCGCCGGAGTGGCATTCTTTGGATCGGGCGTTGTTGGCGCGGATGGCGCTGTCTGCGCCACCGACTGCAACGCAAGCATCATTGCCAAGGAAAATAAAATAACTTTAAGTTTCATCGATGCTCCTGTCCCAGGCTATAAAGGTTCAACCTCGTATCCTTCTAACGCTACCGATATCGACCGCTGGATCGTATCCACTGAGACGATCAACTTCTGGTCCCTCCCGGCTCCCGCCAAAATACCTTCCAGACCATCGAGCGCCCCGCCACGAATCCTGACTCTCTGCCCCACCCGGATATAACTCTCGGGTGTTACATGAACGTCGTTCAAGATCAGTCGTTGAATCGACTCAATTTGCTCCGGGGGGATAGCCGTACCTTGATTTGGGCCGATAAACCCTAGCACCCCTGAACACGTCAATACAGCGATTCTTAATTTCGGCATCACCGGAATTTTCACGAATACATAGCAGGAAAAGAGGGGAAACTCTACCACTTTCTTGCGATCACTCCAACGTCTCACCTGCCGTACCACGGGCAAAAAGTGTTCAATTCCACGTTGCCGCAGGTCCTCGGCGACCTTCTTCTCGTGACGCGAACGCACGTGAATAGCGAACCATTGCGACTCTTGCTCCACATGGCCCGGCATCGGCACAGATCCTGTTATCTCCGAAATTCGAAAAAGTTCAGGCACAGCTTCGCCCTCTGAGTCCCATCGGTGCTTCAAAACGCACCAAACTTAATCAAGCGATAGGTTTGTATTGCTTACTTCCTAACTACCGTCACGAAAAGCTCTATTTACTCGATCTTGGCGCCGTGACTATCGCCATTTCCCGAAGGAATACCCGCCTCCTTCAGCTTGTACAACAAAGCCCGATAACTAATGTTTAACGCTCGTGCCGTACGTCGGCGGTTCCAGTGGTTCGCCTGAAGAATCTTCAGAATCACCTGCCGTTCGACATCACGTACCGCCGCACGCCGAACTGCCTTTAAGGAAATCGGCCGGTCCAACGAGATTTCCGGCATCGGGAAACTCAGTTCCGTCGGACGAAGTTCGCTGTAAATGGCGTCCTCTGAACCAAGAATGACGTACCGTTTCAGCAGATTCTCCAGTTCACGGATGTTCCCAGGCCAGGGATAACTGCTCATCATGCCTATGAGCCGATCCGAAATCGGCTTCGCATTACAGTTATATTTCCGGTTGAACGTCTCTCGGAAATACTCGACCAGCACAGGGATGTCACAGCTCCGTTGGCGCAAAGGAGGAACCCGCAATGAAATCACATTGATTCGGTAATATAGGTCTTGGCGAAATCCACCGCGATTCACTTCATCTTCTAGGCGCCGGTTGGTCGCGCAGATGACGCGCACCTCAACTCGTGTGTCTTGTTCGCCGCCAATGCGGCAGAACTGACCATCCTGCAGGAATTGCAACAGTTTCGACTGAAGACCAATCTCAAGTTCCGAGATCTCATCGAGAAAAAGCGTTCCACGGTCAGCCATCTCAACGCGCCCGGGCTTTGCTCCGAAAGCGCCCGTGAACGCGCCCTTTTCATACCCAAACAGTTCGCTCTCCATCAGCGTACCGGGAATTGCTGGACAGTTGACCTTTACGTAAGGTCCTCCGGCCCAAGGTGACTTGTAATGAATGAGCTTGGCGAGAATGTCCTTGCCGGTACCGCTCTCCCCCTCAATCAGCATCGGGACGGCAGTGCATGCTACTTTTTCCAGATTGGAACGAAGCGCCTGCATCGCCTCGGAACGGCCAAACACAACCGTTTCGGGCGGAACCGTGCCGTTTACTCCGATTCCCAATGAGGTGGATGCCATGAAAATTTCTCAGAAGATGAAGCTATATTGCACTATTGCACATGGGCAGCCACTCCCCTTGCGGCATTCCCTCACGAAGGTAATACCCTATCCCAAGTCTCTGAAAATTAGCGGTTTATTTTGCTCTCACGGGTATTTCTAGTGCCAAAATGAGACGAAAAACTGATGCATCCTTGTGCGACAGTGAATCATTTTGCGCGTTGCAAGTGAGAAATTGTTTTCACACTGGGAAGTCATTTTCCACTATCTTCGGCACCGCAATCTGGCTTTAACATTTCCGAAAACAGCGGCAAATGTGTGCAGACCGTTGTATTTGTATATAAACGATGTGCAGAATTGAGCGCCGAAGAATCTTGGACTTCCAATTGCTCAAAACAGATGTAAAATCCGGCGTTCGTTACCGCCACCGTTTTCTCAAGCATTCAAGACCGGCCCGGTCGAAGGGATATAGGACTATGAACAGGCAGCTTCGTGTGTTTGCCATCTTGGCATTGGTTACTCTTGCTCTCTTGTCACTATCATCGTGTAAACAAGACCCCAATGTGAGAAAGCAGAAATACTTGGAGAGCGGCAACCGCTATCTGGACGCTGGGAAGCCGCGCGAGGCACAGATCGAGTTCCAAAATGCGATCAAGCTCGACCCGAACTTTGCTGCCGCCTATAACGGATTGGTAAAGGCTTTCGAAAAGCAGAATGATCCCCGCAATACCTGGGTTGCACTAAATAAGACTGTCGAACTGGATCCCAACAATCTTGAGGCTCAATTGAAGTTGGGTAACCTCATGATGATGGCTTATGTCAGCAGCCACAAGCCGGACTGGCTGGATAAAGCCAAGGAAAAAGCCGACCTTGTCATCGCCAAGGACCCGAACAATGCACAAGGGTATTCCCTGCTTTCCAACATAGCGATGGCTCAGAAAAAACCAGCAGACGCCTTGACACAGCTTCAGAAAGCAATCTCGCTAGCTCCGAATGACGCCGGGTTTCAGCTGAGTTTGGCCATTCTCCAGATGGAGTATCAGAAGGACATTCCGGCCGCAGAAGCTTCCGCTAAGAAAGCTATACAAATGAACCCGAA
The DNA here is from genome assembly GCA_964460935.1 of uncultured Terriglobales bacterium. Lineage (GTDB taxonomy): Bacteria > Acidobacteriota > Terriglobia > Terriglobales > Acidobacteriaceae > DATMXP01. The sequence continues at coordinate 6,124 of CAYWSM010000122.1, read as the reverse complement.
GCTTCAGCAGGCCTATATAGTCTTGGCTGGTATCTATGGCTCGCAAAAGAAATGGCCGGAGGTGGAACAGACGCTTAATTCTGCGATAGCTGCCATTCCCGATGACGTGTCGCTACGTCTGCGAATGGTCGCTTTTTACTCCTCTCAGCAGAAGTGGCCAGAGGTGGAACAAACTCTAAAATCGGCTATCACTGCCATCCCCACTAGTGTAGGTCTGCGGCTGCAATTGGCGAGCTTCTATTTCTCTCCGGTACAGAACAAGCCGATCATGGCTCGGCAGGTAATCGCCGAAGCAAAGACCGCCGTGCGGGATGATGTGAAAGGCCGTGGCCAGATCGCCGACTATGAATACATGCGCGGGAATGCAGACCAGGCATTTCAGGATTACGAATCCATCCTCCATGACTTTCCCAAGGATCTCAACGCGAAGGGTCATTACGCTGAGCTGCTACTGGAGAGAGGACGCGACGATGAAGCTATCAAACAGACGGATGAACTGCTCAAGCTTAGCGCCAACGACGTTCAGGGACGTATCGTCCGCGCACAAATTCTGTTGAAACAGGGAAAGGCCAATGAGGCGATACCGATTCTTCAAGAAGTCATTAAGGATGACCCGAATCAACCGACGGCTCATCACTTCTTGGGAGTCGCTTTTGTCGCGGCTGGCAAAGCTGACCAAGCGGAACCTGAATGGCGTGAAGCGGTTCAGCTGAATCCGAATTTTCTTCCATCATATCGAGCCCTCGCAGCGGTTGCGCAGGCGAAACGAGACTATGACCTGCTTGAGACTTGCGTGAACAAGATGTTGGCTCTCGCACCAAGGTCACCGGAAGGGTACCTCCGCAAAGCCACGCTGGATTTCGGCCGTAAGAATCTCTCCGAAGCCGAACAGGACCTGAAGCAAGCCATGACCCTCGCGCCGAATGATCCTGATACGTACAGTTCAATGGCTGAATATCGGCTGACGCAAAAGAAGATTCCGGAAGCACAACAACTCTTCGAAAAGGCCTTGGCCGTTTCTCCGAACTCGGTGCGTCCGCTTCAAGGCTTGGTGAACATTTACATGTATCAGAAGCAGCCGGATAAGGCTCAGGCACGGATAAAGGATCAAATTACCAAATCCCCAAGCACGGGGACGTTCTACTTGATGCTCGCCGGTCTCCAGGCGAGTGGAAAGGACTTTTCAACGGCGGAGACAACGGTCAGGCAGGCGATGACTGTCGATCCCAAGAATTTGGAGTCTTACCTTCTGCTGGCTCGCATTCACACCGCACAAGGCAAGACTGACCAGGCCATCTCTGACTACCAGAGCTATATCGACAAAAACCCGAGAGACCTTCGCCCCTATCTGGAAATCGGCTCCCTGCAGGAACGCAAGAATAATCTTGCCGCAGCGCGACAGATGTATCAGAAAGCGCTCGACATCGATCCTGACTCGCCGCTGGCAAACAACAATCTTGCCTACTTGATGCTCGAGCAAAATGACAATATCGACCAGGCCATAACCATGGCACAGTCTGCTCGCCGCAAGCTGCCGCAAAATCCGAGCATTGCCGACACTCTCGGCTATGCATACATCAAGAAGGGCGTGTATAACTCCGCGGTGGAATTACTCGAGGAAGCAAGTCAGAAAGATCCGTCCAGCGCCTCAGTGCACTATCACCTCGGTTTGGCTTACGCCAAGACCAACAATGCGAATAAAGCCCGCGAGCAGTTTGCCAAAGCCGCGCAACTTGCCCCAGACAGCCCCGAAGGAACCGCCGCCAAAAAAGAGCTTCAATCCTTCGGCGGCAAAGGATGATGCTCTGCATATTTTGAAGCTGTAGTAACTGATGGCGAGCCGGACGAGATGTCCGGCTCGTTTTGTTTTGGTGCAAGATTTATTTACCGCGTCAACAACCGCCCAAAGCCCCGAAAAAAGACTCTCCGATTGACAACACGCCTGTTCTGAGTACACTGCCGTCCTCTGAATTGGGCCCGCGCTGCTGGGGGTTGATATGAAGCGTCTCTCTCCTGCCTATGCGATCCTGTTCGCCCTTGTTTTCTCTCTTGCGTGTTGGGCACAAAACTCAGTCACAATTGCTGGGGATCTGCAATCTGAACTAGGCTGCACAGGAGATTGGGACCCTGCCTGCTCCACCACATTTCTCACCTACGATGCCACAGACGATGTCTGGCAGCAGGTCTTTAACATTCCCGCAGGGAACTGGCAGTACAAGGCAGCACTTGACGGTAACTGGAACGTTAGCTACGGGCAGAACACTGGCCCGGACAACATCCATCTGGACCTCACATCACCCACTCCGGTGAAATTCTACTTCGACAACAAGACCCACTGGATCACGGATAACCACAACAGCATCATCGCCACCGTTCCCGGTGACTTCCAGCAGGCCATCGGCTGTTCCGGCAACTGGGATCCCGGCTGTCTGCGCACTTGGCTCGAAGATCCGAATGGCAGCGGTACTTATAGCTTTACCGCCACGATTCCCCAGGGATCCTATCAATGCAAAGTTGCTATTAATGAGAGCTGGGATGAGAACTACGGTCAGGGTGGGGTCCCCAACGGACCGAATATTGCCTTCACTGTTCAGGGTGTGAGCGCAACTGTGACCTTCACCTACGATCCTGGCACTCACATTTTGACGATCACTGGTGCATCCTCGGAGCACGATAACAATGTCGAGTGGGATGGACTGAGGCACAATTCCCGCGACACCCTCTATCGTTCCCCGGGAGGCGCAGTTCCTGTCAACACTCCAGTTAAGATTCGTTTTCGCACGTTCCACAACGACGTCACCGACGTGACACTTCGTCTTTATGACCTGAACGCATCGGCTGAGAACCTGATCTCGATGCAACTCGTCGCATCAGATGTTCCCTGTTTTCAGGATGGCCTCGGCTCACACACATGCGATTACTACGAGACTACGGTCAACTCGGCTACTCCGGACAATTACTGGTATCGCTTCATTGTGACTGATGGCACAGCCACTGCTTACTACGCGGACAACACACCCGCGCTCGACGGCGGATCGGGCGCTCCGAGCACCGATGTCGTCGACAACAGTTATGCCCTCATGTTCTACGATTCAAAATTCAAGAGCTTGCCGTGGGCAAAGAACGCCGTTATTTACCAGATTTTCCCTGACCGTTTCCGCAACGGCCGCCATAACAATGATCCCAAGACGGGCGATCTTCGATACGACGATCCCGTCGTAGCACAGAACTGGCTGTCGCTGCCCGAAGGCTATTGTCACAACTACACCGATGCCTCCACCAATTGTCCGTGGCGCTTCAATCCACCGCCGGATGGTGGCAATATCGAGCAACCGCGCAGTCGCGACTACTACGGCGGCGATCTCAAGGGTGTCGATCAGAACCTCGATTATCTGAACTGGCTCGGCGTAAACACGCTGTACTTCAATCCGATTTTCGATTCGTCCTCGAACCATGGCTATGACACGCGCGACTACTCGCAGATCAGTCCATACTTCGGCACGCAGAAGGACTGGGATAATCTCGTCAAACACGCCACTGGGGATCGCATGCGCATCATTCTTGACGGCGTGTTCAACCATCTGTCGTCCGACAGTCCATTCTTCGATCGCTACCATCATTACTTCGGCAAGAATGGCGCTTGTGAGAACTCCGCTTCGCCATTCCGCAGTTGGTTTACGTTCCGGGCGCCGGGACTGAATGAACCTTCGCCATGTGTTCCTTCGAACCAGAACGGAAACGACACTTACTACAACGGATGGTCTGGTTTCGATAGTTTGCCAGTCATCACCAAATCACTTCCAGCCGTGCAGTCATATTTTGTGACGGCCCCAAACAGCATCAGCCGTTATTGGCTCCAGCAAGGCGCTTCCGGATGGCGTCTTGACGTGATGGGTGACAGTTCGTTCCCGAACGGCTATTGGGAGACATTCCGCCAGGTTGTGAAATCCACGAAACCCGACGCGCTGATCATCGGCGAACTCTGGCAGAAGGACAGCACTTTGTTGCGTTTCCTGCGTGGCGATCGTGCCGACGCAACCATGAACTACCGTTTGCGTGACGCCGTGCTCGGTTTTCTCGCACCCCAGGCTTTCGATGCGAAAGGATTCCCGGACAGCGGACGCAAGCTCTTGCCTTCCGAGTTCTCCGCCCGGTTGCAATCAATCCGCGAAGATTACCCCGACGCGACGTATTACTCATTGATGAACCTGCTCGATAGTCACGACACCGCGCGACTGCTTTGGGTTCTGACGCCGGGCGCCGACAACCGTAACGATAAGGAGTTCAATCCAGCCAATGTTGGGGAGGGCAAACTACGCCAGAGGTTGGCGGCGACAATTCAATTCTCGTTGCCCGGCGCGCCGACGATTTATTACGGCGACGAAGCCGGCATAACCGGCAATGACGATCCCGACACTCGGCGTACGTTTCCGTGGCCAGATCTTGGGGGTCAACCGGACGTTCAATTGAGCCAGTTCTACCACAATCTGATCGCCGTCCGGAATGCATACCCCGTGTTGCAGGCTGGCGACTTTCGCGCCCTGCTCGCCGATGACGCCAATGACACTGTGGCAATCGGCCGCAAAACGACAGACCAAGCGGCGATCCTGATCGTCAACCGAAATTCGAAAACTCAAAATGTTACCGTTCCGGTTACACACTACTTACACGACAACTTGCGGTTCGAGAGTGTATTTACGGTTCAGAACTCCCCAACTAAGGCGAGCACCAGTGGTGGAGTGTTGCAAGCAACTCTCCAACCGGAGAGTGCGATCCTTTTTGCCACCGGAATTGTCGATCTCACGCCGCCGGATGCTCCAATTAACCCGAAAGTCCAGAAGGAAATGTCCAATCAGGTAGCCTTGACGTGGAATTCAAGCCACAAGGCCGTCAGCTACAACGTCTATCAAAGTCCCGTCAGCGGTGGCGGTTACACGCTGGCGAACTCGTCTCCAATCACAGGCACCGCGTTCACCGCAAGTGGCCTCACCAACTCGCAAACGTATTACTTCGTTGTCACCGCTCTCGATGCAAACGGCAACGAGAGCGTGTACTCCAGCGAGGTTGGCGCGATCCCACACCTGATCATCGGTTGGGCGAACCTGCAATATCCACCGACAATCATTGAAACCATCAGCGCCACAACACGTACTCCAAACATCTACGGACAGATCTGGATAGACGGCGTTACCAATCAGCCCGGGCCGACTCCAGGACTGATGGCCCAGGTCGGCTTCGGGCCTGTCGGTAGCAAGCCTTCCGGTAACCCTGCCTGGACATGGGCCGATTCCACCTTCAATGTCGATGCCGGCAACAACGATGAGTATGTCGGAAGCCTACTGCCAACCATGACGGGCACATATGATTACGTGTGCCGTTACTCAACCACCGCCGGACGCGACTGGCTTTATGGGGATCTGAACGGCCCGTTCACCGAAGTACCAGGCAATCCGGGAAAGCTGACGGTCAATCCAAGCGACGACCAGACACCTCCTGCGATCCCGCAGAACCTGCGCGTTACCGGCAGCAATCCGAAAAGCATTTCTCTCGCGTGGGATCCCGTAACCGGCGATCCGACCATGTACGGCTACGAAGTGCTCCGTGCATTGCAGAGTGGCGGACCATACACAATCATCGCGACCATCACCTCCGCAACATACACGGATTCGAGTGTCGCGTCTGGCACTACCTATTACTACGTTGTGCGTGCGATTGATACGTCCTACAACCGTTCCGATTACTCGAATGAGGTGAACGGCGCGGCGAAACAGCGCAAAGTAACTCTCACGTTCAATGTCACAGTTCCCTCGAACACGGATAGCACCGGCTTCGCAGTCCACATCGCGGGAACGCTCGACCAACTCGACGGCAACCTTCCTCAATGGGATCCTGGCGCGGTATCGTTGACGAAAATCGACAGCACGCACTGGACGATTACGCTGAGCGGTAACGAAGGCGTGCAGCTTCAGTACAAGTACGCACTTGGTTCCTGGGATTATGTCGAGAAGGGCGGCTCATGCGAAGAACTCAACAACCGTGTTCTGACGCTGAACTATGGCAGTAACGGTGACCAGACGGAGAACGACACGGTGCTGAATTGGAGAAACGTGGCTCCCTGCGGCAA
>CAYWSM010000121.1:0-4094 GCA_964460935.1 uncultured Terriglobales bacterium | reverse complement strand
CTTCTCGTAATCCGTAAACGGTACCCGTCCATGCCAGACATTCCAGTTGTGCGCATCGCCCGACTGGTAGCTGTCGGTCGTGTCTTCGTAATCGGCGCTGGGCGAACTCGGCCAATACGGAGTCTCCGGCGCGTAGCGCATCACGGCGCTCTTCAATGTGTCGCTGAACAGAACGATGTAGTCCTGCCACATGCGGCGGATCGCGTCTGGACCGAGCTTCATCACGACTTCGGGATGCCAGTACCATGACTCTTCCGTTTCGTTGTTGCCGCACCACAGCACGATGCTTGGATGATCGCGCAGGCGCTTGATCTGATATTCGGCTTCAGCGGCAACGTTCTGCTTGAAGTCGTAGGTGCCGGGCATCCACTTGTTGCCAAACATGAAGTCCTGCCAGACCATGATGCCGAGTTCGTCGCATAATGCGTAGAACTCGTCCGACTCGTAATACCCGCCGCCCCAGTGCCGGACCATGTTCATGTTCGCCGCCTTCGCCGATTCCAGCACGCGGCGGTACTCAGCGGTCGTTACGCGCGATGGAAAACTGTCGAACGGGATGACGTCTGCACCCTTCCCGAACACGGGAATTCCGTTGACGATGAACTCGAACGAGCGCCCCCACTTATCGAGTTCACGGCGCAGCACAATCGACCGCAGGCCGGTGCGAACTGTGTGGTCGTCCTGCGCCTTCCCATTTGCTTTCAGGGTCGCGTGAAACACATACATCGCCTGCTTGCCGTATCCATTCGGATACCATAGGTCAGGATAGGCAATGTCGATTGGCAGATCAACGTGATTCACGCCGGGAACGAGTTCCACATCGCGGCTTACAGTCGTTTTCTTGCCATTGTCGCCGGAATACTCAACCGTAACGGTTGAGTTACCCTTCTGCACCGCTTGAATTTCCGTCTCAACCACCAGATGAGCGATCTCGGACGTGATATCCCGCTGGCGCACGTGCACATTGTCAAATTTCGCGTCGTCCCACAGATCGAGTTTCACGGGACGCCACAGTCCGCTGGTGACGAAGCGCGGCCCCCAGTCCCAGCCATATTCATAGGCTGCCTTGCGCAGGTACGACTCGGGAGCGGCATGAATCTGTGACTGCCAGACGTCCTTCTGCGCGATCTTTTCTCCTTCACTGATCGGCGACGGAAAAACCACCAACAGTTGATTGGCTCCAGATTTCAGTTGCGACTTCACGTCTGCGCGCCACTCGCGGAACATATTCGTGGCCGTAAGAATCAGCTTGTCATTCAGATAGACCTGCGCGGGTCCGTCGATTCCCTCGAACACCAGCTCCACGTGGCTGCGCTTCAGAATGTCGGGCGTGGCCTGGAAAGTGCTGCGATACTCCCAACTCGCGTTTTCGATCCACTGTAGCGTGCTTTCGTTAGACCGATAGAACGGATCAGGAATCAGCTTATTGCGCAGCAGATCGGTATGCACCACTCCGGGTACCTGCGCCGGATGCCATGCGCCGGCAACCGCTCCGGCATCGTCGGCCCACTGATGAAATTCCCAGCCATCATTCAGCGAAACGCTCTTTCGCTGCGCGCTGGCGAACTGCGCTGCCATGATGCAGATAAGAATAAAACCCAGTCTCCGAAAACACACTCCACGTACGAAGAAAGACATGAATGGACTCCATGCTTCGATTTGAACTGCGAAGTTATGCGCACCGGAGTATATACAACGCGAGCTGCGAAAACACGGACTTGCCGCGGAGTTTCCCTGACTTAAGCCAAAAACGGGAATGAAATGTCGCCGGGAAGGAAAATAAGAGAGGAGAAAACGAATGACGGAGGGAGAGGGATTCGAACCCCCGATACGGTTTCCCGTATAGCGGTTTTCAAGACCGCCTGTTTCAACCGCTCACACATCCCTCCGCGGTCCTTTTTAGTTTACCAGCAGAAAGCCGGCTTTCGTCCGCGGAGGAGGTACCCAGAGCGCTACACCATGGCACAGGCTTCGGTGACCTTGCCCATCACTGCCTCAAGCAATTCAGCTTTGCGGATCAGGCCGGGTTTCGTTTCCTGGTCCACCGTCGCGATCTGGTCGTGTAACGAGGTTTGGTAACTGGTGAGGATGTCCTGCAGATCCTCGAGTTCGTCGAAGGCAAAGCGGAAGTCGTGGGAGATCACCCGGTCGAACAGCGAGTAACTTGCCTTCTTTACTGCTTCATCACTCGATGACAAGTGCGCTTCGAGAATTTCTGCAACCAGCTTTAGTTCATCGTGAGTGAAATGAATTTGCATAGTGCCTCCCTTTCGGCAAGGGCCGAGGGAATGCATGCTTTCATCTTCATTATTGTAGGCCGATTGAGATGCGTCGCAGACGGAACAAGGCGTAGTTGGCCCAAAGCGGGAAGGGTTGGTTCCGGCGTGGGCTTGTGGCGACGAAGTTTGGAACTCCAGGGCAGTTAAAAAGCTTAGTTTTCGCTGGTTTGCCGGCGCAGGTGTGCGATACGCTGCTGCAACTTCATTATGTGGTCTTCAAGATGGCTGGCGACAAATGCCAGATGCTGCTGACGGCGCTGAAGCAAACGCAATTCCCAGACACGCTCCGTGAGCAGCGCAATCTCTTCTTCGATTTCCGAAATCTTCATACACAGTGGCTAAATTGCTCCTGTTTCCGAGTTATTTCCGAGCTTTCAGGATAATCGATTGGCACCACTGGTGACAAGATGATCGCAATACGATATAGGGACGAACAGGTCAAATCCGGAGGTCGGCTACGGTGGCGCCGCCGCCACCTTCGTTCTGCGGTGGCTCGGTCACGCTGGCGATATGCGGATGCTTCTGCAGGTATTGTCGAATTGCCTTGCGCAAAATCCCCATCCCGCTGCCGTGTACGATGCGAATGCGCGGCAACCCGGCAAGAAACGCGCGATCAACGAACTTCTCCACTTCGCGTGTAGCATCGTCCACGGTCTGTCCGATGACGTTGATTTCGGATGGCGCCGACAGATCGTCGGAATCGAGCTTTACGTTGATTCCCTTCGCGCGCGCAGCCTGAACAGGGCTGTTCGCTACGCGCACCACAACTTCGGCAATGTCGGCGCGTGGCACCTTCATTTTCATGATGCCGGCCTCAACCTCGAACATGTCGCCGTCGAGTTTGCGGCGAACCACGGCGTTGCGTCCAAGCGAACGTAGCTTGACCGTATCGCCCTCCGATACCTGTTGCACCAACTCGGGTCGGGCATTCGGATCGCCCTTGTCAGCACCGGTGACATGCGCCACCACCGTCGAGTCGAACTGCTCGCGGAACTCGCGGCGGAGTTTGGCGATGCGCCGCTCGGCATCTTTCGTCAGCTTCGTCGCCGCTGCGCGATCCTGAACTGCTCCGATTACCTCGCGCACGCGATACTCGAAGTCGCGCATCAGGCTTTCGATCTTCTGCTCCATCTCGCGGATCTTCGCACGCTGCTCCTTCATGCCCTCGGTGTCCAGCCGTTTGCGCTCGCGGTCAACTTCGGCTTCGCGCGTGCGCAGGTTAGCGCGTTCATCTTCGGCCGTTCGCAGGTCCTGGTGCAGGCGATCGAGGAATCGGGCGATGTCTTGCGTCTGCGTGCTCAACAGTTCGCGAGAAGCCGCGATGATGCGCGGATTCAGCCCAAGCCGCTGCGCGATGTTGATTCCGGCCGATGGACCCGGAATGCCAACGCGAAGTTCGTATGTCGGCTGAAGCGTTTTCTCGTCGAAGCCAACGGCGGCATTCAACACGCCGGGGTTGTTGGCGGCATATACCTTCAGCGACGTGTGATGCGTCGAGATGATGGTGATCACGCCAACCTGGCGGAAATGATCGGCGATCGAAACCGCCAATGCAGCACCTTCTTCGGGATCGGTGGCCGAACCGAGTTCGTCGAGCAGCACAAGCGAATCGTGTGTCGCCGTCCGCGAAATAAAGTCGATGTTGGTCACGTGCGCCGAAAACGTCGAGAGGTTCTGCTCGATCGACTGATAGTCGCCGATGTCCGCCAGCACAGCGTCGAAGATCGGCAGCTCGCACCGGTCAGCGCATACGGGAATGCCGGATTGCGCCATCAGAGCCGCAATTCCCATCGTTTTCAGCGACACGGTTTTGCC
>CAYWSM010000120.1:0-4570 GCA_964460935.1 uncultured Terriglobales bacterium | reverse complement strand
GGCTGCAAGCACGACCATGACACCAAGATTCCAGGCATCGTCAGGGTTGATCCCTTGCGACTTGGCAAGCTTCGTGGTGACGATCAGTCCGGTAAGAACGCCGAGCGCAACCAGGAACCCGTAGGTTGGAAGGGCGAAGTTTCCGAGATGGAAAAGCTGGGGGAACACGTCTTTATATGATGCTGTTCTGCGAGTTGAGCCGCAGTTTCTGTGGCTGGGATTAGTGTAGCAGGAGCAAGTGGTCAGTGATCAGTGTTCAGCGGGGGAAAAGCTAAGTAGACAGTAAACAGGCAAACGATCGTCCGACTGAATACGGATAAGACTGATTGAAGGGCCAAAACTGATTAACGAGGGCAAAACGATCGGTCGCTGACTGAATACGGATTACTGAAAACTGCTTGCTGAAGTGAGTAAGGCCGCCCGCGTCGCCGTGAGATGGGCCGTCAATGAACCTAGCCCAGCTAGGTGGGAACCCTCCGTGGTCCATTAGGCATTTCCGAACTGGCGGAACCTCGCACACCGGACCAATATTCGAGTCGGATCCCCGTATCATTGACTAATGGTTCAAAAAAACGGTTGCCATCAGCACCAACGTTACAGGTCGGCCTTGTGATTTGATGCTCGCAGAAAGCCGCTGGACGCGCAAGTGGAACGGGCGATTTTGTTGGCGATTGGCGTGCTATCGGGCGGACGCTCAGTAATCAGCCAATAGCATTCGGTGATTGAACTTTGCGGGGAATTATTGTAGGGCGTGAAATGCAGAGATCCTTCGCTGCGCTCAGGATGACCTGTCCCTTTGCGCTTCAGGATAACCTTTGTCCGCCGCTGCGTCTCAGGAAGGCCGAGATCGTTAAATGACTGAATGCTGTCCGCTGTAAGCTGCTCTTAACTATCCCGCCTTACGACCATCACCTAATACTTCGTCGAGGGCGTCGGCGAGATGGTTGGTGCGCTGGGAGAGCGTGCCGGCGATGGAGTCGTACTTACGCTTCAGGACCTGGTACTCGTCCGCGATGTTGAGGGCGGCGAGAACGGCGAGGCGCAGGGAATCCACGGTCGCGGTCTGGGAGGCGACAGCGCGCATTTTGGAGTCGACGATTTCAGCGAGCTTGTGAATGTACTCGGTGTCGGTACCGCGAAGGTTATAGGCCTGATCGTAAATCTCGACGCGAACGCTGTTGTTGCCATTGCCATGGCTCAACGTGATCCTCCCAACGGACTATTCGAATTGACGAATGGCTGCCTCAATTATCCTGCCGATTCCTCCGCCGTCAATGCATCAATTTGCTTGAGCATCTTTTCTACTCTGGTTCGTACCTCTTCGCGCTCTTTGCGAAGGGCGACGATTTCGCCTTTGAGGGAATCGATTTCTTCCTCGCGCAATTCCAGTTGTTCGCGGACGCGCTTGGCGTCACGCTCGGCGGCCGCCTTGCCTTCGCGCGCGGACTTCAGCAGTTCGATGGTCTTGTAGACCTTCGCTTCCAGGGAATGAAAATCCTGATCGGAAAAATCGCTCGCAATTTCGGGGAATGGTTTCGTTGACATCAACGCTTCCAAATTGAGATTTAAGCGCAGTATAGCGCAGGAAGGAAGGCTCATTTTCCACAACGAGAAGATTCCCGCGATCAGCGTGCGGCGGACGAGATGACGAAGCGCCCTTCGGAGGCAGTGACGAGGCGTGAGGCAAACTTAGCGCGCACGCGGATGGGGATGCCGGGTACACGATGAAAGCGCAGCTCAACCAGATCGAATCCCATCATGCGAACAGGGTGGGCCTCGATCTCGCTCCAGAAGATGAAGAGCGGCGGGTGGAAGGCGCGAAACAAGGCCATGGTAGCGAGATATAAGCCTTCGGGTGCGACGCCGAAATTGAGCGAATTGTTGTAGCTGATGCCGCGAATGCTGGCGCTTTGCCATCCGAGAACAGTGCCGGAAAAGGGCTGCGCAGCACGATAGGATTCGGCAAGCCGTCCCCAGCCGCTGGCGAGGCTGATGATGAAGGTGACGAGCAGCCATAATCCGACGAAGAAAAATGGGATGGCGTAAACGATGGGCGGAGCGGAACCGCCAGCGGTGAGTATGAACGTGGGCATCGAGGCCAGCTTAGCCGAGCGCGCGAACGATGGCAGGTATCAACTGAGCTTCAACAGGTCCCACACGTTCCAGAAGGTCTTCATCTCATCGGGCAAGCCGAGCGAGACGCGGATCCAGTCGAGCATCGGAGGGAACGGACGGCCGATGAGCACATTTTCGCTCTTGAATCCGGCGATGACGTCGTTCACAGGCTTGCCGGTTTTGACCATCAAAAAATTCGCATAGGAAGGAATGACCGTCACGTTTCGGGACGTGGCCTGTTTCAGGAATTCGGCGCGATCTGTGGCATTGCGCTGAGCGGCGAATTTCATACCGGCGTCGTCGGCGAGCGAGGCAACGCCTCCGGCAGAGGCAACAATGTTGACATTGATCATGAGGCGGAAGGCGGACATTTTTTTGATGGTGGCGGCCGAGGCGATACCGTATCCGAGACGCATCCCGGCCATGCCATAAATCTTCGAAAAGGTGCGCAGAACGACAACGCGATCACCAGCGTGGTCCATGAAGGAGCGATAGCCAGGCATGCCCATCGCGAAGTGGTGGTACGCCTCGTCGATGAGAATCGTAGCAGTCGATGGAGTCTTGGAGAGGAAAGTTTCAATTTCGCTGTCGGGAGTGATGCTGGCCGTGGGATTGTTGGGATTGCAGAGATAGATGAGTCCCGCGTTCGAAGCGAGCGCGAGCATGGCGTCGAGATCGTGGGCGTAGGCGCTGGTGAGCGGAACACGTACGATGGCCGCGCCAGCCGCGTTAGCGAATTGCTCGATCACCTCAAATGTCGGAGTGGCAACGACAAGGCTCTTGCCGGGTCCGGTAAAAGCCTGGGCGGCGATGCGGAGAAGTTCAGTGGATCCGGCGCCGAGGAGCACCTGGTCCTCTTTGACGTTGTTCGCGGCGGCGATAGCGGAGATGAGGTCGTGATAACCGAAATCGGGATAGCGGTTCGCGCGAAAGAGCGCGTCCTGCATGGCTTTCATCGCCGAGGATAGCGGGCCGTAGGGATTCTCATTGCCGTTGATCTGAACTACACCGGCCGGTTGCAGCGTGCGAGCGGGTTCCGGAGAGGCGAAAAGTTCTTGTGCCAGCGGAAATTGCAGAAGTGCGGCGGCACCGGCTCCGGCGACGGTGCGCTGCAGAAAATTACGACGTGAAAACGACATGCAATCCTCCCGAGTGGAGGAATGCTACTTGGTTTTCGAGGTCGATGTCACGAGAGAAGAAAGATGGATGATGGAGGAAGCAAGACACGCTGCGTTGAGCGTTCTACCTCTTACATCACCCATCGAACATCGTCCATCGATCAGGCGCGTTGCGTTCCGCCGAGCGTTTCGAGGGCCTTCACGATCTGAGCGGACCAGACGGTGACCTCTTCGTCGCGGAGCGTGCGCTCGCCGGATTGGAACTCGGCGCGCAGGAGTACAGAGTACTTCCCGGCCGGGACTGATCCGCCGCGGAAGATTTCGACTGGCCAGAAGCGGCGCAGTTCGTTGATCTTTAGCGCGTCGATAGCAGTGCGGATGCGCTCGAAGGTGACGGCATCGTCGAAGATGAAAGACCAGTCGCGATCAACGGCCGGGAAGCGCGGAATCGGCGTGTATCGAACATCTTTGAGCGGTTGCTGGTAGAGGCGATCGAGGTCAAGTTCGGCGAGAAAGACATCTTGCTTGAGCTTGCGTTCGGCGGCGACTTTCGGATGGAGTTGGCCGAACTGGCCGACTTTACGGCCATCAAGGACGATGCGCGCGGAACGGCCGGGATGATAGTAGTCGCTGGTGCTGGTGTCGAAGTAGAGATTCTGGTACTGAAAATTGGCGAGCAGGGTTTCAACGTCGCCCTTCAGATCGAAGAAATTGTAGGGCTCGGCTTTGTGATGTACGTTCCCGGAAACCGCAGCGCCGGTGGCTCCGAGCGTGGCACGCGGATGTTCTTCGGTTTTGCCGCCATTCAGTTCGTAGGCCTTGCCGATTTCGAACAACCTAACGTTTTCGTTACCACGGTTGATGTTGTGCGACAGCATGGCGACCATGCTGGGCACAAGCGTCGGACGCATAACCGATGCTTCTTCGCTGAGCGGGTTGGCGATTTCGACCGGCGTGCCCGATGAGAATTCCCTGGCCTCGGCGTGCGAGATGAAGCTGAGCGAGATGGCCTGGTTGTAGCCGAGCGCGAGGAGGTCCTGGCGCAGGCGGTTTTCATGGCGCTCGTAAGGGAGTTCCTGTACGCCTCCGGAGAACGCGGGCAGCGTGTTGGGGAAACGGTCGAAGCCGATGATGCGCGCGACTTCTTCGATGAGGTCAATCTCGCGTTCGACATCGAGTCGCCAGGTCGGAACCTGGACGGAAAAATCGGCCGGATCTTCGGCGACAGCGGCGTGAGCGCCACCTGCGCCGGAAGTCGGGGCATGGGCGACGGCGACGGTGGTACGACTTCCTGCGGTCACGCCGAAGCCCAGACGGCGCAGGATGCGCTCGATCTC
>CAYWSM010000119.1:0-2784 GCA_964460935.1 uncultured Terriglobales bacterium | reverse complement strand
GGAGGAGCCTGTCGCTCGGAGCGCCGACCCCAGATGAACTTTTCCTTACCGCTGTAAATGATGCGAGTAGTTCGGCAAAGGTGGCCGTTGGAAAATCTCGGATCAGGTAAGCTGGACGTCATGGTTTCTGGACATGCCACCAGCAGCGGCACCGCACGCTATCGCGAAAAATTCTCGGAGTTCAAAGCCGCCGGACACTTCCGGCAATCGGAGCACGTGCCCGGCATGGGCGAACTATGGCTTTCATCGCTGGGGATTGGCACGTACCTGGGCGAAACCGATGAGCAAAGCGATCAGGCTTACACCGAGGCGATCACGCATGCGCTACGCAGCGGCATCAATGTGGTGGACACGGCGATCAACTACCGCAACCAACGCTCGGAGCGGAATGTTGGATCCGCACTGAAGCAATTGATTGGCGCGGGTGAACTGGCGCGCGACGAAGTCCTGGTTTGCACGAAGGCCGGCTACATGCCGTTCGACTCCAATGTGCCGTCTGATCCCAGCGCCTATCTGCGGCTTGAATATGTCGAGAGCGGAATCGCTCCGATGAGCGAAGTCGCAGGCGGAATGCACTGCATGGCCCCAAGCTATCTGGCTGATCAGATAGAACGCAGCCGCCGGAATCTGGGGATGGGAACCGTCGATGTGTTCTATGTGCACAATCCCGAAACGCAGCTCGGACATGTATCGCAGGAGACGTTCTACGAGCGCGTGCACCGTGCTTTCGAGTTTCTGGAACATGCGGTGCAGGAGAACAAGATTCGCTGGTATGGCGCGGCCACGTGGAATGGGTTTCGGGCCAATCCTGCAGACCAGGCATTCCTAAGCCTGGAACGGTTCGTAGCCACCGCGAAGGAAGTTGCCGGCGAGGAACATCACTTTCGATTCGTGCAGTTGCCGTTCAATCTCGCAATGCTGGAGGCATATGCCTACGGCAATCAGATGGAGGATGGCGCAGCGGCATCGGTGCTGCAACGAGCAGCCGAATTCGAAATTGCCGTCATCGCCAGCGGAACACTTTATCAAGGGAACTTGGCGCAGGGACTTCCACCGCAGTTGAAAGCAACGCTCGGCTTTGAGAACGACGCTCAGGCTGCGATCCAGTTCGTGCGATCAGCGACAAATCTGACCACGGCGCTGGTCGGCATGGGGCGGAGGGAACACGTTGAGACTAACGTGAGAGTTGCAGAGAAAAGACCTCTAACGTGCGAACAGTGGGAGGGGCTGTTTCGGTCGCGATAACCGATGGTCCATGAAGTGCAACAGGGCCCAATATGGGAAACGAGAAGGCATAAAAAACCGCTTTGCACAAACGGTTTTGTGGCACAGGGACTCTAGAATCGACCTACTAAGCACGTGCAGAGTCGCGGCGGCGTGACCAAGCTCTGGTGGATTAATCACCAGAAATCAGGCCCACCGGTCGCGGAACGGCTGGCGGGCCGGGTACTTAGGAGGTGGTAATGGACTCCGAAAAGTCCATGCTCCTGATTACCATCCTGCTCGACACCGGCGACGTCTATGGCATGGGGCACAACGAGATGCTGATGGGCGGGCGCTGCTTGATCGCCGCGACCAGGCGCTGATCTCAGTGAAGTTCGGCGCGCAACCGCTCCGGATGGCGCATGGATCGGCTACGATGCGCGACCAGCGGCGGTGAAAACATGGCTCTCATACACGCTGAAGCGGCTGGGGGCGATCACATCGACATCTACGGTCCGGCGCGGCTTGACCCGCAGGTTCCCATCGAAGAGACCGTTGGGCTATCGCCGAGATGATCCATGCGGGATACGTTCGCTACGTCGGTCTCTTGGAGATGGGACCCGACACGATCCGCCGGGCCAATGCTATTCATCCGATCAGCGATCTGCAGGTCGAGTATTCGCTGATCAGTCGCAGTCCCGAGGAGAAGATATTTCCGACACTTAGGAACTCGGCATTGGCGTGACTGCGTATGGGATCCTTTCACGCGGATTGCTCAGCGGCTCGAAGCCGCAGGCGCAAGGCGATTTCCGCGTGCGGCTGCCGCGTTTCATCGGCGCCAATCTGCAGAACAACGAACGCCTGGTTGCCACGCTCAGGGATCTCGCGGTGCAGCAGGGAGTAACGCCGGTGCAGTTGGTGATTGCGTGGGTGCTCGCGAAAGGCGACTTCATCGTGCCGCTCATCGGTTCCCGCACACGCCAGCAGTTGCGCGATTCGCTCGGCGCTCTGCGGGTTCAACGTCCGCCGCAGAGTTGGCGCAGATGGAGGCTGCGGTTCCCCTACGGCCGTGGCCGGAACGCGGTACGACGAGCATCAGATGCGGACTGGATAGCGAGCGGGGATAGCAGCGCCGCAGTTAGAGGATTGGAGCGGGAAAGACTTGTGATACTTTGGCGGGCGATGAATTCCGCCACTCGCTCCCGCTTGTCGGCCGTCTTGCGTGACGGCCATTTCTGGATTCCCCTCGCCGTGATGATCGGCGGATTGCTGCTCCTGTCGTTTGTTTCCAACTGGAGCCTGCGGTGAGCGCGACGACGGCGGTGGGCACTCCGTCATCGGCTCGATGGCGCAGCCTGCAACTTCTTGGTGTGCTGTGCGGGTTTACAGCAGGAGCGTGGCTCGGGGCGGCGGAAGCCCCGACGAAATTGGTCACCATTTGTGTCTCGCCGATGGTGGTCTCGGTGGCGATGGTGGCCGGCGTCTTTCTCGCGCGCTGGACGTTGCCCACGCTGATCCACGGCACCTCGTACGTTCGCGACGACGTGCGCCAAGCGCCGCACCTGATTATCTGGGCGATTC
>CAYWSM010000118.1:0-9393 GCA_964460935.1 uncultured Terriglobales bacterium | reverse complement strand
CAGGAAGGACGCGGAGTTCGCGGTATATCCCTTCGGGCTTCCACTTCTTTCGAGTACAGCCGGTACCCGGTGCGCGCTTCCGTCACGAACTGCGACCACAACTGTTGAAGTTCAAGTCCGTCCGTTACGCGCGTCCAGAACTCCTGTAGCCGGGTTATGAAATTCGGGCGTGGCGGTCGTGGGGGTGGTGGTGGCGAAGGCTGGTAATGCGGCACGATCTTCGGCTGGGCCGACATGCGTCGATTATATCTTTTGAACCCCAACACTCGACTGTGATTTCCAAGGGTTAACTCGCATCCACAGGGTATTGATTTATGCTGAACACCGTTACCTGAAGTTCCGGAGCAGAACTTCGCGGCGTGCATCCAAAAACTCATTCATGGTGTCACCATCGTTAGCCAACAACTCGCTTGCATCCCGCTGGAAGACTACCTTCCGTGCTCTCAAGCACCGAAACTTCCAGCTCTTCTTCAGCGGTCAACTCATATCGCTGATTGGAACGTGGATGCAGACCATTGCCGAATCCTGGCTGGTCTATCGCATGACGGGTTCATCCGTTTTGCTCGGCTCCATTGGCTTTGCTGCGCAGATTCCGGTATTCCTGTTCGCTCCACTCGGGGGCGTGGCCGCTGACCGAATCAGCCGCCATCGGCTTGTGATCGCAACACAGATTTCGGCCATGATACTTGCGCTCACCTACGCCACTCTCATCCTAACCAATCGCATCACGATCCACGAGATCTTTATTCTCGCCGCCCTACTCGGAGTCGTGAACGCATTCGATATTCCGGCGCGACAGGCATTCATGGTCGAAATGGTCGGAAGAGAAGACCTGATGAATGCCATTGCGTTGAACTCATCGTTGTTCAACGGCGCGCGTATCGTCGGTCCTGCGGTGGCTGGCATGCTTATCGCCAAGATCGGCGAAGGCTGGTGTTTCTTCGGAAACGGTATAAGTTACATCGCCGTAATCACCGGACTCCTGATGATGCGCATAGCGAAAGTGGACCGCAGGCCGACCGGTTCACAGACGGGACACATTATTGAAGGTTTCCGTTTTGTCCGGAACAACATGCCCATCCGTGACATCCTGCTACTGCTCGGGGTAATTAGCCTGGTTGCGATGCCGTACGCTGTGCTTATGCCCATCTTCGCTGACCGTATTCTTCACGGAGGAGCACGCGGTCTCGGCATTCTGATGGGTGCCACCGGAATCGGCGCTCTACTTGCCGCCCTTACTCTTGCTGCCCGCTCCGGTTTGCGTGGCCTCGGAAAATTCGTAGGTATCGCAGCCGTCGGGTTCGGCTTGAGCCTGATCGCCTTTTCGGAATCCAAAATTTTCGTGTTGTCGGTGATCCTGCTGGTGCCTGTCGGCTACGGTATGATGCTTGAAACTACGTCTTCCAACACGCTCATCCAGGCCATGGTTCCGGACGAACTTCGCGGACGTGTGCTGGCCGTTTACACGATGATGTTCATGGGAATGGCGCCGCTCGGATCGCTGTTCGCAGGACTACTCGCGGATCGCCTCGGAGCCCCTTTGACGCTTTCGCTTGGCGGGCTCGCTGCGATCGTTGGCGGCAGCATCTTCCTTACTCGATTGAAAGAGTTCCGTGTCGGAGCACGGGAACTGGTTATGGCGCAAGGCTTGGCCGGTGGTAATCCTCCGCAGGAAATCATTCCTGACGGTGCTACCGCACCGCCATTCTCAAGTGAAGATTAGTTCAACGTAGCGAAGCCACATCGTTTGTCGCTGTGGGTTGAAAGTATGCAGTACGGTGGAAGAAACGCAGTTTCCGTTGCGTGGGATGGATCGACACCTCATGCATACCTGCCGTTGCCGAATCCGGCCGGAACACTACGTCGTATCCGTTTCGCAGCTCCTGCGTAATTTGTGAGACGGCAGCGATCATTGCATCGGTCTTTCGCACTTCGAAATATCTGCCGCCCGTTTCGTTGCACAATAATTCCAGGACGTCAGCACGGTAGAACTGCTTTTTATCTGGATGCGCCGTGACCGCATAAACCGCTATGTCGTATCGCTGTGCCATCGCGATCACTTCATAAAGGCTGTGCAGGCTGTAATTGTCGATCCCATCTGTCATCAGGATCAGCGACCTACGTCCGCTGGTGAGGCGCGCAAACTTCGGAAGAACTTCCATCAGTGCATCGTAGAGGGAAGTCAGATGCCGCTTCGATATTGGCAGTTTATTGTCCGGCTGCACGTCATTTCCAAAGTCGAGAAACGATACCCGATCGCGCGCTGCGTCCGAGTTCGACTGCAACCATTGCGACGCCGCTCGCTCTAATGACAGTCCAGGCAACATTGAATCGCTTACATCAACCATTACCAGCGTGGAAAGAGCGCCATCGTTGTACGGTGAAAACGACACGATGTCCTCGATTTGCCGACCATCCCGCAAAATCTGGAAGTCACCTCGTGCAATATCTCTTGCGAGTTGATTCTTGTCGCGCGCGGCAGTGAACGTCAGATGGACTTCTGCAGAGGTAACTCGAAATATCGGCAAGGGGGCATCCATCCCTCCGTTTGGTCCCCCAGCCCATGCTGTATTTGCAATCGCAAGCGCTGCGACAGTGGCAGTAATCCACATCCGCATGCATTCCTCCCTAAACGACACATCGGAGGTGCGGGGTCCAAAGCGCACACCGGCGCGATGACGAGGGTCACGTTACGAGCGATCTGGAAATCGGCTAAAGCTGAGCCCCACGCTTAAGCTTGCCGAAAGAAGTGGCAACAGTTCCGCCTCCGTGCGAAAGCTGCGGCCATTGCCGCAATTCTGCGTCGAACTGTGTGACTCAGCCAAGAGTTCTCGAGATGCCCGCAATTACCTTCGTGATGTTGGAAGCAAGATCCAGCAGCCTTTCCGAATCCCGCAGCGGCACAGACCAATCTGATAAGATTTGGATACATCTAGCATTACGTCTTAAGGAAAACATTCAAATATGAGCGTTGATGTCGAGCTTGATGGCTTAGAAACAGCAGAAACACGCGAGTGGCTGGATTCGATGGACTACATCCTGCGCCACCGCGGACGTGAGCGCGCGATAAGTTTGCTCGAGCGGCTTGAATTACATGTAAAGCAAGCTGGGGTTCGTGTTCCTTATACTGCCAACACTCCGTACATCAACACTATTCCTGCCGATCAACAGCCGCCATTCCCGGGAAGCCAGGAACTCGAACGCCGGATCAAGAGCCTCGTGCGCTGGAATGCGCTCGCGATGGTCGTGCGCGCCAACAAACTGTCCGAAGGCATCGGTGGACACATCTCGACCTACGCTTCGTCTGCAACCTTATATGAAATCGGCTTCAACCACTTCTTCCGCGGCAAGGGCGAGAGCACTGAAGGCGATATCGTCTACTTTCAGGGACACGGTGCCCCCGGTGTTTATGCCCGCTCATTCCTGCTCGGTCGTTTGCCGAAAGAGAAGCTAGAGAACTTCCGCCGTGAACTCGCTCCGGGTGGAGGACTCTCCTCATATCCGCATCCGTGGCTGATGCCTGATTTCTGGGAGTTCCCGACAGTCTCGATGGGACTCGGGCCCATCATGTCCATCTACCAGGCGCGGTTCAACCGTTATCTCGAAGATCGCGGATTGAAAGCGCCGTCGGACCGCAAGGTGTGGGCGTTTCTCGGCGACGGCGAAACCGACGAGCCCGAGACGCTCGGTGCCATCACGCTGGCGTCGCGCGAGAAGCTCGACAACCTCATCTTCGTCATCAACTGCAATCTCCAGCGCCTTGATGGTCCGGTTCGCGGCAATGGCAACATCATCCAGGAGTTGGAAGCGGCATTCCGAGGCGCCGGCTGGAACGTTATCAAGGTCATCTGGGGTTCCGATTGGGACCCAATTCTCGCCAAAGATAAAGACGGTCTCCTCGTGCAGCGCATGAGCGAAATGGTTGATGGCGAGTTCCAGAAGTTTTCGGTGGAATCCGGCGCGTACCTGCGCCAGCACTTCTTCGGCAAGGATCCGCGACTGCTCGAACTGGTGAAGCACCTGAGCGACGAGCAACTGCGTCGTCTGCGTCTTGGCGGACATGATCCCATCAAGGTGTACGCGGCATTCAAGGCGGCCGTCGAGCACAAGGGCCAGCCGACTGTTATTCTCGCCCGCACCATTAAAGGCTACGGACTCGGCGAAAGCGGTGAAGGCAAGAACATCACCCATCAGCAGAAAAAGCTGAACGAAGAAGAGCTGAAGGCGTTCCGTTCGCGTTTTGGCGTGCCGCTTTCGGACGAAGAAATCGAGAAGCTGACTTTCTATCGTCCTTCCGACGATTCGCCGGAAATCCAGTATTTGCGCAAGCGCCGCACCGAACTTGGCGGATATCTACCCAAGCGCGTGAATCGTAGCAAGCCTCTGAAGGAACTTCCAACAGAAGCATTCGACGAGTTTTATGCCGGTACTGAAGGCCGCAAAGCTTCGACGACGATGGTGTTTGTCCGTATGCTTGCAAAGCTGTTGCGCGACCCGCACGTCGGACACCTGGTCGTTCCGATTGTTCCCGACGAAGCCCGCACCTTCGGCATGGAAGCGCTCTTCCGTCAGGTCGGCATCTACTCGCACGTTGGACAGCTCTATGAGCCAGTCGATCGCGACACGCTCCTTTATTACAAGGAAGCGAAGGACGGCCAGATTCTTGAAGAGGGAATCACCGAAGCCGGTTCGATGTCGTCGTTCATCGCTGCGGGAACCGCGTACGCGACGCACGGCATTCCGACTATCCCGTTCTTCATTTATTACTCGATGTTCGGCCTTCAGCGCGTGGGTGATCTTGTCTGGGCCGCCGGCGACATTCGCGCCCGTGGGTTCCTGCTTGGCGGAACCGCCGGTCGTACCACACTCGCCGGAGAAGGTCTGCAGCACCAGGATGGCAACACGCACACCTACGCGATGACGGTTCCGAACCTGATTGCCTACGATCCGGCGTTCGCCTATGAGCTGGCCATCATCATTCAGGACGGCCTGCGCCGCATGTACCAGAATGACGAGTCGGTCTTCTACTACATCACGGTGATGAACGAGAACTACGAGCATCCGGCGATGCCCGAAGGCGCTCATGAAGGCATTGTGAAGGGCATGTATCGCTTCAGCCAGTCGCAAATGAAGAATGGGAAGGCAAAGGCTCAGTTGTTCGGCAGTGGTGCGATCCTGCCGGAAGTCATCAAGGCGCAAGGATTGCTCGAGAAGTACGGCGTAGCTGCCGATGTTTGGAGCGTTACCAGCTACAAGGAACTATATAAGGACGCCACCGGCGTCGAGCGCTGGAACATGTTGAATCCAACAGAAAAGCCGCGCGTACCATATATCACGCAGCAGTTAGAAAAGACGGAGGGAGTGATGGTCGCCGCCAGCGATTACATCAAATCGCTTGGGTTGCAAGTTGCGAAGTGGTTCCCGCGTCCGCTGCATGTGCTTGGAACGGATGGTTTCGGCCGCAGTGAGAGCCGCGATCGTTTGCGTGACTTCTTCGAGGTCGATTCCCGCTACGTTGCGCTGGCTGCGCTGACGGAACTACTGAAGGAAAAGAAAATCGATGCCAAGACCGTTCAGCAGGCGATCAAGGACTTCGGCATCGATTCCAACAAGAAAGACCCGTTGTATTCGTAATTCATCCGCGGCTTTCGGGCCGCGGTTTCTGTTGCTTGAGGCAGTCATATTCTGCAGGGTCATGATGGAAGGACAGGAATGAGCACAGAAGTAAAGCTTCCGGAGCTTGGTGAGAATGTAAGCGCCGGTGATTTGTTGAAGCTACTGGTGAAACCGGGCGACAAGATCCAGAAAGACCAGGCGCTGATGGAGCTCGAAACGGACAAGGCCGCGATCGAAGTGCCTTCGCCGATCACCGGAACCGTCAGCCAGGTGCATGTAAAAGAGGGCGAAAAGGTCAAGGTGGGACAGTTGATCCTTTCGGTGGACGAGAATGGATCGGGCGCCAAGAAAGAAGCTGACAAGAGCGCTCAGCGCGAGTCGGCGGCTGGCGGCATCGGCCAGGGCGCAACGCCACCGAAGGAGCAGCCAGTAAAAGCGGAAGCTCCGAAGCCGGAACCCAAGCGTGAACAGCCTAAACCCGCAGCAACAGCGAAGCCGCAAGGGGCAGGAAAGGTCGTCGAATTCAAGCTTCCCGAGCTTGGCGAGAATGTCACCAGCGGTGACTTGGTAAAGCTGCTGATCAAACCCGGCGACAAGGTCGCTAACAACCAGCCTGTCCTCGAACTCGAAACTGACAAAGCGACGATTGAGGTTCCTTCTACGCTGGAAGGAACAGTGAAAGCGGTTCTCGCCAAAGAAGGTGACAAGGTCAAAGTCGGACAGGCGATCTTCACCGTCGAAGGCGGAGTCGGATCGGAACCTCAGGTCGCCGAGGCTTGGGCGGAGAGCGATACCGGTGGTATCGGCACCGGTGGCCAGACCCCACAGGAACAACCGATTGGCCTCACGACAAAGGAAACGGTCGAGCAAACCCCGGCGCCTCAGCCGATTCCGCGTGTCGAATCTGTGATCCCCGATTGGGAGAATGAGCAAGTAGTTCCACCGGCTCCGGAGATTCCGCCGCAGGTTTCCCGCCGCACCGGCAAACTGCCATCCGACGTTGCGGCTGCGCCTTCGGTGCGTGCATTAGCGCGTGAAATTGGTGTCGACATCACAGAGGTGAAGGGAACAGGTCCGCACGGCCGGATCACGTTCTCCGATGTTAAGTCGCATGCCAAGCAGCGTACCCAGGATTACGAAAAAGGTGCGATTGGCGGCCGCGTAATCTCGACACCGTTACCAGACTTCTCGAAGTGGGGATCGGTCGAGCGCAAGCCGATGACCGGCATTCGTCGCGCCACTGCCGAACACATGCAGCAGGCATGGACGATCCCGCATGTCACAAACAATGACAAGGCCGATATCACGGAACTGGAAGAGCTTCGTAAGACGTTCTCGAAACGAGCCGAAGCGCAAGGCGGTAAGCTGACGATGACGGCGATCGCCTTGAAGATCGTTGCGTCGGCGCTGAAGCAGTACCCACAGTTCGCGGCCTCCATCGACCTCCCGAAAGAAGAGGTCGTGTACAAGTCTTATGTCCACATTGGCATTGCAGTCGATACCGAGCGTGGGCTCCTGGTCCCGGTCATCCGAAACGTGGACCAGAAAAACATCATTGAACTATCGGTAGAGTTGCAGCAGATTGCGCAACGCGCTCGTGACCGCAAGCTGAAGCCCGAGGAGATGGAAGGTGGCGTGTTCACCATAACCAATCTCGGGGGCATCGGCGGCACCAGCTTTACGCCGATCATCAACTCGCCGGAAGTGGCAATCCTCGGCATGATGCGGTCGAGCTACGAGCCGCTTTACATTGACGGCAAGTTCGAGCCGCGGCTGATGTTGCCGCTATCGTTATCGTACGATCATCGGATCATCGATGGCGCAGCCGCGGCCCGGTTCCTGCGGTGGTTATGTGAGGCGTTTGAGCAGCCGTTCCTGTTGTCATTACAGGGTTAATTCACATGCCGAGCGGACGGTGAATCGTTTGGGTTACATCGGCGCTCTATATTAGTAGTCTTCAAATTCAAACGAAGTCATAGGCGAATAATCGTGAGCAAGAATATTGCGGTGGTTGGTGGTGGTCCGGGCGGCTATACGGCTGCCTTCTACGCGGCGGACCTCGGCATGCAGGTCACGCTGATTGATGAGAACGTGAATCCGGGCGGAGTCTGCCTCTACGTCGGCTGCATCCCTTCGAAGGCGCTGCTGCACGTGGCGGCATTGATCAACGAGGCCGATCACGCAAAGGCGTGGGGCGTCGAGTTCGGGAAGCCGCATGTCGACATCAATAAGCTGCGCGACTTCAAGAACAGCGTGGTCAGCAAGTTGACCGGCGGACTGGGACAACTTTCGAAGCAGCGCAAGATCAAGTACGTGCGCGGCCGCGCGAAGTTCGTCAATTCGAACACTGTATCGGTGGCGAAGACCGAAGGCGGCGAAGAGAAGATGACGTTCGATAACATCATTCTTGCCACCGGCTCGCGTCCGGCGATGATCCCAGGCTTGCCGCAATCACCGCGCATTATGGATTCAACCGGTGGTTTAGCATTGGCCGACATTCCGAAGACACTGCTAGTCATCGGCGGTGGTTATATCGGCCTCGAACTCGGAACCGTTTACGCCGCGTTAGGGACGAAGGTGACGGTGGTCGAAATGCTGCCGCAGATCCTGACCGGAGCAGACCGCGACCTAGTCGTGCCGTTGCAGAAACGGCTCGAGAAGTCATTTGCGTCGATCCTGTTGAACACCAAGATGGCCGAAATCAAAGAAGTGAAAGACGGGATTAAAGTAAAACTTGAGGGTAAGGACATCGCCTCTCCAGAGCAGACCTTCGACAAAGTGCTCGTATCGGTCGGACGAAAGCCCAACACCGACGTCCCCGGAATCGAGAATACCAAGGTCACGAAGACGCAGAAGGGTTTCTTCGAAGTTGACTTGCAGCGCAGGACCAAAGATCCGGTAATCTTCGCCATCGGCGACATCGCCGGTGAGCCGATGCTGGCTCACAAAGCCTCGCATGAAGGACGCGTGGCGGTGGAAGCCATTGCCGGCAAGAAGACGACCTTCGAGCCGCGCGCAATTCCCGCCGTTGTGTTCACCGACCCCGAGATCGCCTGGTGCGGTCTCACCGAAACTCAGGCTGCTGCCGAAGGACGCACCGTGAAGGTTGCGCGGTTCCCGTGGCCGGCTTCCGGAAGGGCGGTTACGCTCGACCGTACCGATGGTGTGACAAAGTTCGTAATCGATCCTGAGACCGAGCGGGTGCTTGGCGTCGGCATCGCTGGCGTGAATGCCGGAGAGATGATCTCCGAGGGCGTGCTCGCTGTTGAAATGTCAGCCGTGGTGGAAGATGTCGCATTGAGCATCCACCCGCACCCGACACTGTCGGAGACAGTGATGGAAGCCGCCGAGTCGTACCATGGTGTCTCGACGCACATCTATCGGCCTAAGAAGTAGGCATTTCTAATAACAACAAAGCCAGTGCCCGCGATCGGGGTACTGGCTTCTTTTATGCGTGCGATTCTGCAAGTAGCTGCTGATTGAAAGCTAATCGCCTTCCTGCATCGCATTCAGGGCCATCGGCCGGCTCAGTTCCATGATGATTTCCGTTCCTGCCGGAATTTGCGCCGATTTTGTCTTCGTCAACCAGTGGACCATCGTTGCGCCCGCACCAATGGTCGCGCCAATCAAGGCTCCTTTGCCTCCGCCCACAGCCGCGCCAATACCGGTTCCCACGGCTGCACCGACTCCAGTTTCCACCCAATCGGCCGCATCGCGCCCTTTACCTTTTATCTGGCCTTCATCGTTCACGTTCAATGCACGATCGGAAGTGTCGGT
>CAYWSM010000117.1:0-3105 GCA_964460935.1 uncultured Terriglobales bacterium | reverse complement strand
AGCTTCGGCGAGCGTGTACGGACGCTGCTCGAGAGCCTTGCGCGCTTTCTCTACGTTTTTTCCTGCTTTACGAGGCATTTGACTCCTTGTCTCCCACGGCGATCCGCTGAATCCGGTGCAGTGGTGATTACGACTACAACTTTTGTCGCCGGCTTAAGCCGGCTTGACTTCCCTTTGGTATGCTCACCCAGCGCTTACGCGCTGGGCTAAAAATCGTTCCGCCGCTTCGCGGCTTCTTTACGCGACTACTTCAATTCCCATCGACCGTGCGGTGCCCTTCACGGACTTAATCGCAGCGTCGAGCGATGCGGCATTCAGGTCGGGCATCTTCTGCTTGGCGATGTCCGCGACCTGCTTTTCGGTGACCTTGCCGACCTTATCCTTGTTCGGCGCACCGGAACCCTTGGCGATATTCGCCGCGCGCTTCAAGAGAATTGACGCCGGCGGCGTCTTCGTGACGAAAGTGAATGAGCGGTCGTTGTAGACCGTGATCACGACCGGGATGATGAGTCCTTCCAGCTCTTTCTGCTGGGTGCGCGCGTTGAACTGCTTGCAGAACTCCATGATGTTGACCTGCGCCTGACCGAGCGCGGGTCCGACTGGCGGAGCCGGCGTGGCCTTGCCCGCCGGAATCTGCAGCTTTACGAAACCTGTTGCCTTCTTTGCCATGAAACAGCTCTCAGCTTTCAGCTATCAGCTCTCAGCTAATAGCGCTTTTTAGTTTTCCTCGCAATGCGAGGCGAGCTACAGTTGCCCGATTAACTTTACCGTTTACAGCTTACCGATTACCGTTTTAGGTAATTACCTTCTCTACCTGCCCGAACCCGAGCTCTACCGGCGTCGAACGTCCGAAGATGGTGACCATGACTTTCAGGGTCTCCTTATCTTCGTTGATCTCGTCCACGTTGCCGGTGAAAGTCGCAAACGGACCTTCGGTGATGCGCACCGACTCATTTTTCTCGAACTTGACCTTGAGCTTCGGCTTCTCGCGGCCCTCGGCGACGCGGAAGACGATCTGGTTGACCTCTTCCGGCGACAGCGGGGTCGGATCGTTGGCCGTGCCCACGAATCCTGTGACGCGCGGGGTGGACTTCACCACGTGCCAGACATGGTCGCCTTCGCCACCCGTGCGGAAACCGGTGAGATCCATCTGGACCAGGACATACCCGGGATAAAACATCCGCTCAGTGGTGTACTTCTTGCCGCCGCGAACCTCGGTGACCGGCTCCATGGGGATCAGCACCTGGCCGATCTTGCTCTGCAACCCGAACGCGATGATGCGCGACTCGAGCGACTCTTTCACTTTGCGCTCAAATCCCGAATAGGTATGGATGATGTACCACCTCATATTCGGGTTTTCGGGCGGCGCAGCCGGAACGCCTTCTACGCCTTCCGGCGGGGCGCCATTCAACGGCTGCTCGGCTTCGTTTTTGTTCTGATCTTCCTGCATTAATTATCTGTTCAGTTACGGTTTAGCGATTGATCAAGCGGTGCAGAATCGTATCGAGGCTGTGGCTGAGAATCGAGTCAACCAGCCAGAAATACGCGCCGAACACGAACACCGTGATGATGACCACTACCGTTGTCGATTGCACCTGTTTACGGCTCGGGGTCGTGACCTTCTTCATTTCGACGCGGACGTCGTTGTAGAAGGACTTGATGCGCTGCGGCCAGGACTTGACCTGCGCAACCACTCCGTTGTCATTGGCCGCTGCGGCTATTGCTGTTTTCGCCATTCCGGTACTGCTTTCCTTATCGAAACTGTTCTTACTTACCGTTCCAAATCCTGGCAGGGGCGGAGGGATTCGAACCCCCAAGTCCGGTTTTGGAGACCGGCAGTTTAACCGTTGAGCTTACGCCCCTGAATCAAACGGTAATTTGGTAAACGGTAATCGGTAATCTGAAAGCATTTTCGTTTACCGTTTACCGTTTTCACTTTACCGTTTACTTAATTTCCTTATGTGACGTGTGCTTGCGGCACTTGCGGCAGAATTTATTCATTTCCAGCCGCTCCGTCGTGGTCTTCTTGTTCTTTGTGGTCGAATAGTTCTTGTTCTTGCAGTCCGTGCACTGCATGGTAATGATTTCACGAGGCATCGCTAAAACTCCAAAACTCTTTATCTGTCGATCTGGCGATCAGTTGATCTGGTGATTTGCTGTTTGATCATCAGATCACCAGATCGTCAGATCACCAGATTTCCATCGACTTCCGCCTACTTAATGATCTCGCTGATGGTGCCCGCGCCCACCGTGCGTCCGCCTTCACGGATCGCGAAGCGCAAGCCCTTTTCCATCGCCACCGGAGTGATCAGTTCCACCACCAGCGACACGTTATCTCCCGGCATCACCATCTCCGTGCCGGCCGGCAACTCCGCCACGCCCGTCACGTCCGTCGTCCGGAAGTAGAACTGCGGACGGTAGCCTTTGAAGAACGGCGTATGACGTCCACCTTCTTCCTTGCTGAGCACGTAGATCTCGCCCTTGAACTTCGTGTGCGGCGTGATCGATCCCGTCTTCGCCAGCACCATGCCGCGCTCCACGTCTTCCTTCGCAATACCGCGCAGCAGCAGTCCCGCGTTGTCGCCGGCCATGCCTTCGTCCAACTGCTTCTTGAACATTTCGACGCCCGTAACAACCGTCTTTCTAGTGTCGCGGAAGCCCACAATCTCCACTTCCTCGCCCACCTTCACCTTGCCACGCTCGATACGGCCCGTCACCACCGTGCCGCGTCCCGAGATCGAGAAGATGTCTTCAATCGGCATCAGGAACGGCTTGTCCACATCACGCGCCGGCAGCGGTACGTTCTTGTCCACCGCTTCCATCAGCGCGTCAATCTGCTTTTCCCACTTCTCTTCGCCGTTCAGAGCGCCCAGAGCCGACAACCGCACCACCGGCAGATCGTCGCCCGGGAACTGATACGACTTCAGCAGTTCGCGAACTTCCAGTTCAACCAGGTCCAGCAGCTCCGGATCATCGACGGCGTCGCACTTGTTCAGCGCCACTACGATGTAGGGCACACCCACCTGGCGAGCCAGCAGCACGTGCTCACGCGTCTGGGGCATCGGACCGTCGGTCGCCGCCACCACCAGGATCGCGCCATCCATC
>CAYWSM010000116.1:0-22906 GCA_964460935.1 uncultured Terriglobales bacterium | reverse complement strand
CCTGATTCTAGGCGATGGCTACACCGCGGCTGAATCGACGAAATTTGAGAAAGACGCACATCGCCTAATGGACTTGCTCTTCAACACCTCTCCGTTCAAGGAGCATCGCGCAGAATTCAACGTGTGGGGACTCTGCCCTCCCGCGGAACAGTCTGGAATTTCTAGGCCGTCCACTGGGATCTATCGCCACTCGCCCGTCGGGGCAACTTATGACGCCTTCGACTCGGAACGCTACGTCCTTACGTTCGACAATAAAGCGTTTCGCAATATTGCCCAGTTTGCTCCGTATGAATTTGTCGAGATCCTTACGAACACGAACACCTATGGTGGCGGCGGAATTTTCAACCTCTACTCGACAGTTGCCGCCGACAGTCTGTGGTCACCGTATGTCTTCGTTCACGAGTTTGGCCATCACTTCGCTGGGCTGGCTGACGAGTACTACACGTCCGATGTGTCGTATAGCAATACAAAGCGGGTTGAGCCTTGGGAACCGAATGCGACTGCCCTGCTCGATCCAACGGAGTTGAAATGGAAGGATCTCGTCGCGCCGGGGACGCCGATCCCGACTCCCTGGGCCAAGGAGCAGTTCGAGCAGTACTCACACGAGATCCAGCGGCGTCGCCGCGAGATCCGCAAGCAGAACCAACCTGAATCCATGATGGATGCGCTTTTCCAGGAGGAGAAGAAGCACGAAGACGAGCTGCTCGACCATGACAAGTACTCCGGCAAGGTGGGCGCGTTTGAGGGCGCGGACTACGAAGCGAAAGGCTACTACCGTCCCGAGGAGAACTGCATCATGTTCACCCGGTATGACAAGTTTTGCGCAGTTTGTCGCCGTGCGATCGAGAAAGTAATCGCGCTCTATACATAAGAACAGCGCGTAGAATATGCGTATGCTTTTGTTCCTCGCCGGTAAGAACTTCAATCTGGGTGCAGCAATCATCTGGCTGCTGGTGCTGCTGGTGCTCAGCATTCCACTGGGATTCCTGATCTCGTTTTTCATCCGGAAGTGGAATGAACGTCACCCCATCGAGGAAGCCGAAGACGAAAAGCGTCCACTGAAACTCAACGACTAGCTGTTCTGATTGTTAACATAGAACTATGGTTTTTGCCGTCATCGGCTACGCCGCTGGATTCTGCACTACTATTTCGTTTGTGCCGCAGGTCGTCCGTGCATGGCGAACGCGACACGCCGACGACATCGCATGGGGATGGCTGATCATCTTTGAAGTAGGACTCGGCCTCTGGCTTACCTATGGGGTGATCGTGCACAACTGGCCGATGATCCTGGCGAATTCCGTCACATTGACACTTTGCACCATGCTCATCGTGATGAAGTATCGCTTTGCAAAATCCGCGCCAAAGCTGGCGCAAGCGGAAACCGGACACTGATGCGCGTCAATGCACAATTCATGCTGTCGGCGATTGACGCTTCACATTTTCCGAAGCCAGGTCCGCCGGAAGTGGCGTTTCTTGGGCGATCGAACGTCGGCAAATCGAGTTTGATTAACTCGCTGCTGGGAGAGAAGCTGGCAAAGACATCGTCAACTCCCGGAAGAACGAGGGCCATCAACTTCTTCGCGGTGCGGCGCGCAGGCAAATCCGGCCCTGAGCTTTTGTTCGCCGACTTGCCGGGCTATGGCTATGCCAAGCTATCGAAAGAGATTTCCGCGGAATGGCCGAAGTTCATTGAACCTTATCTAGAGAAGCGCGAGCCGCTATCGCTCTCGATCGTGCTCGTTGACACGAATATTCCACCGCAGGAGAAAGACACGCAACTGATCGAGTGGCTGAAGTTCCACCAACGGCCATTCGTGATCGTTGGCACCAAAGCGGATCGAATTTCGAATAACGTCCTGAGCAATTCCCTTCGTACATTAAGAACAGCGTTTGGCGTAGACGACATACTCTCTTACTCGACCAAGACTGGTGCGGGGCGCAACGATCTGTGGCGCCGCATTGGCGAGGCCTGCCGACTTAGCGACTGATTCCCCTTTCGGGACGAGTGCCGTGTTCGGAATCTTGGTCCCACGACAAACACGATAGAGCATTACTTCTGTCACTCAACTGGCTTACGCTGGTGCCGATAAGTCATCTGGAGCGCATAGTTGGTCGCGCTGCATTCATGCTTGAACCTCCTGAGAATCTTTTATGGGCGGAAATAACTTTCCGCCCTTTCTTATTTGCGAATCAATGCGTAAGACGAATCTCTGCGGAATTAAGATGGGGCAGAGCTTTGGAATCCTGTCTTTACATTAAGAAACTAGATTTTGCGGCTTACTCCAAGGAGGTCGGAATGATTACAAGAATCTGGCATGGATGGACAAATCATGAGAATGCTCCGAAGTATGAGCAGCTATTGCGGGCGGACGTACTGCCGGGAATTCACCGTGTGCCCGGATTCCAGGGGGCACACCTGCTGCGACGCGAAGCGGGCGATGAAGTGGAATTCGTGACTCTCTGCTATTTCGACAAAATAGACTCGGTTCGAGAGTTCGCAGGCGAGGACTTTACGGTAGCAGTCGTCCCTCCGGAAGCACGAAAACTCCTAAAGCGATTCGATCAACGTTCGGAGCACTACGAGACAATTCTTAAAGTTGACTGATGTACTTTTGTTCGCTGAACACATGCTGAAACACTCATCAGACGCATATAAAGAGCTGATGAAGATTTCAGCGTGCTGAATTCCTTTGCTGGAGAGGTTTTCGGAATCACCGATCGATTAAATATTCATCACTACAAAAAGTGAGCTGAATCACAGCACTGAAATCACTGAAAGACTGACACTTGCCTCGTAAGTTCTGCTGTGCCGGAGCATTTGTAGCCGACAGCAGGTTTTGAGAAGCCCTCAAGGGCAAGGAGATTGGCAATAATGAAGCTGATGAAAGTTACGATTCTGGTATTGGCAATTGCAGTAGCTTTGATGATGGTAGTTCCCAGCTTGTCCTGGGCCGCCGAAGATGGCGCGGCTGTTTACAAGGCGAAGTGCGCGGCCTGCCACGGTCCTGATGGCGCCGGCAAAATTGGTCCGGCTGTGAAGGGCACGAAGGTTGACGTCGCTGAGTTCGTCCAGAACGGCGCGGCCGGCAAGAAGGCTCCCCACACGAAGGGCGTCAGTGGCGTTTCCGCCGATCAGGCAAAGGCCGTTGCTGAGTACGTAAAGAGCCTGAAGTAAACAATGGTGTATCCGCCGGTAATAGCCGGCGGCTGATGGAACCGCAGTGTCGGCTGTCATAAACACCGAACCACGATTCGGTGAACAGATCCGGCGACGGCAGGTTGGCCAGCAGTTACGACTACCGCACCGGCTTTAAGAACTCGAGCTCGGGCCTGGTAAGTGCCCGAGCCGGATTCCTCTCACCACTGGGTTCCGCCGTCCGCCGGAAGACATTCACGCTATCAACCCCGCTGACGTTCCCGCCCTCCGCAAACGGGGTAATCCCGGAGCCCCCAATCTATGAGCAAGGCACTTCTTTACGATGCCACCCTCTGCATCGGCTGCAAGCAGTGTGAGCAAGGGTGTGCAGAGGAGAACAAGCTACCCTACAACGACGAGATTGCCGCACAGGCATATCAGTCGGAACACAAATTCACCTGCGTTCTTACCAAAGAAGACAAATTCATGCGGCGCTTGTGCATGCACTGTGAAAAGCCCGCCTGCGCTTCGGTTTGTCCGGTCGGAGCCCTCCACAAGACAAAAGAAGGGCCGGTCGCTTACGACGTGTGGAAGTGCATCGGCTGCCGGTATTGCATGGTGGCCTGCCCCTTCAGCCAACCAAAGTACGAATGGGGCGCGCTGAACCCGCGGGTTCGCAAATGCATCATGTGCCCCAATCGACTAGCGGCAGGAAAGCAGACAGCATGCGCCGAGATTTGTCCGACCGGCGCCACCAAATTTGGCGAGCGCGACGAGTTAGTCGCGGAAGCCAAGAAGCGCATTGCCGACAATCCTTCTAACTACGTCCCTCATATTTATGGCTTGCAAGAGGTCGGCGGCACTTCGGTGCTGTTGTTGTCGAGCGTGGAACCCGCCTCGTTCGGTTATCCGACGTCAACCAAACTTGGCGAAACCCCAATGCCTGAATACACCGGCAGGGTAATGGAGAAGATCCCCGACTTCATTCCCGTATGGACGCTGGTGCTCGGCGGAATTTACTGGATTTCGCATCGTCGCGAAGAAGTAGCCGCGGTCGAAGCAAAAGAGAAGAACGGGGGCGCCCAATGAAAATCAAGCTCACTTTCTGGAGGATCGTATTCGCTGTAATCATGATCCTAGGGCTGTATTCCAGCTATGTTCGCTATTTCCGCGGGTTGGGAGCGGTTTCCAACATGACCGATCAGTTCCCCTGGGGCTTGTGGATCGGCTTCGACTGCCTATGCGGCGTCATGCTGGCGGCGGGCGGATTCTGCATGGTCGGCGCAGTGTACCTGTTCAACGTGGAAAGCCTGCACAGCGTGGTGAAACCAGCAGTGCTGACCGCATTCCTTGGCTATCTACTGTTTATTGTCGGCCTGCTTTTCGATCTCGGAAGACCATGGTTCATATGGCACCAGATGATCTATATGAACCCGCACTCGGTCATGTTCGAAGTCGGTACGTGCGTCATGACCTACACGACAGTGCTCTTCTTTGAATTTCTTCCCAACGTGTTTGAGCGGTTCAATTTCCAAGTCGGCATTAAGTGGGTCAAGAAAATTTATCCCATCTTGATCGTTCTTGGCATTTTGCTCTCGACACTGCACCAGAGTTCGCTCGGATCGCTGTACCTGATTATGCCGAGCAAGTTGCATCCCTTCTGGTACACGCCGGCGTTGCCATTCCTCTTCTTTGGCTCGGCAGTCGCGGTGGGATTGGCGATGACGATCTTCGAATCCACCCAGAGCGCCAAAGCCCTCGGGCGACAACTCGAACTTTCGGTTCTGGTTCGACTCGGCGGAGCTTTGCTGGTTGCTTTGTGGGTGAACGCGCTCATTCGCTTCGAGGACTTTTATCACCGCGGAGTGTTGCGCGACATCATTCGCCCCAGCTACGAATCCTATTTCCTCTGGCTGGAACTGGCGCTTGCGTTCGTGATTCCGATTGCCCTGCTTAGTTTCAAGAAGGTCAGGTTGTCGCCCGGCGGGTTGTATCTGGCCGCGGTGATCAGCCTGCTTGGCTTTGTTACGAACCGCCTGAACATCAGTCTCATCGGCTTCGAAACCTACGTCGGACATCATTACGTTCCGAAGTGGACCGAGTTCATGGTGACTCTGATGATCATCGCCTTGGGATTTGCGTTGTTCCGTCTGGCGGTGGAGTACCTGCCGATCTTCCCTGAACCGAAACAGCCGAAGGGGGAACTTCCCGCTGAGGCTCCGGTATTTGCGAATTCGGCAGTCATGAGCCATGCCAACGACTAAAACATCATCGGCAAGGCAGGCGAATCTGGCCAATTTTTGGGATCGTTGGATTCGCCTGTCGCACAGCCTGAGCGCGAAGTTGATCGGACTTCTTTTGACCGCACTCGTGATCATCTTCGCGCTGCTCGGCTATCTGTCATTGCGGCTGCACCGCAATCACCTGGAAGCCAGCACGCTGCGCTCGGCGGACCGGCTCAGCGACATTATCAAGCGCACTACGTCGTATTCGATGATGCGCAATGACCGCGAGGCATTGCACGAAGTGATCTCAACAGCAGGCAAAGAACCCGGCATTGTGCGTATTCGTATCATCGACAAGCAAGGTTCCGTTGCCTATTCCAGCGACCCGCATGAGGTTCAACGGCAAATTGATACCGCGAACGAAGCGTGCACCGGGTGTCATGAGGACACGCAGACCCGCGCTGAACTGAAAGGGAAACAACGGTTCCGGATTTTCAATAGTGACCATGGCCGTGTGCTAGGGATCATCACGCCCATTGAGAACCAACCGTCGTGCAGTAACGCGGAATGTCATGCTCATCAGGCGAGCCAGCGGATTCTGGGCGTGCTCGATACAAATATTTCCCTGGAGGTTGCTGACGCCAATCTGCGTGAGAGCAGCAAACAGATGTTGTTCTACGTTATCGGCGCGTTGCTGGCAATGGGCACGCTGATTGCCCTGTTTATCTGGCGATACGTCGACCGGCCCGTAAAAGCCTTGATGGCAGGAACCAAGCAGTTGGCAAGAGGCGATCTCGGATGCCAAATCGCCGTGGATTCACAGGATGAACTGGGTGAATTGGCGGAATCCTTCAATCACGCAAGCCTCGAGTTGCACAAAGCCAACGAAGAAATTACCGCTTGGGCACAAACGCTTGAGTCGCGCGTGGACGAAAAAACGAAAGAGCTGACCAGCGCGCAGGAGCAAATGATCCATGTCGAGAAGATGACATCGCTGGGCAAGATGGCCGCGGTGGTCGCACATGAGATCAATAATCCGCTATCGGGAATTCTGACGTATTCGAAGCTGCTGCGCCGCTGGCTTGAAAAGGTGGAGATTGACGAAGAGCGCCGCAAAGAGATGTACGACTGCCTGCACCTGATCGAAACGGAGAGCAAGCGTTGCGGCGATCTGGTGAAAAATCTGCTGACGTTCTCGCGTACTGCGCCGCTAAACATCGACTACCACAATCTGAATGAAATCCTGCACCGCTGCCAGATGCTGGTGCAGCATCATCTCGACAATTGCTCGATCAACCTTGATACGGACCTCGATCCCATCCTGCCAAAGGTGCAATGCGATGCCGCGCAGGTGGAGCAGGTCTTCCTGGCGCTAACGATGAACGCCATTGAAGCGATGCCGCACGGAGGCAATCTGTGGTATCGCACCCGCTTTTTGCCGAATACTTCGCAGGTCAGCATACAGATTCGCGATGACGGCGCGGGTATTCCCGAAGACGCAATGAAGCGACTGTTTGAGCCGTTTTTCACGACCAAGGAAGGGGGCAAGGGCGTGGGACTAGGACTGGCGATCAGCAAGAACATCATTGAGCGGCACCGCGGCACGATCGAGGTGGAGTCGCAATTAGGTCGTGGCACGAGTTTTTATATTTTCATTCCTACGGATGGGCACCTGGTGTCCCAGCCGGTTTCCGCGGCCTCAACCATGGCCGTTAAGAGGTGACCCGTGACGCAGAAGGGCAAGATCCTGATCGTGGACGACGAACTCAGCGTCCGTGATTCGCTTAATAAGTGGTTCCGTGAAGAAGGGTACGAAGTTCACACAGCCGAGGACGCCAACGAGGCGCTCACTCGCGTGGCTGAAACGAAGTTCGATGCGGCCCTGCTTGATATCAAGATGCGGGGGACCGATGGCATCGAATTGCAGAAACGACTGCACGAGATCGACCCGGAGCTGATCTCGATCATGATGACCGGGTATGCATCGGTAGAGACGGCGGTACAGGCGCTGAAGAACGGCGCTTACGATTATGTGACCAAGCCGCTGGACCCGGACGAGATCGCGCATATCGTGAAGAACGCGCTATCGCACCGCAGGGCGCAGGAAGAAAATGTACGGCTGCGCGAGACCGTGGCAGAGATTGGGCAGCATCCGGATATGGTAGGTCAGAGCGTGGCGATGAAGAAGGTGTTCGACGCCATCGAGACCGTGGGACCGACGGACGCGACGGTGCTCATCACGGGCGAAAGCGGCACGGGCAAAGAACTGGTAGCACGGGCAATCCACGCAGCATCACAGAGACGGTTCCACCCAATGGTGACAATCCATTGCGGAGCGCTAACTGAGACGTTACTTGAAAGCGAACTCTTCGGACATGAGAAGGGCGCCTTTACTGGCGCGCAGTACCGCAAGAAGGGCAAATTCGAAATAGCGGAGGGCGGAACGGTCTTTCTCGACGAGATCGGAGACATTTCGTTGAAGACACAAACCGACCTGCTGCGCGTGCTTCAGGAGCGCGAGATTGTGCGAGTTGGAGGCAACCAGACGATCAAGGTCGATTTCCGTTGCGTGGCGGCGACGAACAAAGACCTGGAAGGGCTGATCGATGAAGGCAAGTTCCGGCCTGATCTCTTCTATCGCCTAAACGTGTTCCGAATTGAATTGCCGGCGCTGCGGGAGCGAAAAGAAGATATACCGATGCTGGTCGATCATTTCGTCCGCAAGTTCTCGTTGCAGATGAATAAAAAGATTACGCGTGTGGCGCCTTCGGCGATGTACGCACTGCAGGCGCACCTATGGCCGGGAAATGTGCGTGAACTGGAGAATGCAGTCGAGCGGGCGATGGTAGTAGCACAGGAACCGGAACTGCGCGAACAGGACTTCATCTTGAAACCGCGCAACGGTAGCGGTCCGGAAGGCGTGAAGACGCTTGACGATATGGAGAAGGCGCACATCCTGAAAGTTCTGGAAGAATGTAACTGGAACCAGACACGAGCCGCTGAGGTTCTCGACATTGACCGCGTGACGCTTCACAACAAACTGAAGAAATATGGGTGGAGCAGAAATACGGTGGTGGGGGGTTAGGGGATAGCAGATAGGGGATAGGCTGAAGATGTATAGTGCGTAGCCGGTGCTTCTTTTCCTAACCCCTAACCGCTAGCCCCCATCCCCTTTTTAAGCATGAAGCATTTGCAGCTACTCAGCGTCGGCGAACTTGACGGCATCGTGATGGAAGGACTGGCCGTCGAACTGGCCAATCATTTTGGCCTGCCATGCGAGGTGTTGCCGCACGCTATCGATCCGCAATTCGCCCTGCATGGCGAGAGGCGACAGTATCACTCGAGCAAAATACTGGCGCAGATGTCGCCGTTTATCGGGCCCAAGACGTGGCGACTGCTGGCCGTCACCGGCAACGATTTATATATTCCCATTTTGACGTTTGTCTTCGGCGAGGCGCAGATGGGTGGGCTAGGGGCGATTGTGTCCTACTATCGGCTGCGGCAAGAGTTCTATGGCCTACCGGCTGACGGCGACCTCCTTCGCCAGCGCCTGCTCAAGGAGGCCGTGCACGAACTCGGTCACACCCTCGAACTCACTCATTGTGACGATTACCGCTGTGCGATGTCGGCGTCACATTCGGTCGAACTGATCGATCTTAAGGAAAACGCGTTCTGCGAAAACTGCGCCAATCAGGTGATGTCGCTGACGCGCACGGAGCGATAGCCGAGACGAAGCTCACATATCAGCCGCAACGTTTGCGTCCAATAGATTGAGATGTTCATACACAACCAATTGCGGTTCGACCTGAGGGCGCTTCTTCGTCAATTGGTAAGTTCCGTAAGTGGCAAAGCAACGCAACTGGAACTCGTATCCTTCTTTTGGCTGCACGACGGCTACGGGCAGGCTCAGGCCGTTCAGGTGATTTCGATAACAGATTCGCAGTGCCTCGAATCGATGATTTCCGTCATGGATATAGTACGTTCCGCGCTCGGTGAGTGCCACGATCAGCGGCGGAATCTGACGCCGGCAAGCAATCTGCCTTGTCCAGAAAGCGAGCACATCCCAATGTTTGAGCGAGTGTGCCGGTTCAATATCCCAGACGCTTACCGGACGAATCGTAAGGTCAACCTTACCCTGCCACGAGCAGGGCGCATGAGAACATAGCCAGAGACCAGCCGCTTTTTCGGAAACTCGAAATAATGGCAAACGGGCGCGCACCGTAACAGACACGCATTCCTCCTGAATCAGCAACAATAGTTATCTGTTTCGAACTTGAAGGAGACGGGAGGAATTTGTCTCAGCAGCGAAGCGTACAAAGCAACGAGCAACCAGGTTCGGAAGCCGCCACCGACTCCAGGACAGAACCTGGGTTCCACTGCAGCGCTGCGCTCACAAAGGCGAAAAGCACGACGACCGCGAGCACGGCGACAAAGATGTCCTTGAAGGTTTTCAGTACGGGAGGCGCGTTCACTGGGAAGATAGCCGGATACACCAACAGCACAAACAACGTCACTACGATGATGCTTATCAGTGTAATAGGCAGAAACCGCACCATAATTTGAGTATGTTGCTAGAGACTTAGGTAGTCAACGACAATCGAGAGTACATGAATTGCGGCACCGACGATTGAGCGCGGCACAAACGACACCACGCGCCACAATCTGGGGATTCTTTCTCGGTGACAATTTCGGGATCCTTCGGATGTGGGCTTGCGATCGCAACAGGAAATCGCGGGAGATTTGTTGGGTAGTGATAAATTCCCAGTCCGAAACACCGTGTCAAGTTTGTAGATCACACGAAATAAAAAACTTAGGGAGGCGGGAAGTTGACCCGCTTTCGTGGCAGATGTTATAAACTTCCGCTTCGTGCCTGAGGAATGTTCCGAGTGCTGGTATCGGCGTGCAACGTTTTAAGGGGCATCACACGCATCCAACCTCGCGAGCTCGTTGCCCGCGCCGGGCACAGCCACACGACCTTTCAGTTGAACGCATTTATTCAATATTCGCATAGCAATATTTCGGAGGAATCGTATGTTTTCAGCGACAGATAGGCGCAGTCTGCGTAGCGGGCTGCTCCGCTCTGTGGTCAGTCTTGCGGTCCTGTTGTGTACTTTCGCGACCGGCGCGTGGGCGCAGGAAGGCGGCAAGGAAGTTGGCGGCGAAGCCAGCCTTCGACTTCCTGACCTCTCCAGTGTTCCCTTTTTGGGCGGTATCAACGGTCATCACCTTCTCCTGATTGGTCTCGCGTTTTGCGCGTTCGGTCTGCTCTTCGGGTTGGCCATCTATATCAACTTGAAGAACCTGGCGGTCCACCGCTCAATGCGGGACATCTCCGAGCTCATTTACGAGACTTGCAAGACCTACCTGTTCACGCAGGGTAAGTTCCTGCTCATCCTGTGGGCGTTCATCGCGGTCATTATTGTTGCTTATTTCGGATGGCTGTCGCCGGTTCCGAATAAACCAATTTCGCTTACGCTACCCATCATTCTTCTGTTTAGCCTGATCGGCATTGCGGGCAGCTACGGCGTGGCGTGGTTCGGCATTCGCGTGAACACCTTTGCCAATTCGCGTACGGCGTTTGCATCGCTCGCGGGCAAGCCTTATCCCTGCTACAACATTCCTCTTAAGGCCGGCATGAGCATCGGTATGGCGCTGATCAGCGTGGAACTGCTGATCATGCTGTTCATTCTGCTTTTCATTCCGGGCGACTATGCCGGGCCATGCTTCATCGGGTTTGCGATCGGCGAATCACTCGGCGCTGCGGCACTGCGTATCGCTGGTGGAATCTTCACCAAGATCGCCGACATCGGCTCCGACCTGATGAAGATCGTCTTCAAGATCAAAGAAGACGATGCGCGTAACCCTGGCGTGATCGCCGATTGTACCGGCGACAATGCGGGCGACTCGGTTGGACCTTCCGCCGATGGTTTCGAAACATACGGTGTAACGGGCGTCGCGCTGATCACGTTCATCCTGCTCGCGGTAAAGGACCCGACCGTACAGGTGCAACTGCTGGTCTGGATTTTCGTGATGCGTGTCATGATGCTGGTTTCGAGCGCGGGTGCGTACTTCATCAATAGCGCATTCGCGAAGGCGAAGTACGGCACGGCCGACGACTTCAACTACGAACATCCGCTCACTTCGCTCGTTTGGCTGACGTCGTTGGTGTCGATCGGCCTGACCTATCTGGTGTCGTACTTCATCATTCCCGACCTTGGCGGCGACACCACGTTGTGGTGGAAGCTGGCCTCGATCATTTCCTGCGGAACGCTCGCAGGCGCTGTTATCCCCGAACTGGTGAAGGTTTTCACATCGACGGAATCGTCGCACGTAAAAGAAGTCGTTACCTCTTCGGAAGAGGGCGGCGCTTCTCTGAACATTCTTTCCGGATTCGTTGCCGGCAACTTCTCCGCCTACTATCTCGGATTCTCGATGGTCGCCCTGATGGGCATCGCCTATTACGTGAGCACGATGGGCCTGGGCGGGTACATCACCGGAACCAATACGCCACTGATGCTCGCACCGGCGGTGTTCGCCTTCGGGTTGGTCGCATTTGGGTTCCTCGGCATGGGTCCGGTAACGATTGCCGTCGATTCCTACGGTCCGGTCACAGACAACGCGCAGTCGGTGTTCGAGCTTTCGCTGATTGAGAACATCCCTGGGATCGAACAGGAGATCAAGCGGGACTACAACATCAATACGAACTTCGATCGTGCCAAGCACTTGCTCGAGGCCAATGACGGCGCAGGCAACACCTTTAAGGCGACAGCTAAGCCGGTTTTGATCGGTACGGCCGTCGTAGGTGCTACCACTATGATCTTCTCCATCATCATGGCGCTTACAAATGGCCTCACCGAGAATGTCAGCAACCTTTCGCTGCTGCACGCACCCTTTGTCCTCGGTCTGATCACTGGCGGCGCGATGATCTACTGGTTCACCGGCGCCAGCACCCAGGCTGTTACAACTGGCGCTTACCGTGCGGTGGAGTTCATCAAAGCCAACATCCGGTTGGAAGGTGTTGAGAAGGCCTCGGTGACCGACTCTAAAAAAGTCGTCGCCATCTGCACCCAATACGCACAGAAGGGCATGTTCAACATCTTCATTGCCGTCTTCTTCGCCACCCTGGCGTTCGC
Source organism: uncultured Terriglobales bacterium (assembly GCA_964460935.1). GTDB lineage: Bacteria > Acidobacteriota > Terriglobia > Terriglobales > Acidobacteriaceae > DATMXP01. The sequence goes on along the minus strand of CAYWSM010000116.1, from coordinate 10,412 downwards.
GTTTGTGGAGCCGTTCTTCTTCATTGGTTACCTGATCTCGATTGCGATCTTTGGCCTGTACCAGGCGATCTTTATGGCCAATGCCGGCGGCGCCGGGGACAACGCGAAGAAGGTGGTCGAAGTAGAGATGAAGGCTAAGGGCACGCCTCTGCACGATGCGTCCGTGGTCGGCGACACGGTGGGCGATCCGTTCAAGGACACGTCTTCCGTGGCGATGAATCCGGTCATCAAATTCACCACTCTGTTTGGACTGCTGGCCGTGGAACTTGCCGTATCACTCACCGCAAGCCAGGGATCAGGGATGAGCCACATCCTGGCGGCGATCTTCTTTGTGATCTCGCTCTTCTTCGTGCGTCAGTCGTTCTATGGCATGAGGATTGGCACGATCCGCGCCGCGGGACAGGCTGCGTCATCCGCAGACTAGGAAGCGGCTCGCCGAAATATGCGAGAGCGCACTTCTACTTTGGGCCGCTCGAAAGGGCGGCCCTGATTATTGGGCCTCCATTCGCGTACAGAATGCAAGGCAGGTAAATTCTTTGGTTACAAGTTTCTGGTCGAAGTTTCAGGGTTCGAGAGTTGAGTTGGAGTTCAGAAACTCGAAAATGGGCTCATTGGGGCACTCCGTCGTAGCTTCCGGCTTTCATTTTATCGCGCACGGATTTCGCCAATTTTTCAATTTCGTCGGTCTTTTTTAGAACCTCAATTGAAAGAATCTGTTCATTGCTTTTGTCGACGTATTCTTTCAGTTCCGTTGCGAGTTTCAGCAGTTTGTCGGTGTCTTCTTTCAGTTTCTGCTGGCGATCTTTGTTGCGCTGCTTTGCCATTTCGCGCTCGATCCTGGCGGCCTCTGGGTCTGGTCGGCGATGTCCGCCGAATTGAGGATCGGTCGCTGGCGCAACCTGAGCAGCGATTACCGTATTCTGCGCAAAACAAACAGTGGCAGATGCGAGACAAACCAGGCATATAGCCCATATAAGCGCGCGCACATATACCTCGATGACCTTCAGCAATACGGCGATTATACGACCCGCTACGTTGTTATAATCGCGCCATACAGACACGGTTGATTCTTGACCGTCCGCTTTCGGTCATAGGTTAGAGGGTCCGTTTGCAACTTCCATTGCAAGTTTTCAATCCCGTGCATCAATGGCACAGTTTCCGCGAGGTTGTTGAACAATGGCGCAGTGACTCGTTGGAGTTCCTGCGGCAAGACGCTCCTCGTCTGGTCCTGATTCTGATCGTCTACGGGGTCCTGGTTTGGTCGCTGCGCATCGTGACCCGGCGGATTCGGCGCTTCAGCAAGCGCCAGGGACTTCCCTCAGGCGTACGCGCGCAGCAGTTAGCCACGCTCGCTTCCGTGATCAATGGCAGTGGCACATTCGTACTCATCTTTCTGGCGTTGATTCAGATCCTGGGCGTTCTTCAGATCAACGTCGGCCCGTTGCTCGCGTCCGCTGGAATTGCCGGATTGGCCATCGGTTTCGGTGCGCAAACGATGGTCAAAGACGTCATCAACGGATTCTTCATCCTGCTTGAAAACCAATATGACGTTGGCGACAGCATACGCATTGCCGGTGTTCAGGGCACAGTTGAATACATGTCGCTACGGCGTACCGTGCTTCGCGATTCTGACGGCACGGTCCACACCATTCCGAACAGCGAAATCCACATTGTCTCCAATACCACGCGAGACTGGACACAGGTGTCTCTCCACGTCTCGGCGGCTTACACTGAGCCGAGTGACAAAGTGATTGGTCTTCTCAAGGATGTCGCCCAAGACGTGTGGAATGATGCCGCGCTGCACGACGCACTGGTTTCGATCCCCGAGGTCCCGGGAATTGATCGTGTTAGCGGGCAGGACGTTGACTATCTCGTGTTGGCGAAAACACGCCCGGGGAAACAGCTTCAGATAACTCGCGAACTCCGCCGCCGTATCAAGGCGTGCTTCGAAGAGAACCATGTCCAACCTGGTGGACCAGGAAGAATGTATGTCGTGAGTGTTGGCGGAGTGCCAGGAACGTCATCGTAGCCCAACAAGAACAAAAATAGCAGGAGCCGGTCGGCCCATGGCCCCCCGGCCCCTTTTGTATTGTGGAAACCTCAGCACTAGGCAGATTGGAGCACTTTCTTGAGCCGCTCGAAGTCTTCATCCGCCAAGGCCAGGAATCGGAATGGTTGAACCCAGCCATGAATCATCTGCCGGGCCTTAAACATTTCGACGATACCGCGCACCGGCCCTTCTGAAGTGCCCATGCGTAGTTCGACAACCGATCCGGCTATGACAGGCTTCGAGGTTCGTGCACGTCCGCCGGTGGCGGACACGACGTGCAAGTCTCCGCGAACCAATCCATCATCGAGACGAAAGTCGATCGGGATCGGACGTTGCAGGCTTACACGAGGAGAGCGGGTTGAGGTGACTGTTTGGGGGAAGTGAGCCATGCCGGGCATAATTTCACGTTTCCCCAGTTGAGACACCGTTACCGAGGTCGCCCCCGGCGCTTCGGATTTGGCCGTCGTCCAACTGTGCATTGCGCGGCTCCCGCAGTCCATTGGCCTCCCTGTACCGTAGTTTTATTCTCCCCTGTTCTTCTGGAAAACTTCCCGGCTGCGGCTGACATCTAGGGGCAGGCTGGTAGGCATCTCATGCCGTGTGGGGATCATAAGCACGGTGGCGTTAGAAATATTGGCTGGGCTGATCCTGGTCACCGGATGGTACGTCGCTTTCGTCCGCTATAATCGCCGCCGGGCCGCCGAGGTTCTTCTCTGGATCCGCACAGCATTTTCCGGACATGCCCAAATTCTCGGCGTGCATTGGTCTTCTCCGTCGCGGTTTCGCATTAAGCTCCGGGTAGTGCCCAGCGTCTTCCACGACTCTCATGTCGAAGTCCGGCTCGTACCGCGCGAATTCTTCCTCAACTGGCTGCTCTGCAAAATTCGTAAACAGCGGGAAATCGCAATTTTCGAGGCTGACCTCGACTCCGCTCCTTTGTTCAATCTTGAGGTTCACAACCAGCGGTGGTGCGGCCGCTCGCGACGCGGCGCCAAGCTGCACCCGCGAGGCAGTACCGTTGAAACCTTTGGACCTATGGTGATTACGACACGCTACGACTGGCAGCGCGAAATCACGGCCATGATCGACACGCTGGTAGCTTCGCGTGATAGCGATTTTCTAACGGTTCAGTTCCGCCGTAATTCTCCGCATCTCTCGGCCACGGTCCCGCTCTCCAGCCTGGTTCCGCAGAATAAAAACGCCAACCAGGTTTTTCATGTGCTTCGCGAGCTTGCCGACTGTGCAGGCGCATCCCGTTTTTAAACCCCGGTTACTTGTCTCACGGCTCTTACACAAGTATTACAGTGCTCTCGCCCGCCAACTGATAGGTTCGTAATAGGACTGTGGGGCAAATCGAACCGGGGTACTTGAACTAACTATGAGCTTTTTCGAACGTGATCGCACCTTCCGCGAGCCAGTCAGCAAAATCACCACTTTCTTCATGGTGGTATTTCACATCGGGGCTATCGCAGCCCTGTTCTTCTTCACCTGGAAAGCACTTGCTTTGGCCGTGCTCCTGTGGTGGATTTCCGGCTCCCTCGGTATCGGACTTTCGTATCACCGGCTGCTTACGCATCGCGGGTACAAGACTTACAAGTGGCTCGAATACTTCTTCACTGTCTGTGCCACGCTCGCGCTTGAAGGCGGCCCGGCATTCTGGGTAGCAGTCCACCGTGTGCATCACCAGAATACCGACAAGGAAGGCGATCCCCATTCCCCGAATGATGGCGGATTCTGGGCGCATATGGGCTGGATCATGACGGGCCGTGCGTTGCACTCTGGTTCACCCGAACTCATGCCCTATATCCCCGATCTCCGCAAGGATCGCGTGCACATGTGGCTCAGCAAATGGCATTGGGTTCCGATCACTGTGCTGGGTGTGGTCCTGCTTGCGATTGGCGGACTGCCGTTCTTGCTCTGGGGAATCTTCATGCGCACCACCATTGGCCTGCACGCTACGTGGCTGGTAAATTCCGCTACTCACATGTGGGGCAAGCAGCGCTTCATGACTGGTGACACTTCCACGAACAGCTTTTGGGTGGCAATGCTCACGTTCGGCGAGGGCTGGCACAATAATCATCACGCGCACCCGCAATCGGCGCGGCACGGCCTGGCATGGTACGAGTTCGATCTCAATTGGCTGCAGATCGCTTTTCTGCAGAAGATCGGCCTGGCATGGGATGTGAAGGTGCCTAAACTGGAGCAGATTGAGGCCAAGAAGATCGCCGTTCCTGAACCCGAGTTGGTGGCCGCCGGAGATTAGCCCTGCTTGAGCATCTACTCTTTTAAAGCCTGCCTCACGCAGGCTTTTTGTTTTTGTGTGGTTATGGGCCAGACGCTTAGATATCCAGATCCTCTGATCATCTGCAGTTTCTTCCGATACAATTTTCTGTTCAATGCCGACTGCTGCTTCTCGCACTAAAAAAATCGCCTTCTTCATCACGTTGGGCGCCTGCCTGGTCGGCCTCGCTGTCATCCTCAACGTCACGTGGATTATCCATTGGAAATCCGTTGCGGCCGTTGTGGTCGGAATCATCTTCTTCAGCTTCATCATCGCCGGTGTGGCTCTGAACACCATCTTCCTGGTTCGGGAAATCCGCCGTAACGAGCAACAGGATAGTTTCCTGAATGCAGTCACCCATGAATTGAAAACCCCTATCGCCTCCATCCGGCTCTATCTTGAAACGCTGGAACGCCGCGATATCGCAGAACCAAAGCGCCATGAGTTTTACCGAATCATGCTCGACGACACCGACCGGCTCCTCGGAACGGTAGAACAGGTCCTCAAAGCCGGAGAACTCCGCGACGGTGCGCGCAAGAACTGGCAGCAGGTAGATTTCTCGTCAGTGATTCGCGAATGTCTCGATCTTGCCCGCGTACGCCATAAACTCCGTCCGGACGAGTTGCGGTTCACGACAGATGCCAGTGGCGAATTGTTTGTCCTCGGCGTGCCCGATGAACTTCGTATCGCTGTTACAAACCTGCTCGACAACGCTATCAAATATTCCGGCGCCAAAAAGGACATTGAGGTGACGCTCAACACACCCGACATTGACAACGTGGTGCTCAGCGTTCGCGACGCAGGCATCGGTATTCCACGATCCGAACTCAAACGCGTCTTCAAGCGCTTTTATCGCGTCCATGCAGCAGCCGCTGGACAAATCAAGGGCACTGGTCTTGGCTTATTCATCGTGCGTTCCGTTGCGCGCCATCACGGCGGAGACGCCTATGCCGATAGCGAAGGCGAAGGCCGTGGCAGTACGTTTACTATCCGCCTCCCGAGGGTTTATCCCGTATGACGCATATCCTCGTTGTGGAAGACGAAATCCATCTCGCGCAAGGGCTGCGCTTCAACCTTGAAGCCGAAGGCTATGAGGTTGAGATCACCGATCGCGGTGAAGATGCGCTGCAATGGCTGCTGAAAGACAAACGGCGTTTCGACGCGCTTGTGCTTGATGTCATGTTGCCCGGCAAGGACGGGTTCACTGTCGCGCGCGAGTTACGCGATGCGCACCAATACATCCCCCTGCTGATGCTCACTGCTCGCAGCCGTCCCGAAGATGTGCTGAAAGGATTCGAGTCCGGCGCCGACGATTATCTGCCCAAGCCATTCAACCTGGATATCCTGATCGCCCGTATTGGGAGTCTCTTGCGCCGGAAACAATGGCTGGCAGCGGACTCCGTGGCTGCGGAGTTGGATGATAGTTATTCCTTCGCCGATAAGACCATCGATTTTGAGCGCCTTGAACTCCGAAGCGCAGGGCAGACTTACCAGCTCACGCTTATGGAAGCTGATCTTTTGCGTTACATGATCAAGAACGCCGGACGGCCCGTGTCCCGGAAAGAAATCCTGGAGAATGTTTGGAATCTGCATGAGGATACTGACACACGCGCCATTGATAACTTCATCGTAAGATTACGTCGATACATCGAGCCCGAGCCGGCAAAACCGCGGTATCTGACGACGGTACGTGGTCTCGGATACCAGTTCGTTCCGGAAAAGATTAAGCAAGCGAGCAAGTAGGCAAACGAAAGCCCGGAGCCTCAGCCCCGGGCTATGCGAAAACAATGTCTACTTCTGCGGTTCGTCCTTCACAGCCGACTTGAACGACCGGATACCTTCCCCCAAACCTTTGCCGAGTTCGCCCAGCTTGCTGGGGCCAAAAATGATAAGTGCAATGGCGGCGATAATCAGCAGCTCGGGCACACCCAGTTTTCCAAACATATTTGCTCCTCCCGGCTCTCCGCCGGATATATCCAGTATTTCACCTCACCATGCACATAGCAACAGTGATTCTAGTCACATCCGACCGTGATCAAGGTGGTCAGTCGGCGGCCCACTCTCGACCCGCCAATGCCGCAACCATGCGGCGAGACTCGCCGCCGTGCAGTACCTCGTTCAGTTTCCCCGTAATAAGGTGGGCATCGGCCAGAAACGCGTCATGTCCGTGCGAACTCACCAGTTCTGAGTAGCTCGTTTCGATGCCTGACCGTGCGAATCGCTCACAGATCTTTCGTACGTCCTGCGGCGGAAACAGCCAATCCGAGGAAATCCCCACAAAGTGGAGTTTGACACCGTGTTGCGCGGTCCCGGCGAATGCAGTATCTTCGACCGGTAGATCCCACGAGTCCATTAACTTGGTAATAGTGATGAAAGTATTTGCGTCGAACCGGTTAACAAAGATCTCTTCCTGATGATCGAGATATCCAGCCACATCGAACCGCGCCTTCACCGACGTAAACGGATCTTCCCCGTTCCTGTTCGGCTTGCGTCCGTAACGCTCATCAAAAAGTTCGCCCGATTTGTAGGAGCACATTGCCAGAGCGCGTGCCAACCCGAGACCTTTCGCTGGCTGCTTTTCGTACCAGCCATTCGAATATTCCGGATCGTTCCAGATCGCCTGCCGTTGCAGGTGATTGAGCGCAAGCCCCATTGCGTTTAGAGGCGCCGTTCCAATCACTACCGCATGTTTCACTCGTTCCGGATAGCGCAGCGCCCACTCGAGCGCCTGCATACCTCCGATTGAACCACCCACGGTCGCGTGTAACTGCTTTACCCCGAGATGATCCAGCAGCAATGCCTGCGCGCGAACGGAGTCTCCTACCGTAACGACCGGGAAATCCGGCCCATAAGATTTTCCTGTAGCGGGATTGAGAGAGGTAGGACCAGTGCTTCCGTAACAAGAGCCAATGATGTTAACGCCTACGATGCAACATCGATCGGTATCGAACGGCAGCCCCGGCCCGAACATTTCGCCCCACCAATCGGCCACGCGTGCCGATCCCGACAACGCGTGACAGACCAGCACCACACGATCTGCGTTCCGCTTCAGGTCGCCGTAAATAGCGTAGTGGAGCGTGACGGACGGCAAGACCTCGCCACGCTCCAACTGATATGGTCCGGCAATCGTGAAATCGGCTTCAATGTCCGGTTGAATTGTTATCACTTGCTTTGCCATGATCTAACGTGCTCCGATGGGTTCCTGGAGCGCCGGCGAGCGATCTCCGCCCTTACTTCCGGTCGCCACACTTAGAGCCTGATCAAGATCATCCAGAATATCAGCCAGGTCTTCGATTCCCACCGAAAGCCGGATCAGTTCCGGAGTCACACCGGTCGAGCGCTGCTCTTCATCGCTCAACTGCTGATGTGTAGTGGACGCAGGATGAATGACCAGCGACTTGGCGTCGCCGATATTCGCCAGCAAGCTGAACAACTTTACGGAGTTGATGAACTTGCGCCCAGCCTCGTATCCGCCCTTAATGCCGAATGTCAGCAGAGCGCTCTGACCTTTCGGCAGGTATTTCTGCGCCAGTTTGTAGTAAGCGCTCGTGGGCAATCCGGGATAGTTGACCCATTCAACGCCGGGATGGTTCTGCAAGTGCTTCGCCACGGCAAGTGCGTTTTCCGAATGCCGCTGCAAGCGCAAATGCAGAGTTTCAATTCCCTGCAGCAGCAGGAAGGCGTTGAAGGGCGAAAGCGCTGCGCCGGTATCCCGCAGTCCCTGCACGCGTGCCTTCAGAATGAAAGCGAGCGGACCGAAGGCTTCGACAAACGCTAGCCCGTGATAGGAAGGGTCAGGTTCGACGAAATCTTTGAAACGTCTGGAGGCTTTCCAATCAAACTTTCCGGCATCGACGATGACTCCACCAATCGAGTTGCCGTGCCCGCCGAGGAACTTGGTCGCCGAGTTGACCACGATGTCCGCGCCAAACTCGATGGGACGCAGCAATGCAGCGGAGGTGGCGGTGTTGTCGATGACAAGCGGCAGTCCATGCTCGTGTGCGATTTTCGCAAGTTTCTCGATATCGATGACGTCGAGCTTGGGATTGCCCAACGTCTCTGTGTACACCGCACGAGTCTTTTCGTTGATCGCTCGGCGCAGCCCCTCGTAGTCTTCGCCGTCGACAAACTTTACTTTGATTCCCCACTTCGGCAGCGTGTAGTGGAAGAGATTGTATGTTCCTCCGTATAACGAAGTGGTGGACACGATCTCATCGCCGGCGTTCGCCAGCGTGGTTAACGCCAGAGTTTCAGCCGCCTGCCCTGATGCCGTCGCCAGCGCCGCCGCGCCACCTTCAAGTGCGGCTACACGCTTTTCCAGTACATCGGTCGTCGGGTTCATGATGCGCGTGTAGATATTGCCGAACTCCTGGAGTCCAAAGAGGCGAGCCGCGTGGTCGGCATCGTCGAAGATGTAGGAAGTGGTTTGGTAAATCGGTACAGCGCGGGCCTTGGTGGTTGGATCGGGCGATTGGCCGCCATGGACGGCCAACGTGGCAATGCCTTGTTGCTTTGGCTGGTTATTTCCGTTGCTCGACATTCGTTAGCTCCTCTGCTGAACTTGTTATCGCAAAATTGGAAATGTGACCGGTGGTTGAACTAGAAACTCGGCACTGCTTAGATCGTCTAGCGCTTCGCGCAAGATGGAGGCGCCGCAAGGCTCCAAGGTGATGACAAAGGGAAGCTCGGTCTTGCTATAGCCGGACTTTTGCAGGACGGCGTCGATGTTGATACCTCGCTTGCTAAGCGAAATCGCGATTTCGGCGATGATGCCCGGACGATCTTTGACGACGAACCGCACATAATGTGGTGTCGTGAAATCTCCACTGCTGCGAACCGGCTTACTGTCGCCCGGAACCAACCAACCCTGGTGCGTTCTCCCGTGGGCGGCGGCAATCAGATCAGAGATAACTGCGACCGCAGTCGGGTGTCCACCTGCGCCTGAACCGAGGAATGCCGTGTTGCCGCCATACTTGCCGCTGGCAACCACAACGTTCTGATTTCCCTGCACTTGCGCCAGGGCCGACTCACGCGGAACCAAGGCCGGTTCTACCGACGAGAACACCTTGCGTCCATCGAACTGCGCTCGCGAAATCTGCCGGATCGTGCAGCCAAGATCTTTGGCATAAATGAAATCAACACTGTCAACATCGGTGACAGGAGTCGTGCGAATCGCGCTAAGGGTTAGGCCGACCTTCAGCGCAACCTGCACCAGGATTGCCAGCTTCGCCGCAGCATCGTCGCCATTCACATCGGCCGAAGGATCGGCTTCCGCATAGCCGAACTGCTGCGCTTCCGCGAGCGCCGCATCAAAGCTCACGCCTGCTTGTTCCATCCGCGTCAGGATGTAGTTGCATGTGCCATTCAGAATGCCCGAAATGCCAACCAGGCGATCACCAGCCAAGCCCTCCTGCAACGCGAGCAGCACCGGAACGCCACCCGCCACGGAAGCCCCAAACAGGAGCTGATTTCCGGTATCGAATGCCAGCCGTGTAAGCTCGCGCCCGCGATGCGCGATCAACTGCTTGTTGGCCGTTACCACCGACTTCCCTTTCAGCAATGCTTTGCGGACCCACTCGTACGCCGGATCGAGACCGCCAATCGTCTCAACAACCAGATCGACATCCGAATCGAGGATATCGTCGATCTTGTCAGTCCAAAGCACTTCGTCCTCGGTCCATGACACACGCTTGCGATCGACATCGCGATTGAATACATGGGTTAGACGAAGACGCGAATCGGGCGAATAGGAAAGAATTTCGGCGACGGAACGCCCGACGGTTCCGAATCCTAATATGGCGATGCTTTGCGTCAAGGGCGCCACATCTTGAACCAGCTCTAACTTCGGTTGCGTACTCAAGATCTTGTCTCCTGCCGCCGAAAAGCAAAAAGCCCATCGCCGTTTGCTGTTCGGCGATGGGCTAAATATGAGACCGTTGTTGCTAAATTATGAGGTCATCAGCTCCTCTCGCCGGAACACACGCATACACATGCACATGGCCATGGTGGTAATTCGGCACTGTGCAAACCAGCCGGTGTTTTGCGAGAGGTTACTCATGCTGCCCGTTAGCTTACGACCAA
>CAYWSM010000115.1:0-4226 GCA_964460935.1 uncultured Terriglobales bacterium | reverse complement strand
GCATTCCGCTCGGTAGCGCCCATCTTCCTGCTGATCGCATTAATGCCGCAGACCCCACTCCATTGCGACTCGATCCCGCGCCGTTCATACAGGAATCGATGCACTCGCAGGCCGGGAAAGTCCATGATCATTTGGAAACTGAACCTGAACCGGCTCACAACGGTACCGGACCGCGTCCACGAATCCTCCTCGTCGACGACAACGCCGATTTGCGTTCCTACATCAAGCGGGTTCTGAGTCCGTCGTATGACGTGGTGGAAGCTGCCGATGGGCACGCGGCGCTTGACATGCTACATCGCCATCGGCCTGATCTTATCCTGAGCGACATCATGATGCCGCGGCTCGATGGATTCGAGATGCTCAAGCGTCTCCGGTCGAGTCCTGAGACCGAATCGTTGCCCATTATCTTTCTATCCGCGCGTGCCGGCGAAGAATCACAGATCAAGGGACTTGAAAACGGCGCGGACGATTATCTGATCAAACCGTTTACTTCGCGCGAATTGCTGGCCCGCGTTGGCGCTCATATCGCGATGCAGAAACTTCGCCGGGAAGCCTCCGCACGCGAAGCGGCTCTGTGTGCCGAAGCCGAACTGGAACGCAACCGCATGCGTGAGTTCTTTGTGCAGGCGCCCGCGGCCATCGCAGTCTTGTCTGGCCCGGAACATCGCTGGACCTTCGTCAATCCCATGTTCGAGCGGCTTGTCGGACGCAGTCACGAATTCTTGATGGGCAGAACCATTCGTGAGACTTTTCCCGAACTGGCTGACCAAGGTTTCTTCGAATTGCTCGATAACGTCTACCGTACCGGCACTCCTTATCTCGGCTCGGAAGTTAAGGCCGTGCTCAACCGCGGAATCTCTGGCGTTGCCGAGGACCGCTACTTCAACTTTATCTGCCAGCCAGTCGCGGATGCGTCGGGCAAGATCGACAGCATCTTTGGACTCGCGATTGAGGTAACAGAGCAGGTAAATGCGCGTAAAGCTGTCGGGTCCAGTGCCGAGCGTTTTCATCTGGCGCAAGAATCCGCAGCGCTTGCTACGTGGGAATGGGATATTGCTACGGGTTCAATCCAGTGGGCCGAGGGCAGTGCTCGCGTTTTTGGCCGTCCCGAAAGCGAGATATCCACGATCGAGCAGTGCAGGAGCCATATACTGGAAGAGGATCGCAAAATTACCATGGAGCGTCTGGATGCGGCGATCCGCCAGCATAAAGAGTACGATCACGAGTTCCGCGTTGTCTGGCCCGATGAATCGATTCATTGGTTGTCCGCGCGCGGTCGCGCTGTTTATGACAACAATGGCAGGCCGGTTCGTGTGATTGGTATCAACTGGGACACCACTGACCGCAAGCATGCGGAACAGGTTTTGCGCCGGACCGAGCAACTTGCAGCCGCCGGGCGCCTCGCCGCAACGGTCGCGCACGAGATTAATAATCCGCTTGAGGCTGTAACGAATCTGCTGTTCCTGACACAGCAAGGGATCGGCAGCGCTTCGCCTGACCTTCTCAGACAGTACTTGAGTCTTGCGGACGAGGAACTCCGCCGTGTTTCGCATATCGCGCGTCAGACGCTCGGTTTCTACCGCGAATCGTCGGCGCCGGTTTACTTCCAGATGTCCGAATTACTCGACGACGTCATCGCGCTCCACAACCGTACGCTGGTACAGAAGAACATCACCATCGAACGTGCTTACCCAACGTCATCGGAAGTATTCGCCGTCAAGGGGGAGATCCGCCAGGTGGTTTCAAACCTGATTACGAATGCGATTGATGCATCCTCACCTGGCTCGTCGATGCACATTCGCGTACGAATCCTGTCCGCGGGTTCTGACGGCGCAGTCCGAAATGTGTGGGTTACGATCGCGGATTATGGAGTCGGTGTGCCGCGTGAGAATTACCGGAAGATCTTCGAGCCATTTTTCACCACAAAAAAGAGCGTTGGCACCGGGCTTGGCCTGTGGGTTAGCCGTGAGATCGTCGAGAAGCACGGTGGATCCATGCGCCTGCGCAGTTGTATTGATCCCGTGCGTCATGGCACGGTTATGTCGTTCTCCCTTCCCCAGCCGGAGCGGGCAAGTGAGCAACTGCCTGCGACCGCCTGATTCGATTTGCCTCTCCTGCTAAAGTAGTAATCACTTCCATGTTCCATCGCACAGATGATCTCCGCATCAAATGGACGAAGGTCGTCCTTCCGCCTGTCTTCCTCGAAGAAGAGCTGCCCATTACCGAGCGCGCCTCAGACACTGTTTTCCGTTCGCGCCAGGAGATCATCCGCATCCTGAGGGGAGAGGACCATCGGCTGCTGTGCATCGTCGGCCCGTGCTCAATCCACGATCCGAAGGCGGCGCGGGAATATGCAGGGCTGCTGAAGGAGGCAATCGCGGAACTGCATAATGATCTTGAGATCGTAATGCGCGTGTATTTCGAGAAGCCGCGAACAACGATTGGCTGGAAGGGTCTGATCAACGACCCGCATCTGGACGAGTCGTTCAAGATCAACGACGGCCTGCGCATTGCGCGGCATCTGCTGCTCGACTTGGCGGAAATGGGTGTTCCCGCGGGAACCGAGTTCCTCGACATGATCACGCCGCAGTACATGGCTGATTTGGTCAGTTGGGGAGCCATCGGCGCGCGTACGACGGAAAGCCAGGTGCATCGTGAACTGGTTTCGGGATTGTCCTGTCCGGTAGGTTTCAAGAACGGAACGTCAGGGAATGTGCAGATCGCCATTGACGCAGTGCAGTCTGCCGCGCATCCGCACACATTCCTGGGACACAGCAAACATGGCCAGTCGGCTATTTTTGTCACCAACGGAAATCCCGATTGTCACGTGATCTTGCGCGGTGGAAGAAAAACCGTGAACTATGACGCGGCTTCCGTTGAGGAAGCCTGCATTCTGTTGCAGAAGAGCGGCCTGCGCCCGCAGGTGATGATCGACTGCAGCCATGCCAACAGCAACAAGGACCACTTGCGCCAACCCGCAGTCTGCCGCGACGTCGCGGAGCAGATTGCCGGAGGTGATCAGAGAATTATTGGGCTGATGATCGAGAGCAATCTGGTGGCAGGCGCCCAGAAGCTCTCGCCCGGGAAGGCGCTCACCTATGGCCAATCGATCACTGATGCCTGCATAGGGTGGACTGAAACGCCAGATCTGCTTCGTGAACTTGCCTCTGCTGTCCGCGAACGCTCCAACAAATAGCTTGCGCGAACGAAGTCCCAAATAGGGAAGTACAACCAAATTCAACATGCGCTTGTTTTGATCGTACAGCGGCCTACAAGCAATAGTATGCCGTTTCAATATGTTCCACGTGGAACATAGCTCTGCCTTGTCCGGGGTTTAACTGGACAAAATTCAAGTTCTACTTGAAGGTGTTGCGTGCTAGCGCGCGGCCTTCTTCTCTAACGCCAGCGCCGGACGCGCACTGCGCGGCGGCCGCTTGGCGCCATCGCGAACCGCACGGACATCGATCTTCAGTTCGTCGACGGTGCGACTGAGTGTGTTGCGGTGCATGCCGAGCTCGCGTGCGGCTTTGCACTGGTTGCCGTTGTTCTGTTCAAGAACGGTGAGGATGAACCGTTTCTTGAATTCGCGGACTGCTTCGCTATAAAGAATTCCGCCCGTGTACATGGCCATTACGAGGGCTTCGAGCTGATCTTTCACTGGTAATCTCTCTTTCCCGGAACTCTATTTTCCGCCAGGCGCTGCTTGTTTCTTGTCCGGCTCGGTCGAGCTTCCGGCCGGTACCTTGGCATCTTCAGTTGCGTTTTTTCCGTTATGAAGCATTTCTACTCCGTCGTGTACGCGATGACGTACTTCCGAAGGAGTCAGCCACGAAGCCGCCCTGCCCACCACCAGAAAGTAAGGAGCCAGACTTGACCTCGCCAGCCACGGCGATTGCGGTGCAAAGGCCGCCGTCGCCATCAACAAAACCGTCACCACCAACACCCCGCGTACCAGGCCAAATGCTCCACCCAGCGCGCGATCGATCCAGCGCAACCCGGCTTGCTTCATCCCCCAACTCGCAATCCGTCCGATGGTTCCGGCGAGGATCGCGATTACCAAAAAGATGATGAAGAAGCCTGTTATGTCCGCTACCCACGGCGGATTGATGAAACTTAAATGCGACGAGACTACCCGGTAGTCCCAAGCCGCCAATAAAAAACCGATTACTACCCCAACCAGAGAAAAAACTTCCTGAAAAAATCCCTGGGCGATGGCCACCATAGTG
>CAYWSM010000114.1:0-3253 GCA_964460935.1 uncultured Terriglobales bacterium | reverse complement strand
TAGAGCGCCAGCGCGAGTTCGGGTGACATCCGCGCCCGAGGCGCAGGAATATTCAGGTTGGCAATCGGATCCGCAGGGGGAGATCCGGCCGGAACGGTCAGGTCATAACTGCCTGCCCACACCGGAGCGGACAGCGAGACGGCCAATAGTAGTACTGCGATTTTGCGGATTCGACCTTGAAACTTCATCGTTGAATGCGGATTTTTGATTATCACCTGAAATGCCTTGACATCTCAAGTGCTTCACAAGTTACGTACGTCATTGAGATGAACCAAGTTCATAAAAGTTTCGGATTCATCGAAGTTTCGGACCCATGTTTTCCACAAAAGTTAACGGGCGAATCTCATTGCGCCTTGCGCCGGATCATAGGCGCGGTTACGATTCAGGTCCGATGTCCGAGATGAAAGCCGCTACCCCCGAGACCATGTCCAGCCCTACTCCGCCGCGCTCCTCTGAAACCGAAGTTTTTGCCGTGCATGGCGCCGATCCTGAGGTGCTCGCCTATGCGATGGCGAAGTATTCGCGCTCGTCGCTCTCGATGAAGGAATCGCTGAAGGAACTGAACGAACAGAAAGCGGAGAAATTTCTTAATACCTTCTACTTCCAATATGGGCATCGGTCGATTGCGGACCTGGCGCACGTGGCGCTGGCGATCGAAAAGCTGTCGTTACTGGCGGCGATTGCGCTCGTCGATGAGCAGCGGTGGGATGGGCAGGAGCGCTCGACGCGCTACCAGGATTACAAGAAGGCCAGCTATTACGTTCCGGATTTTGGAACCGACATCGATGCCGTGCATGCGTATCGATCGGAGATTGATGCGCTGTTCGCAGCGTATGAGCTGGTGTCGGAAGATGTGTTCCGGTATCTGAGTTCGATTACGCCGCGTCCGGAGGACATGAAACCGGAAGCGTACGAGCGCACGCTGCGAGCACGGGCGTTCGATGTGTCGCGATATCTGCTGCCGCTGGCGACAAACACGTCGCTGGGACAGATCGTGAATTCCCGCACGCTGGAGAACCAGGTGTCGCGGCTGCTGAGCGACGAGCATCCGGAGATCGAGCAGCTCGGCGAGTTATTGAAACAGGCCGCGAAGGAGCCGGCGTTTGTCGTAAATCATCCGCGGTTCGAGTGGTTCATGCAGGAGCTGCGGCTGAACGACGAACAGATGTGGCGCGAGGCGCAGGCGATCTTCGAGCGGCAGGTACGGGTTTCGCCGACGCTGGTGAAGTACGCCGAGGCCAATGTATACCAGAAGGAAACGCGGGCGGCGCTGACACAGGCTGCGGCGGAGTTGATGAAGAACGCGCCGATTGAACCGGCGCCTCTGGTTGATTTGCTGGAAGACGAGCCGCTGGAAATCGAACTGGCGACGACGCTGCTGTACGAGCACTGTCATTATTCTTACCGGCAGTTGCGTTCGGCCGTGGAGGCGCTCAGCACGGCGCGGCGGAATGAGATCATCGCGTTGGGTACGGCGCATCGCGGACGTCACGATGAACTGCTGCGGGCGTTCGCCGCTGGACAGAAGTTCCGATTCGACATCCTGATGGACATTGGCGGTTTCCGCGACATGCACCGGCACCGGCGGTGTATCCAGATTGGGCAGGGTTTCACGACGGCGCATGGATTCGATGTGCCGGAAGAAATCGTGAAAGCGGGAGCGGAGCGCACGTACACAGACGCCATGAAACGCGCGGCGGCGGCTTCGTCGAAAGTTGCAGGAACGGAGGCTGCCGAATATCTGATTCCGCTGGCCTATCGCAAGCGCACGCTGTTCAAGATGGACTTTGCTGAAGTCGTTTACATTTCGGAGCTGCGTACTAAGCCAGAAGGGCACATCTCGTACCGCCGCGTGTCGTACGCGATGTACGAGGTGGCGGTGAAACGGTATCCGGCATTGGCAGGGATCTTTCGGGTGAAGGACATTTCGGAACCAGTGGATTTGCTGAAGCGGTAGAAATCAGTCCATGATCGGATACTCAAGATACGGCTTGGAGATACTGACGATCTTGTCAGTAGGCAAGAACTCCATCTTGTTACCCGACGTGATTGCAAAGTTCACATCAATCTTGATGTAGTGGCACTTCCTAAACGTATATCTCGTGGGAGATCGAACCTGCAATCCCCCATCTTCCGCGAAGTCTAGCTCTAACTTTGATCGCGTATCACCCGCCTTCAAGGCTCGCGCAGCTTGTAACGCCTCGACCACTACATTGCATTCAGGCGCGGCTTCTTGGTGAGCTCGGGCGATCTGACAAATCGATAAAATGCATACAAACAGCGCAATTACGATGGATCTCCGCATGAGACAACCTCGCGCGGAATCGTACGATGTTCCTTGGATACACTCAACGGCTAAACTGCCCTGATTTACAATCCCCCCGTGCCTCGCCTCGGTCTCATCGCCGGTAACGGACGCTTTCCCTTCCTCGTGCTCAACGCGGCCCGTGCGCGCGGCATGGAAGTGGTTGTTGCCGCGATTAAAGAAGAGACGTTCCCTGAAATAGAAAAAGAAGGCGCTCGGGTTCACTGGATGTCGCTCGGCGAACTTTCAAAGCTCATCGATACCTTCCATCGCGAAGGTGTAACGCAGGCGGTAATGGCCGGGCAGGTAAAACATAAGCAGATTTTTTCCAGCATCCGGCCGGACTGGAAGCTCGCCAAGGTCCTGCTCTCGCTCACCACGCGCAACACCGACTCGCTGATCGGCGCAGTCGCCAAGGTCCTCGCCGACGAGGGCATTACGCTGATGAACTCCACGGAACTGCTCGAACCCCTGCTGGCCAAACCCGGCGTGCTTACACGGCGGCAACCCACCGAGCAGGAGCGGAAGGACATTGAATACGGCCGCGCCGTCGCGCGCCACCTCGCGCAGTACGACATCGGCCAAACCGTAGTCGTCGCCGGCTCCGCGTGCGTTGCGGTCGAAGCCATGGAAGGTACGGACGAAACCATCGCTCGCGCCGGCCACCTGATGGCAACGCTGCAGACAGAAGGTGATCCCTCCACTCTTGCCCGCGACCTGGTGGTCGTAAAGGTCGCCAAGCCAAATCAGGACATGCGCTTCGACGTGCCTGTCGTTGGCGTTAAGACCATCGACACGATGAAGGCCGCAGGGGCGACCTGCCTCGCTGTCGATTCCGGCAAGTGTCTTGTCATCGATGGTGACAAAGTATTTGCCTCGGCGGACGAAGCCGGAATTTGTATCGTATCTAACTAAATCGATTTATTACTGGTTTGTGAACGATTCAAA
>CAYWSM010000113.1:0-24552 GCA_964460935.1 uncultured Terriglobales bacterium | reverse complement strand
AGTTCCGATGCTGTCGATCCCGCCAAAACCGCTACCGGCATACCGGCAAGCACATTCATGTGCTGCGACCCGGCAGCCAGCGCCATTTGGAGCTTGCCCCAGCGCAGGAAGTCCGTGGAAATGCGCGCACCCATCATCGCTCGACACTGTCCAGTGACAGCGCCTTTTGCGCCAGCTAACATGGGCGTTAGCTTTGTTGTTCCGCTGCGCCGGAAGTTAACGACCTGTCCGAGATCAATCCACGGTGCCGGAGGAGCGTCAAAATCGAAAGCCACTGCGGGATCAAATGCGGTCGGCGCTCCGGTAGCGCGGTCCACCGGACCGAAATACGCCCGCACCCTCCTGGCGATGGGAGTCATGGAATCTTTCACCGCCCCACCTCGCTGTAGAAATACACGGTGGTCTTCGCCGTGCGCGAAACGCGATCCGTTTCCTCTTTCACATCTCCGAACTCGAGATCGGTCCAGAACATCATGGTTCCAAGCGACTGCGGCGGAATGACGGTGTAGTTCGTCTTCCTCACTCGCGGCGGCTGCGACACTGCTTGCAACTCGCTGTCCAACGTGCCCAGCAGCCGTCCACGGTCACCATTGGTGCCATCGATGCCGCTCGTGCTGTACGCAATAGTGCACGTCATCTTCATCAGGCTCGTTGCGCTCCCGGCGGACCGCGCCTCTCCCCAGGCCAACACGAATGCGTTTTCCACGCCTGCGAGCGGGCCTTCATTCTCGGCGACCAGAACGGCAGGACGAACCACTCCATCGACGGTCACCGTCCGCTCTGGATTCACTGCGGCGAGTCTGTCGCGTAGCGCGACATAGAAACTGTCCTTCGCAAATTGCATATTGATTCCTCTTACAGCTATGTGGCGACGGGCGCTCTCGCCCGTCGGGGCGGAGCGCAGCTCCGCTACTGGTTGTTTGCGACCGCCGTTACCCGAAACATGTACGCCATGCCTGCGAACCGCTCCGCACTCACGTCGGTGACCGTGAGTACATGGTCCCGGTACACGATCTGTTTGGCCATGCCCAGAAAGCTCAGGCCATTGGCTGCGCCGAATCCTTGCATCACCGCGTCTAGCGCGGTCGTTGATATGAGGATCTCGACTCGCCCTGCTGCGCTCTCCCGCATCAGCACAGGGCCCAGTTCCACTTCCTGGTATGCCATCGCCGCGATGCCGAGTTCGCGCTGCGTTCCACCGTCCAACCCTAGGGGAATCCGCAACTTGATGGAAAGCCCGCCCAGCGTGCGCATCATGGCATTCACGGCGCGGACCAGCGCCGGTTGCCGCTGCCATCCCGCCATTTCAGCCGACCTTCTGCGCCACATAGGGCGCGAGTAATTTCCGGACGCCTTCGTCGAGCAGCGAATCGGAGAAGTACTCCATCGACATGCGGTCCATGGCGTTGCGGCGTACGTTCAGCGCCGGTGTCGCCTGCGCGTTGCGGACGATCTGCGCGCATGCGCACTTCACGGCCCCGGGGATCTCAGCCAGGCCCGCCGTGTATGTCACCTCGATATCGTTGTACGGCAGTCCCAGCGGATGTACCGGCAGAGTTACCTCACCGGTTTCGGGCTGCCAGTCGAGCGACTCTGTCGCCATGGTTGTCCAAGTGCCAGGCAACCCGAAGGTGACCGCTGCGTCGAACGCAAGATCGCCGGCCACTTCTCCGCGCCGTGGCATCGCGTAGCGCGCCCGTAATGACACCAGCGGTGACACGGCGCCTTCCCCAACGGCCAACGGCAGGTACGTGAGCCTGGCGGTGCTTTGTCCGTTCAGCCGCAAGCGTTCGGTATACTGCGCGATGCCGAGCGACGGCCGCCGGCAGTGCGCATCGATCAGCACCGAAGCCGCCGTCACCCACGACTCGATCGTCTCCTTCTCAAGACCGTATGTCTCGTATTCCGATGTATCTAGATAAGTCATTTCGCGCTCTCCTCTTCTGGTAAAAAGTGGACGGTGAACAGAAGAACCGTTCACGGTCCACTGTCCACCGTTCACTTGCGCTACCTCGTCACATTCACCTTGTAGTGCGCGTAGTTGGCGCCCTTCACGACGACGGAGCCAAACTTCACGACCACCAGTTGCGCGGCCAGCGATCCGCTCAGCCCTAGCTGGAACACGCGCGGGTTGGGATCGGTAAGCCAGTGGTACTCGATCATGTCTTCCGACACGATGTAGGCCGGCAACTGCGCCGAACCGGAACCGACGGTGCCGGTGTAACCCAGCGACCAGTCCGGAATCAGCGGGATCTCGCCCGCCTGCGTGGACAACGCTTTGACCTTGATGCCGCCTGTGATTTCGACCGAGTTGAGCACGACGTTGTACTCGCTCTTCATCTCACGGTCGATCAGGTCGAGCAACACCGGGTTGCCGTAGATCGCCGTTGGCCGAACTTCGTAGGAGGAGTTGGCGACCATCTCGGCAATCGTGGCTTTGATGTTGTCTACGATCGGATCCTCCACGCCGATATCCAGAACATTGCCGCCGCCGGTGATCTGTCCGGCGACGCCGTAGTACTGCGCGGTCGTCGGCGCGGTGAGCGAAGTGTCGTTGCCGTTCCAAAGCGCGACGTCGTGCGTGCGCATCAAGCCATCGACGGCATCGGCGAGGTCCTTCGCCTGGAGGAACGCGAACTGGCTCTGCTGCGCGCCAACCTCGATGTCGAACAGGTTGTAGTTGATCTGCGACACCAGCGCCTTCAGCGGAACGCTGCGCTCGACGCGCGTCGGCGAAACGACGGTGGCGGCGATGTTGCGTGGATCGACGAAACCGTTAGCCGCTGTCGGAGCTGCAATCGAGGTCTCCTCGAAGAAGCGCGACGGATGTCCGGTGGCCGGCACCTGCTTGATGCGCTGTCCGAAAACGCCGCGCCGCCGCACGATATCGGTGATCTCGCTCTGGTAACGGTTGACCTCCACGGCGCCGGGCCCGATGAAATCCGCCGCCGCATGCAGGTCAAGGAACTGTGCTCTCATGTGTTCTCCTTTTTCTGTACAGAAAAGAAAAGGCCGATCGGTTGATCGGCCTTGCACTTCGGTTTTCGGCACGACTGAAGTCGTGCCCTGATACTTATTGAATGATTCCCGCGCGCGCCATCTCCGACTTCACGGCGATGCGCTGCTCCGGGCTGAGCGCCGCGAGAGCCCGGTCGAGCTGCGTAGTGTCGCTGGTTTCTTCCACGCCGTTCTTCGCCAGGATCATTGTCACCAGCGGTGACAGGGTCTTGCGCTGAGCCTGAAGTGGGTAGCCGGTTCTTTCGGTTGCTTTGGCCGAAAGGGCCGGCGGGTTCTCCTCAATCGCCGCCACGATCTTTTCGATCTTGGCGCTCAATTCTTCCTGGCGTGCGCTGATCGTGGCTAGCGTTTGCTGCAACGCTTCCGCCGCTGCGGCCAGGCGTTCTGTGCTCTCGTTGATCTGCTGCACTGTGTTCTCGTCCATCTCGTCTCCATTTGCCTTATTTACTGAATCTCAATCCACGTCTGCTTGTAAGCTGCCTTGTCGCGCCGCAGGACGGCCGCGCCGGTGAAGGTGAAGTCGCTGACGGACCAGATATCGGCAGCAACGTCGTCGATTTTCGCCTCGGCGATCTCGTACGACATGCCCAGCACCTTCGGACCTTTACTGCGGATTTCCCGTACCAGCTCCGGGAAATCGCGGGCATAGAGAAAGCCGCCTACGGAAAGACCGTGGGCTGAAAGCGGAGCTTCGCTCCGCCCGGACGGGCGAGGGCGCCCGTCCCCACACTGTCCGGTCCCACACTTCTCGCCTATTTCGGCCTGGGTGATAACGCCAACTTTACGGCGTGCATCGTGCCGGTCGAGGCTCGGCGCATAGTCCAGGCCCATGCCGAGCAGCGATGGAATTGCCTGCTCCGTTGCTGCTCGCTTGAGCATTACGCGATGCCCGCGCGCTCCGGACGGTGCGGAGTCCGACGGGACGTCCACGAAGGTCAACACACCGTGGAACGCCACCCGGTTCGGATGCGCCGCCACGTCGGGCATTTCGATTGCCATTGATTCAAGTACAAATCCCATTCGCCCCTCTTTTTTTCCCAGGAATGAATCTCATGCACAGCCAGGAATGGCTGTGCTACAACTCGGCCAGTCCTCTGGCTTTGCGCACTTCGTTGATCGTTAAAACTCCCGAGCGCAGCAGGATTTCGTCGATTTGTGCCTGATCGAGCGGGTTCGACGCTTCGAGGTCGGTGAAGACGAACTCGAGATCCGGCCAGCCTAGCTTTTTCACGATGACGTCGCGCGTGATGTGTTCGGCAAAGAGGCGCGCGGTCGGAACGATGGCCGTTTGGAACGCGTCGGCCGAAAGCTGGCCGGCGGTCGAGCGGTTCACGTCGTTCTCGACGCCGAGATATTGCGCCGGAAGATCGAACGCGTCGGCGATGATGCGGATGAGGAACTGCTGCCAACTGAGTCGCAAATCCGCATCGGTGCCGGCACCGAAACGAAGGACTTCCGGCTTCTGCTCACACGAGAGGATCGGCACGCGGCCGGTACCCTCGATTTCGTCCTGCCACCAGCGGATGAGCCGCTCGTGATGCGTCGGTGTTAGATCCTGCAACCAGAGCGCGTATTGGACGACCGAATTGCTCGCCAGACGCGCCGCGTAACGGTGCGCGCCGAGAAATTCGTTGATCGTCTCAAACGCCACTTCCACGCGGCCAAGGCCGAACGGCGTGTGCGTCCGCG
This sequence comes from uncultured Terriglobales bacterium, assembly GCA_964460935.1. GTDB lineage: Bacteria > Acidobacteriota > Terriglobia > Terriglobales > Acidobacteriaceae > DATMXP01. Next base: position 19,845 of record CAYWSM010000113.1, on the reverse strand, counting down.
GATTCAGGCGGATGTACATCAGTTCGTCGTCGGCGAGCGTGATCTGGCCATCGGGTCCGAACTTTCCCGTTACCTGTACGTAGCGGGCCGACGTGGGCTGTCCATCCCAGTCGGCCCGCATGCGGATCGTCGCCCCGTCCACCGGCCACAGCGCGATTCCCCGCGAGCTCAAGTCCCCCGAATAGGCGAGCTCAGCGGCGCCGTAGCCTCCGACGATCACATCTTCGAGAATCTGTTCCGCGAAGGAGCGGAACGAATCATCGGGATTCGGTGCTTCCAGGATTTCCGTGAGTTGCGCGATGCGCGTGTCGTTTTGATCAAGCTGGCGGCCGCGGCGCGGTTGGACGCGCCAAGCCATGCCGGCAATGCGATCCTTGATGGTGTTGATGGCGCGGCGCGCCACCGGCGTTTCGGCGAAGCGGCGCAGATTGGCCGGCGTGGGTTTCGGCAGGCCGTCGGTGCGCGTGGTGTACGTCTGCACGATCGACGGCAGCGCCGAGGTGCGGCGTTTTGCATCCTTATTATTGCCGGACAACACGTCGCCCGCGCGCCGCAACGCGTCGCCTAAGTTAGTGAGTATGTTCATGGATTTGTCCTAAATCAGTTTCGAGTTTCCGGTTTCGAGTTTCGAAGTAAAGCAGATCCCTCGGCGCTTCGCGCCTCGTGATGACAATCGAAAAAATCGGGCCTTGAGATCCGACCAAATCTCAAGGCCCAGTCGTCGCACATCGCTGCCGATGTCGTCCCTAACGGGACTCGGAAGAAATCGTTTGTCACGTGTACCCGGCACTTACGTGCCGGGCTATGGAATGTCGCGCCTGCGGCGCTAACTCGTCTGCATGCGGAGCTATGGAATGTTGGGCCTGCGGCGCTAAGTTCTGATCGAACTGCGCATCTGGATGCGAGTTCACGTCATCGTCAGCGCAGGCGGAAGCTTCGCGGACTGGAGTGTCCGCGGCGCACAGGCTGCGGCGGCCGGCGGTTATGTTGCGGACGAATTGGGCGATGGCCATGGCCATCACCGTGTCGTCGTGCGCGCCGGAGGCCGCGCTGGAGCTACCGTCTGCGTTACGGAGGAAGGTGCGGCACTCGCGAAGGAACCGAATGCTGGCGAACAGGTGGGTCTGTTCGATCAACAGATCGCCGAGGAACTGGATGATCTGCGGCTTGTTGCTGGCCATCGTTTGCCAACCGTTCTTCAGGTTCATGCGATTTTCATACGTGTTCGCATATGCGTGCGCGTCAACGACCCGCTGATGCACGGCACTGCCGTGGTTGTTACGCTCGATAACCAGCAGAGCGTGGTTGTATTCCTTCGCCAGCTTCACGACGCGATCCGCCGTCTCGCGCGGGTCGAAGTGGCCGTGCAACTCGGCGCACTGCATGCCCGTTGCCCGGTCGATCACCTGGGCGCAGGCGTAGTCACCGTTGCTGCCACCGCCGGCGGTATCGACGCCGATGATGTACTCGTGTTTCGGCTGTGGCGGAAACCAGACGAGTTCGCGGCCGTTGTCGCGGGTCGCGATCGCGTTGTTCCTCGGTTTCGGCATTTCACATTCCTTCAGGCGTTGATCGACTTTCTGGACGTCGAAGACACAATCGCCGGAGAGCAGGAAACACTCTTCCGCGTTCTCGGCGTACTCCTGGGCGAACTTGCCGCGACAGTTGGCGCGCAGTTCGCGACGGTACGCGAGTTGTTCGTCGTCGAGTCCATGCCGGCGTTTCAGTTCCTCTTCTTCGGGCGTCGGATTGGCCGGAGCCAAACCGGGACGCCGATAGCCCTTCTCTACCCACCAGGGCAGGAAGTGCTGGACGTACCCCGTCTCAGCGGCAGCGTGCCACTCTTCATAGAACGCGCCGCCGGCCCCATTCGGGGTCGATTCCAGCACCACCTGCCCGCTGGGAGGCACGGCCGCGCGCAGCGACACGAGCGCCTCCCCGCCATCACGCGGCCACATCGCTACTTCCGAACAGTGCAGATTGCGGATGGTCATGCCGCGACCCGCATTCGGGTCCGCCGCCGTCTCGACGCGATATTCGCTGTCGAGGTGCGTCCACCGCAGTTGCCGCGCATTCGAGCGCGACGTCTTCAGCGCACCTTCGCGCAACGATTCAGGCAGCTTTTCCTGAAATCGATGCACCATGCGGAAGATGTCTTCCGCCGAGCGCTGATCATGCGCCACCTGCACGGAGAGCGTCCCCGGCCGGGTGATGGTGTCGATGAAATATCGCCCAGAGACATAGGTGGACATTCCCAACTGCCGCGCCTTCAGCACGATGTTCTTCTGTCCCCATTTGGACGCGATGATCCTCTGCGCCTTGTTGGGGCGTAATGGAACTTCTTTGCCGTTCTTGTTGCGAATCTTGAGGAACTTCCGCATCAGATAGGTGCGGACGTCGCAGTTTTTCGCAAATTTCCGTCTCATTCGTCTGTCGAGATATTTGCCGAGTTCCTGCAAAGTCTCGAGGTCTTCCTGAATCCAAGATTTCTTTACTTCCATTACGTCTACTGCGCTCCGGGGTGAGCCGGAGGTGCTGTACTCCTTGAATAGTTTTCGGTGGTCGGTTGTCGGTTATCGGTAAAAGCAAGATCAAAAGCAAACAAAGGCAAAAGCAAAAACAAAACAAAGGCCGCGGACAGGAGTGTCCGCGCTACACAAGCAAATAAAAACGGGCGGATTGAAAGTCCGCCCGCGGGGGTTCGGCACGACTAAAGTCGTGCCCCGATACATATTCTTTTGTTCTAAGTTTCAGCACGACTAAAGTCGTGCCCTGATACATAGCTCTTCATGAAATCTTCTACGCTGCGGACGTAGACGTCGGCGAAATCGACGACGTAACGCCGGGTTTCGATCATTGCGCGGGCGTCCTCGAGCGAAAAACCTAGCGCGCGAAGCACAGCCAAGGTCATCATCGGCGCGCGGTGCACGCCCGCGGCACAGTGGATGAACAACTTCGATTGCGGGTCATCCAGCGCCGTCATGGCGAATTCTACTCCGCGCTGAAAAACTTCCGGCGGCTTCGGCTGAAAGTCGTCGTCAACCGGGTTCCACAACACCGCAATGTCGTACGGTTTGGCCAACGGCGTGTCGTCGAATTCGATCTGCATATCGATGATGTGCGTCACGTCCAGTCGCACAAGCTCGATCATCTTGTCTTCGGTCCAAATGCCACCACCGACGGCGATGCGGTCGGTGATCCAGGTGAGGTCCATGCGTCCAGTATCCAGTGAACAGTTATCAGTGTTCAGTTATCGGTTATCGGTATTCAGTTATGAAAGCTGGTGGCAATGTGCCGGTGTTAAAACGGAACAAGGCCGAAAAGCAAAGTCAAAAGCGAAAAAACAGAGTCAAAGTCAAGTCAAAAGCGAAAGTCAAAGTCAAAAGCAAAGGCCGCGGACAGGAGTGTCCGCGCTACACAACATCGTTCGATTCATTTTACGGCAGCGATGTTGTGTTTGGGTTGATGCCAGTCCTCTTCAGTCCTCGTCCTCCTCTTCGTCTTCGTCGTCGAGGGGTTCGAGAAGAAGTTCTCGCAGCGACTTGTGGCGTTCGCGGGGTTCGTCTTCCTCTTCATCGGAGGATTTGCCCTTCTTCTCCACCTCCAGGTATTCGGCGAGGTCGATCAACGACTTCACGTGCGGCAGGCTGGGTTCCTTTTCTTCGCCGTTGGGGCCTTTGCCGAGGGCCTTTGCGCCGAGGCAACGAACCAGCTCGGGCAGAAGTTCCGCGATTTCAAAACGCGCCTCGTCGCAACGGGCCTTCACCGATTTCGATTTGCTGTTGCTCACGCCGTTCTCCTTAACAAGCAAAAGGCGCGAGCTGTGAACTCGCGCCTTCGAATTTCTTTTTTTACCTTACAATCCTGATTATTGCCTCCAAAAGCCGGTTTTACTGCCAAATTTCGAAATTTTATTTTTTCCCTGTTTTCATCGAGTTAGCCGGATTTTCGCGAATTTTCGCGCTTGACAAAATGTTGGGTTACGCAAGCTGAGGAGGAAATTCACGCTCACCGGCTGCTTTTTGGGAGGAGTTTCAACCCGCTGGAGCCGCCGCACCTCGGTGGAACTCATGGGCTCGTGCGTTTCTTCCATCAATCCGCGTTCGAGCATGATTTCGCTGAGACTGTCGATGGCGCCGGCCATGGCGCGCACGAATGTACGCTCAGGGATGCGCATCAACTGCGCGGCTTCCACGTAAGAGTATTCCTGGAAGATCACGCGTGTAATGGCCATCTGCGACAAGGAGTCGAGCGCTTCGATCGCGCGCTCCATGTCGTGCACGAAGATGACCGCGTCTTCGAACGTGTGCGTGGTGTAATTCGTGACCTGGGCACGAAAGAATTCGCGTCCCAACAGAGAAGGCAAGCGGCCGAGCTCGACCGACATCTTGAAGTACTTGCGAAGCAGGCTGATGGCGCGCACGCGATACTGTCCAAGACCACCTTCGATTCGCTCAAGCTCTCTCCATTCCTTCAGGCGCACGCGACACCTCCGAGGTCCGGCATGCATTCCGGCCCTTCGCTGCGCGAAGGACCGGGCACCCGGCGCGGCCGCGCGACGACGCTCATTTCCGGCGCGCAGGTGACGCAGTAGATCTCGGTGTTGCCGACGCGGCGCAGCCAGAGCCCGCCGCAACGTTCGCAATACTTCAATTCGATTTTGACTTCCGTTTCCATCAATACTCCCCTTTAGTAAGTCCCCGATCGAGCGCGGGGATGAATGGCAAACCAATTACGGTGAATAAAAAAAGGCCCTGCGCACGGAAAGGTGCGGCTCCACGGAAGCGGAACGCTTGGAGTGGGGCACCCGATCGCGTATCGCAGGGCTCGTTTTTCTTACGATGACCTGGATGGTCTATTCAGTTTTGTTTAGTACATCGTTCATCAGTACATCAGTTCGTCAGTTTTTTAGTTTATTAACGGCGTTTGGGTACTCCTTATATTGGCTGGATTGGTTTGTTGTTCTGAAGAGCCGGCGCAGTGTTTGCAAGGACATCTGGTTGCCGGTTCAGAAATTGAGATCGCCGCGGCGGCGAAAATATCCCTCCTCGTATCCGGACTTCAGCACCTGGCCGTTTTGGACAACCACTGTGACCTTGCCGGTAAAGTGCAGGGTCCGTAATAGTTTTTCCGTGGCGGCCGATAACAATTCCGACTCGCGCACCTTGCGGCGAAGCTCGCAGAAAGCGTGTTCAGACTCGGGAATCAAAGCGTGGCTGGTTTGGTTCCCGTCCGGAGGTAATTGCGAATGATGACTCGACATTATTGCTACCTTGCTTCTTGACAATAGCTGGTGGTTAACATCGAATCCAACCGTATAGCTATGTGCATACAGCGTCAAGGTAACGAGCCGTACTAATGTCAAGGAAATTGCGCGGGGGAAGTTCCAAATTGGGAGAGGGTGAACGCCATGGTTAAGGACTTTCGCGGGCTGCAGGAGCGGCTGCGGGAACGGCTTCTGGCCGAAATCGCCGCCGGAGAATTGACCGGATTGGAGCTGGCGCGGCGAACGGGATTCCGGCAGGCGCACATCTCAAACTTCCTTAACCGCAAGCGTGGCTTGAGTTTGCAGGCGATGGACGTGATCCTGAAGGCGCGTGGGCTGACGGTGACGGAGCTGTTTCCGGCGAAGGAAAACCGGCCCGCGCGCGCAAGGACCATTCATGCCGCTGAGGCCGGCGGGGCGTACATTCCGCTGGTGGATGCCAAAAATTGCCTTGCAACTGAAGTGCCGATGTCAAATGCCAAAGATACCCTGCGCATCGTGGCTTCCCGGCTGGAAAAGTTGCCGGTCAGGATGCGGACCCTGCGTCCACACTGGGAACGGTTTGTGGCGATGCGAGTGGGAGCGGCGGATGCTGAGGCCATGATGCCACGATTGACGCGGGGAGCGGTGGCGGTGATCGACCGTCATTCGAACGGGCCGAGCGATGGTTCCATTTACTTAGTACGGGTGGGCGGCCATCCGTTACTGCGGTATGTCGAGCAGCTCGGAGCGGAGTTGGTGGTGCGGGCGCATGATCCCAAAATACCGTTGGCGGGGCTGGGATCGGCGGCGGAAATCGTTGGGAGAGTGTGTATGGTGATCACGGAAGTGTAGGGATCAGGTTAGCTGGATATCTGAATATCTGGTTATCAGATGATCTGGTGAGCAGATGATCTGACGATTAGGCAGCAGGCTCAGGAAGAGTGAGTTGTGGGTGCGGACCCCGCGACTGGGCGTTCCCTTGTTATGATTTCTAGTTGGCCGAATCGCCATTATTTGGAGGACAAGTTCATGAACGAAATGCCCGCCCTTCCTTTGGGAACACGCCGCGACGAGGATGTCGCGCTGGATCTGATGAAATTTATCGCCATGACCACGAATTACGGCAAAGCTACTACGGTAACTCCCGGGTTCCAGGGCGGCGGCGCGAAAGCCGTTACTGACGACCAAGCGCAACAACTGCTTGGGCTGTACACCAAATGCCTGGAGACGGTGAAGGGAAAGAAGTAGCTGCCGTTCTCAGTCGAATCACAACGACAACGTTATGCCGGCTTTTGTCGTGAGAAGTATTGTCTCAGATGTTTCCAAGCAAAGCTGGATCCATACGAGATCGCGACAAACACTGTGGCTAGCACCACTGTCGTTCCTACATGCGTATGGAGATCTCTTTCTGAATCTCAACTCGCTCTTCCTGGAGTTTGGATTCAGTAGCGGGAGTGGGATTCTTTACATAATTCGTAACAGCTTTGGTGTACGAGGGTCGATCTATAAATACGGGAATTGCAAACAAGATCGCCGCACCCAGCGCCAGGCTTAACACGACCCGAAATAGGAGTTCGCGATACTTCGTTTCAATCATGAACAATAATCTGCGCAATTTTTCTTCAAGACTGTCGAAAGAACAAGGTTACGGTCGTTGCTATCCAGTGAGGGTTCGCGAAATTCCGTAGTTACTGCTTAAGTAGCCCTTGACCAGGCCGGCGGCTTCATTTCGTTTGCACCCGCCGGTCTGTTTGGCACGATTAACTTATAACGCTGCCGTCAATATCGACCGATCACAATGTGCGCTTGAATAACGGCGTCGCGACACTCATCGCAACCACGGCGAAGATTCCCAGGAACGCTATATCTGTCCAGATCGCCATCAGGCCGGCTTCTTTCAACAACAACGCTTTGAATCCGTGCACGGCATACGAGAATGGATCGATCACGGCGATTGCCTTCAGCCATGTAGGGAAGGCGTTAATCGGATAAATGGCCCCGCTGGGAAAGAACAACAGCGTATTCAGCACGCCGAAGATGGCACGAGGCACCAAGGGATCCTCAACACGCACCATGATCAGGAACATCATGGCGTTGAATGCCATCGAAGTTGCGACGATCAGTACCAGCAACTGAATGAAGGTCGCGGGATGGAATGCATTGCCCACCCCGCCTAGTAAGGAACCAATCAGCGTAATCACTACGCCCGAAGCAACGGCCTTAATGGCGCCGGCGAGATTCAGTCCGAACACGAGTTCGGATTTGGTGATCGGTGTGACCAGATAGCCTTCGTGAATACCGCGCGCTTTGTCGTCGATGTAGAGCATGCCTCCGCCGATCATTACGGATACGAACATGGCAAGCGTGATCGAGCCGGGCAGCAGGTATTTCATGTACTCGATGTAGGGATAAAGCTCGACGATCTCGAGCGCGACTTGCTGCGTGACCCGCGGCTGAATGACAGGCTGGTTCAGTGATTGCACCAGCTCGGTCATTTTCTGCTCGAGGCTCGACGACATGAAATTGTCGGAGTTGTCGATCACAAGTCCGAGTTGCGGGTTTTCATTCTGGTACACGCGGCGTGAGAACTGCGGCGGAATAACCACAGCGCCATCGATCTTGCCATCTCGCACGTCTTCGACCGCTTTCTGCTGGTTGTCGTAATAGACGGGGACGAACGTACCCACGTTTGCGCGGACCGAATCGAAGGCTTCCTTGATCTTGACTGAGTAAGTGCCGTGATCCTGATCGACTACACCCATCCTGGCATCGCGAATTTTGCCGCCGAAGGCATTGCCCAGCACGATCAATTGCACCAGCGGAAAGACCATGGAAACGAGCATCAGCGCGGGCGAGCGCAGAAATTTGCGGAGCTCCCGCTCAACGATGGCAAACATTCGATTCATATTTTGATTGTACCGGGTATTGGGCCGAATTAAGCAACTGGTTAATTAAATATGTAAAGACCAAGCAGGTTCAAAGAACTTGGAATTTATACCTTCACTTCTTGCGGAGCCGCTGCCAGCCCTTCAAGCGCCGTTCGTAATCCCGAAAGGACCTGGTCGGCGGAAGAAGCTACCAGCGTAAATTTCAGCACGCCTTGCGGCGAGAAGTTTGCGCCTTTCTTCTGTGCGACAAAGCGCATGAGCTTTTCGGGATCGATGGCCGGGTTCTCACCGAATTTCACATTCACCGTATCGCGATGGCGGTCAATGCCAACTACTCCGATGCACTTGCACAGTAACTTCAGCGTTGCATACTCGAGCAGATTACGGACCGGCGCGGGCGGTTCGCCGTAACGGTCGGTGAGTTCGCTGCTGACGTCCTGCAACTGCTGGTCGGTTTCGACACCTGCGACGCGCTTGTACATGCGCAAGCGCTGGTTTTCCTGCGGGATGTATTCGTTCGGAATACGAATGTTGAGCCCGAGATTGAGCTGGATCTCCGCTTCTTCGGCCTCGACTTCGCCCTTCAACTCTCGCACCGTGCGTTCGAGCATCGAGGTGTACATCTCGAAGCCTATGGCATCGATGTGGCCGCTCTGTTCTCCACCAAGCAGGTTACCGGCGCCACGTAATTCGAGGTCAAGCGCGGCGATCTTGAATCCGGCGCCGAGATCCGAGAACTCCTTCAAAGCGGCGAGACGACGGCGAGCAATTGGGCTGAGCTCTACATCGGCAGGGATGAGAAGGTAAGCATACGCGCGGCGATTCGAGCGCCCGACGCGGCCGCGGAGCTGATACAGCTCGGAAAGGCCGTGCCGGTCGGCGCGGTTAATGATGATGGTATTGCAGAGCGGAATATCGAGGCCGTTTTCGACGATGGTAGTCGCAACCAGGATGTCGGCTTCGTGGCGCATGAAGCCGAGCATCACTTTCTCCAGTTCGCGCTCGGTCATCTGGCCGTGCCCGACGAGAATCCGTGCTTTCGGCACAAGTTCGCGAATCTTATCGGCAATTTCGTAAATCGATTCGACCCGATTGTGGATGAAGTACACCTGCCCGCCACGGTCAAGTTCGTGCTCGATGGCGTTGCGTAGGACCTTTTCGTCCCACGGAGCCACAACAGTCTGGATTGCCATGCGGTCTTTGGGCGGCGTCTCGATGACGCTCATGTCGCGCAGGCCGACCATCGCCATGTGCATGGTGCGCGGGATCGGCGTGGCGGACATGGTGAGAACGTCCACTTCCTTGCGCATCTGCTTCAGACGTTCCTTGTGAGCGACACCGAAGCGCTGTTCTTCGTCGACGATGACAAGGCCGAGATCGCTGAACTTTACGTCTTTCGAGAGCAGGCGGTGCGTGCCGACGACAATATCGACTTTGCCGTTCTCGATTTTCTCGACGATTTCTTTCTGCTCTTTGGCGTTGCGGAAACGAGAAAGCATCTCGATGCGGATCGGAAACGCGGCAAAGCGGCGCTTGAATGTCTCGTAGTGTTGAAACACCAATACAGTTGTCGGCGCAAGTACGGCGACCTGACGATTGTCGCTGACGACCTTGAAGGCAGCGCGCATGGCGACTTCGGTCTTGCCGTAACCGACGTCACCGCAGAGCAGCCGGTCCATCGGCGTGTTCGCCTCGAGGTCCTTCTTTACGTCGATTATGGCCGACATCTGGTCCTCGGTCTCGTTGAACTCGAAGGCGTCTTCGAACTCGCGCTGCCACTCGGTATCAACCGGGCAAGCATGACCCGGCGCGAGCTTGCGCTGTGCGTAGAGCTTCAAAAGCTCCTCGGCCATATCGCGCATCGCCTTCTTTACGCGAGCCTTGGTCTTCTGCCACTGCTGGGTGCCGAGACGATTCAGAACCGGTCGTGCGCCTTCGGCCGAGCGATATTTCTGCACGAGATCGAGTCGCGTAAGCGGAACGTACAGGCGTGCGCCCTCCGCGTACTCGAGAATCATGAACTCGGCATTGGAACCGTCCTGCTGCGGAATCTCCTTCAGCCCTTGGTATTGGCCGATGCCGTGCTCGACGTGGACGACGTAGTCGCCGACGGTTAGGTCGCGGAAGTCGCTGACGAAGGCGGACGTCTTTGATTTCGCGCGCTGCGGACGCTGTGCCGCTACATCCGATTCGTCGAAAAGATCGCAAGCGCCAAAGATGGCAAGACGCGCGTCAGGGACAACGACTCCGTCCGGCAGGAAAGCTCTGACGATGGTTGTCGAGACCTCTTCGCCGGCTAAGTACGCAGCATCGTCGATGAACGTTTCGCCCGGACGAGGCGTGCGTGAGCCGAGCCGGAATCCCACGCCGTATTCACTGAAGACTTCCGCAAGCCGCTCCACCTCGCCGGTTGAACCGAGAGCAATCATTACGCGCTGATTGTCGACGGCGAGCTTCTGGACTTCCTCGACGATGGCAGGGATAGAGCCATGAAAGCGAGTTGTCGGGCGCGAGGCAAAAGTGATTTCCTCGGCGCCGAACTCGGTGATCCCGAGTTGTTCGAGGTCAGCGACGGGAAGATCGGCGAGGCGATTCCACCAACTGTCCGGCGCAAAGTACAGCTCTTCGGGGCGAACAAGATTTCCGATCCCGCTGCGCTCGTGGGCTATCTCGACACGTTCCCACCAGTGTTCGAGTTCGCTCTTTACGGCACTCGGCTCGTTAATGACGACGGATGCATTGGTCAATAGATCGAAGATGCCGAGCCCTGGCCCAGCGAGCGGAGCGTAAAGTTCCCATCCGGGGAAGACGGCAACTCCAGTGGCCATGATGGCGTCTTCGCGGTCATGCTCGGATCCGCTGATGCGTCCTGCTGACAAACGCGCGTTAATGGCGGCCAAAGTTTCTTCGCGCACGGGGGTATCAGTGAGTGGTTGTAAGGAGACTTCGTCTACTTCCGTGGAAGAACGTTGTGTGCCGGGATCGAACTTGCGGACCGATTCGACCTCGTCGCCAAAGAACTCGACGCGTAGCGGCCGATCAGCCTCGGGTGGATAAACATCGAGGATACCGCCGCGCAAGGCATACTCGCCCGGCATTTCGACGACATCGGTCTTGGTGTATCCGACGGTGTTCAGGTGAGCGACAATCTTGTCAACGTCAACGGTTTCTCCGCGACGGAATACCAGTGCCAGGTCGAAGTAGAACTCCGGCGAACTCAGCTTCATTACGGCGGCACTGACCGGAGTGATCACGATGCGAGCGGCTCCGGTTGTGATCTTCCAGAGCGCCTTGGCGCGCGCTTCTTGAATCTCAGCGTGGGGAGACATATTCTCGAACGGCAGCACGTCATAAGCGGGAACAAACACCACCGCGTCCGGCGGTAGAGTGCCGGAAAGTTCCGCGAACGACTGCACCTGAGGCAGCATCGCCTCGGCGGCTTTGTTATCCGCGACGACTACGATCACTGGCCGGGAAAGAGCGTGCGGAAGCAGGCTGCTGATCAGGGATTTGGCGGTGGGGGTTAGTCCGGAGACACGTATCCGCCCCGTGGCCGACCGGAGGTGGGTGGTCACACGCTGAAAAGCTGGTAAGTTTTCCACGTCCGCGAAGAGTTCGCGAACGAAGGGGAGGATCATCGCTCTTTCATTCTAGCAGGGTGGATTGGCCGCAAAACTTGGCCCGAATGTTTCCAGGTGCCAGCCGCACGTCTGTCCGGTACTGGTCGGCCCGTACCATGGCCACGGATCATCAGGTAAACTGAAGTATTACCTGCACGATATAAGGCGATCATGAGCACTACTACTCCCACTCCTGAAGTCAGTTCTTCCAATTTCCTGCGCGAGCGCATCGCGGAAGACGTTCGGAATAAGAAATACGGCGATGCGGTTATCCAGACGCGGTTTCCTCCGGAGCCAAATGGCTATCTGCACATCGGCCACGCGAAGGCCATCTGTATCGATTTCGGTTTGGCGGACGAGTTTGGCGGGCGCACGAACCTGCGCTTTGACGACACCAATCCGGAGAAGGAAGAACAGGAATATGTGGATGCCATCCAGAAGGATGTGCGCTGGCTTGGGTTCGATTGGGAGAACTTGCGGTACGCCTCGGACTACTTCGGTCAACTCTACGAGTGGGCCAAGAAGCTGATTCGCGAGGGTAAAGCTTATGTCGATGACCTGACTGCCGAGGAAATTCGCGAGTATCGTGGGACATTAACGCAGCCCGGCAAAGAATCGCCTTACCGCAATCGTTCTGCCGAGGAAAACCTGGACCTGTTCGAGCGGATGAAGAAAGGCGAGTTCCCGGATGGATCGCGCGTGTTGCGGGCGAAGATCGATATGGCTTCGCCGAACATGAACATGCGCGACCCAGTGATGTACCGGATTCTTCATGCCGAACATCATCGGACCGGCAACGAGTGGTGCATTTATCCGATGTATGACTGGGCACATGGACAGTCGGACTCGCTGGAGCACGTAACGCACTCGATGTGCTCGCTGGAATTTGCCGATCATCAGCCGCTGTATCAGTGGTACATCCAGCAGCTCGGAATTTTCCCATCGCAGCAGATTGAGTTTGACCGGCTTTCGCTCACCTACACCATCATGAGCAAGCGCAAGCTGCTCCGATTGGTGCAGGAAGGCCTGGTTCGCGGATGGGATGATCCGCGCATGCCTACGCTTTCAGGTTTGCGCCGGCGCGGGTATACGCCGGAGGCGATTCGCAACTTCGTAGCAGCGGTTGGAGTCTCGCGCACAAACGGCATTGTGGATTTGGCCATGCTCGAGCACTTCCTGCGCGAGGACCTGAACAAGCATTCTTTGCGGGCAATGGCCGTACTCAATCCACTCAAGGTCGTGATCGACAACTACCCGGAAGGGCAAGTCGAAGAGATGGACGCCATCAATAATCCGGAAGACGATAGCGCCGGATCACGCAAAGTCCCATTTTCGCGCGAGTTGTACATCGAGCAAGACGACTTCCGCGAAGTGCCTCCTCCGAAGTATTACCGCTTATCGCCTGGGAAAGAAGTGCGGTTGCGGTACGGCTACCTGATCACCTGCACGAATGTGGTGAAGGATGCGAACGGAAATGTTGTGGAAGTGCACTGCAAGTATGATCCGGCCACCAAAGGCGGCAACACGCCCGATGGCCGCAAAGTGAAGGCGACGATCCACTGGGTTTCGGCGCAGCACGCAGTCGATGCCGAGGTGCGGTTGTATGACACGTTGTTTACTAAGCCCGATCCTGATGATGCGCCGGAAGGCCAGGACTTCACGGCGAACCTGAATCCGAAATCGCTGGAAACGATCAGCGGCAAAGTGGAGCCTTCGCTGAAAAATGCAAATGCCGGCGATCGATACCAGTTCGAGCGGTTGGGCTATTTTTGCGTGGACCCGGACAGCAAACCAGGTTCGCCTGTGTTCAACCGCACCGTGGCGCTCAAGGACACGTGGGCGAAGATTGAGAAGAAGCAATAGGACAGCAGGCTGGGATGGCCTGTTGGTCTCCCATTTCCTGCTATTTGCGTTGCTAGCGTGCGCCACTTTGGCGTTTTCTTACGATTGACGTATCCCCCTGAAAAAACCTATATTTACGGCACCGTGCGACGTGTTTGGGTGTCCAGATAACGGTCATGCAACTCCCCAGCCTGGCCCGGTGGTTTGTTTGTACTTAAATTCTCCCCCTCTGCTGACAATTGGTGGTCATACGGCTCAGTCCATGGACTCCATCATCATCGGCATTATCGTCGTCCCGGGCATAACAGCATTCCTGCTGCTGCTGATCTTCACGTATTTGTTCCAGCAGAGCCGGGAAGCGTACTTCCGCGCCTGGCAGCTCGGATGGGCTTCGTTGACTGCGTACTATGCCGCGATTGGGTTCATGTATCAGGGCGATAGCAGCCTTGTACTGTTTGTGGCGGCCAAGCTGCTTCAGCTTCTGACAATCCTCGCCATTTTCGCCTCTACCGAACTGACCGATGGCGAGCGGCTGAAACCAAGATGGTACGAGTGGCTTACGGGCGCGTTCGGATTGGCGTTTACGGCATATATCATCGCCAACCATTGGCATAACGGCATTTTCGAACTGTCATACGAGGATGGGCACTGGGAACTGGAGGTTTTTCTCTCCGCGGTATTGGTTTGGTCAGCGATTCGTTTCTACCGGCTAGGCCGACAACGGGATTTCCTGGGTTTTCGGCTGCTTGCGGTAGCGCTCGCATTTTGGGCGATTCTGCTGAGCTTGCGGCAGTACCATTACCTGCTGGAACAGTGGTTTGGCAGCCTCGGCCACGTGCTAGGTCCGTTGCCGCAGATGCTGCTCGGTATCGCCCAAGTAATCGTGTTGTACGAGCACGAGCGCCGGACGGTACAGGACAACACTCTTTACTTCTCCACCCTCGATATCGACAGCTCCCGACTGGTAAGCGCTGCCGAACTGGCGCCCAGCGCCCAGAGAATGCTGGAGCGACTGGCTCGCCTGCTGCGAGTGGAACAAGCCGCCATTTGCATCGCCGAGCCCTGGCGGAAAGCACTCCCCAACCTTTCGTTGGGTTTCCCGGCTGACTTCGTGCGAAACATGGAGTCCCAGGAAATCACCGACTACCTGATCGACATGGCGTATCGCCGCGGCGGAATCGCCACGTTCCGGAATATTGCAAGCATGACGGAACCGTTGCCGGCAGGACCGCAAGGACGGTTCGATCGGCTGAAGCAGTTCCTCATCCAGAACGGAATTCGCAGCATTACCGCCGTTAGCATACAAACGCGCGAGAAGAACTTCGGTGTGGTTCTGTTCCCCCATTCGAATCGCAACACTTTCGGCCCGTCACAGATCCGGCTGCTGATGGGGCTTTCCATGCAGATCGGCATGACGCTGGAAAATTTTGTGGCCATTCAGGAAACACAGCGGCGCACGCGCGAATACGAGCTGATGACACAGATGGGGCAGGTGATCAGCTCGCATCTGGATGCTGACGAGGTACTGCTGGCAATCCACCGCGAGATCGGCCTGCTGGTCGATACCCACACGTTTTATATCGCATTTGCTGATGGCGATGAACTACGATTCGAGTTGGAGGTAACCGAGGGTGAGGTCCGGCCCAAGCGTTCGCGCAAACTCTCAAACGGTTTGAGCGAGCACGTGATTCGGACAGCGCAGCCACTGCTGATTGCTTCCGAAATGGAAGAAACACGCCAGAAGATCGGAGCGCCCTTCATTCCCGGGCGGCCTGCCAAATCGTTCTGCGGTGTGCCGATATTCATGGAGGGCCGCTCGGTCGGCATCATGGCCGCGCTGAACTACGAGCAAGAGTTCGTGTACTCCGATCGTGACGTGGAATTGCTGCAAACAGCGGCCGGGCAGGTAGCAGTCGCGGTTGAAAATGCGCGGCTATTTGCTGAGCAGCAACGGCGTACGAAATATCTGGCGTTCCTGAATAACATTTCCCGAACGGCAATCTCCAGCCAGGATGCAGAGCAGATGCTGGAGGAGATCGTTACCGAAATCCAGAAGAACTTTGAACTGGATCACATCGGCATCGGCGTACTCGATTACGCAACAAAAGAAATCGAGATTCGGGCGGAAGCCGGCAGCACAAGCCAAACGCTGCGCAAACGCATTCCGCTGGGCGTCGGCATCATGGGAAAGGTGGCACGCGCGAACGAGATGATGCTGATTCAGAAAGCCGACGGCCACCTGCTCGGAGTTCTGCCCAACGCCAGATCTGTGTTATGTCTGCCGCTCACATATGGCGAGACTCTGCTTGGCGTGCTGAATATCGAGAGCGTTAACGAGCAGGCGTTCAAAGACCAGGATGTGCTGATTCTGCGCACGCTGGCCGACCTGCTGGCCACAGCCTTGCACAATGCGTTTGTCTTTCAAAAGCTGCAACAGCAGTCGATTACCGATGGCCTAACGGGGATTAAAACTCGCCGCTTCTTCCTCGAGGCAGTGCAAGGCGAATGGAAGCGCGCATCGCGTTCGGGGCGCCCGTTCTCGGTGGTCATGATCGACCTCGACAAGTTCAAGGAAGTAAACGACAGCATGGGTCATCTGGAAGGCGACCTTGTGCTCGCGCGCGTCGGAAGATTACTCGAACAGAAATGCCGGCAATCGAACGTGGTGGCACGCTTCGGTGGAGACGAGTTCGTAATCCTGATGCCGGAAACGGGAATTGAACAGGCGCAGATTCTTTCGGAACGCTTGCGGCTATGGGTCGCTACCGATCCGATGCTGAACGAGCGGCATATCAGCGGAAGTTTTGGTGTTGCCAGCTTCCCGTTACATGGATCCACGGTTGAGGACATCATGCGTGTCGCCGATGCGGGAATGTACGTATCCAAACACGCCGGTGGAAACCGCGTCTCGACTGCCGAGGAATTCCGCGAAGGCGAAACGGCAGCCGTGCAGCGGCAACTGATTGCTTCTTACATCGAGGGCTTCCTACAGCGCGAGGACATGGGGCCAGATGCCGGCGAGGAATTAGTCGCGACGCTGAAGAAGATGTGCGCCGGATTGCAAGATGATCCCGAGCCCATGAAGGAAGCGATCATTGTGCTGGGCCGAGCTGCCGAAGCACGCGAAGGCCACAACACTGGTCACGGGCAAGCAGTTTCGCGATATGCCGAGATGATTGCTCGTGAGCTGGGATTGGGCCAGGACGAGATCGGCGACATTGCTTTCTGTGGAATGGTGCACGATGTCGGAAAATTGGTTATCCCAGAGCGAATGCTGACCAAAGCGGGGCATCTCACCGACGACGAACAATATGTCGTGCGGTTGCATTCAGCGCTGTCGGCGGACATAGTTGGTTCCATCCCGGACAGCGAGCGGATTCAAAAAATCGTTCGGCATCACCACGAATGGTTTGATGGAAGCGGGTATCCGGATGGCTTGAGGGGCAAGAATATTCCTCTGGCATCGCGAATCCTGATGATTGCGGACGCCTACGTCAGCATGATTCGCGACTTGCCTTACTCACCTGCGAGGACGATTGACGAAGCGGCAGCCGAACTGGAACGGGGCTCCGGCACGCAATTCGATCCTGACGTGGTAAGTGTATTCCTGCATCAGCTGCGGGGAGACCATGCAGCCCGCAAGGCCAGTCACTAACAGAATCGTTACTTCACTTCTTCCAGCAGCACAATCGCATGAGCAATGGCGGCATTTTCCGTGCCCATGCCCTCGGGTGTCTTGGCCTTAATGCCCACATCCTTGGCTTCGAGATTGAGGAGGCCGGCCACGCTCTGCTGAATCTTTTTAGCTATGGGGGAAATCTTGGGTGCGGAAAGGATGAGCGTCGAATCGAGATTCACGACCCGGTATCCCGCTTGTCGAATCTGCTTCAGGGCTTCCTCGACAAAAACACGGGAATCGGCTCCCTTCCATTTGGGGTCGCTGGGAGGGAAGAATGTTCCAATATCTCCGGCGGCAACTGCTCCAAGTAACGCATCCGTTACCGCGTGAAGCAGCACGTCACCATCGGAGTGACCGGCAAGACCTTTATCATGCGGGATGGCCAGTCCGCCGATCTTGAGCGGAACGCCCGTTTTGAACTCGTGCGAATCCCACCCGTACCCTATGCGCATGATCTATCCTGCGACATATTTCTTGGCTTCCTGTCCCGCGTAGAATTCCGCCAGTTCCAAATCTGCCGGCGTGGTGATCTTGATATTCTTCGGTGAACCCATCACGACGGCAACAGGATGTCCCATGCGCTCAACGACCGAGGCCTCGTCCGTTCCCACGAATCCATCGTGCCTGGCTTCGTCAAATGCCTGTTTCAGCACACCGAAGCGGAATCCCTGGGGCGTCTGCACCAGCACGATGTGTTCACGAGGAATCGTGGCATTCACCACCGCGCCTTCAGAGGTACGGTCCACCTGCTTGATGGTGTCAACCGCAGGAACGGCGGCAATGGCTGCACCGTGTTTCGCGGCGGCATCAATGACGTTTCCAATCACCTCACGATCCACGAATGGACGTACAGCATCATGAACGAGCACGAGATCATCGTTTGCCGCCGTGATCGCAGCCAAGGCATTCGAAACAGATTCCTGGCGATGCTCGCCGCCCTCGACGATGCGAACCGGTTTCACAATTCGCTCTTGCTTCAGCCGGTCGGCAAACGTTTCAGCTTCGTGCTTTCGTAGTGCAATCACGATCTCGGAAATCGCCGGCGTGTCGGCAAACTTGCGCAAAGTGTGGATCAGCACGGGAATACCGTTCAGTTCCGTGAACTGTTTGGCTGGAGCCTTTCCCGTGGCAGGTCCAGCCATCCGCGTACCCAAGCCGGCCGCGGGAATGATGACAATGACTTTCATGACTATTCTCAGTACAGCAAGGGGAGGTCAGTATACAGGCCTGAGGCATGCGGATTCAAAACAAGGGAAGCTGCAGTCACGGACTTACGTCCAAATTTCTGCTGTGTCCGAATGCAGCCCTCGAAGCACAATGAAAACAGGGCAGCCGAAGCTGCCCCGCTAATTATTGACGGCGACTCCTGATTACTGGATGAGCGTTCCTTCCGCTTCCTCTTCCTCCGGGATCACCACAGCCGCAGCCACGCGATCGCCGGCTTCGAGGTTCAACAGTCGTACACCTTGCGTTGACCGTCCCGCGGCGCGGATCTGTTCTGTTTCCGTGCGCAGGATCTTGCCGAACTGGCTGATGACCATGACTTCCGACTTTTCGGTCACCAGCATGATCGACACAACCTTGCCGTTGCGCTCGGTGGTCTTGACGTTGATGACGCCCTTGCCGCCGCGCGACTGCAGGCGATATTCGTCAACATCCGTGCGCTTGCCGTATGCATTTTCTGTAACGGAAAGGATACGGAACACCTCGTTGCCGTCGCCGTTCTTCTTTTTCGTGGGCTTCGGTGTCACGGCCATTCCGACGATGTAGTCCTTGTCGCTGAGATCCATGCCCCGTACGCCGTACGCCGGGCGTCCCATCGGGCGGACACCTTCTTCGTCGAACCGGATCGCCAATCCGTCGTGAGTTGCGAGGAAAATGATCTGGTTGCCGTCTGTCAGGTACGCCGCCACCAGTTCGTCATCCTTGTCGATGCCAATCGCAATGATGCCGCGCGACATCACATTGCAGAAGTCTTTCACAGGCGTTTTCTTTACTGTGCCCTTACGGGTGGCAAAGAACACGTACTCGTTCTCGGCTTCCAGGTTGCGCACTGGCAGGAAGGCCTTCACTGACTCGCCCGGCTGCAACGAAACCAGGTTGCCGATGTGCTTACCCTTGCCGGCGGCGCCGACGTCGGGAATCTCGTACACCTTCAGCCAATACACGCGTCCAGTGTTGGTGAATACCAGCAGGTAATCGTGCGTCGACGGAATGTACATGTGCTCGACGAAATCTTCTTCGCGCGTGCTCATGCCTTTGCGGCCCGTTCCGCCACGGCGCTGCGAGCGGTACGTCGAAATCGCCGTGCGCTTCAGGTAGCCGTTGTGGCTGATTGTCACCGCCACCTGTTCGTCGGCAATCAGGTCTTCAAGCTGGATTTCGGTCGTCTCATCGACGATCTGCGTGCGGCGCTCATCGCCGTACTGCTTCTTGATCTCTTCCAGTTCCTTAACGATCACTTTGCGAAGTTTCGATTCGGAAGCCAGAATCGACTCGTATTCAGTGATTTCGTCTTTGATCGCCGCCAATTCCTTGATGATCTCGTCGATCGACAGGCGCGTCAGG
>CAYWSM010000112.1:0-27350 GCA_964460935.1 uncultured Terriglobales bacterium | reverse complement strand
GTTCTGGACGCGCGTAACGGACGGACTTGAACTTCAACAGTTGTGGTCGCAGTTCGTGACGGAAGCGCGCACCGGGTACCGGCTGTACTCGAAAGAAGTGGAAGCCCGAAGGGATATACCGCGAACTCCGCGTCCTTCCTGGATGCACACCATGGCCGACTTCTTCTGGGCGATCCTGATGAAGCTATCGCCCGCGAAGCGCGTGGTGCTGTTGATCGCGCTGGTTCTGCTGTTGTTGGGAAATCTAACCTTCAATAACGATCAAGGAACGCAGGTCACTATTGAGACCCGGTTGCTGGGCGGGCTGCTAGTTCTTGTCATTCTGATCCTGGAAACGGCCGATCGCGTGGTGATGAAGCGCGACTTGGAGATTGCGCGGGAGATCCAGCACTGGTTAGTGCCGAACGAAGCTCCCAAAGTACCGGGGCTGGATATCGCCTTCGTTACAAGGCCGGCCAATACCGTCGCGGGGGATTATTACGACGTGATCCCCCGTGGGAATGACGGCCGTCAGTTACTCGTGATCGCCGATGTGGCGGGCAAGAGCATGCCTGCGGCGCTGCTAATGGCCACATTTCAGGCGAGCCTTAAGACACTTTCTGCGACATCGCCGGACTTGGTGGAACTCGTGTGCGGCCTCAATCGTTATGCGAGCGACCACAGCATTCGTGGTAGCCGCTTTACGACCGCGTTCCTCGCAGAATTCGACCCGGCAACACGTGGTCTAACGTTTGTGAACGCAGGACACAATCCGCCAGTGCGAATCCGCGGACTTGAAGTAGAGCAACTCAAGACTGGAGGAGTGCCGCTAGGAATTCTTAAGGATGCAAATTACGAAGCCGGTCGCACCGCTCTGCAACCCGGAGACGTGCTGGTGATTTACACCGATGGTGTCGTAGAAGCAGAGAACGTGGCGGGACAGGAATTTGGCGACGATCACATGCTGGCCGCCGTTCGCGCTGTGCCTGGCGGTTCGGCGCAGCAGATCATGCAACAGTTGATGGCACAGATTGAACTGTTCGTGGGAACAGCTCCACAACATGACGACATCACGTGCATGATTGTCAGATGCGTGTAGCAGTGTTTACTCCTTCCCTGCTTTGTTGTGCGACCCGAATTCCCTTCACTGCATTTTTCGAGTAGCATTCCCCGCTTAGGAGCGATTGATGTCACTGGTCGTTGGGCTAGGAGAATTGCTGTGGGATCTGTTGCCCGAAGGAAAACAGCTCGGTGGCGCTCCGTCGAACTTTGCTTACATCAGCTCCCTGTTCGGATATCAGGCAGTCGTCGTCAGCCGTGTGGGCAACGATGATTTGGGACGCGGACTGTTGGGACGGCTGCAACAACTCAAGCTCGATGCAACTTATCTCCAGACGGACGAACGCTATCCGACAGGAACAGTTCACGTCAAAGTAGACGCGAGCGGCCACCCGGAGTTCGACATTGTGCGCGAGGTGGCCTGGGACCACATAGAGTGGAACAATGCCCTGCAACAGCTCGCGGCAAAAACGGACGTCGTGTGTTTCGGGTCGCTAGCACAACGACAGGAGCCGTCGCGGTCCACGATTCATCACTTCTTGCGAGCGACACGAGAGAGCTGCCTGCGCATTTTCGATGTAAATCTACGCCAGGCCTTCTTCACCGCAATTACCCTGAAGACGGGTTTTGCTCTGTCAACAATCGTCAAACTAAACGATGAGGAGCTTCCTGTCGTGTTGCAGGCATGTGGGCTTCCGACCAGCAACGACGAACTTGCTGATTCCGAACTGCTGATGCAGCACTTCGGGATGGAACTGGTGTGCGTCACCCGCGGACAGAAAGGCAGCTTGCTAGTGAACAAGAACGGCCATTCGGAACATCCCGGATTCCGAGTAAAGGTGGCAGACACGATTGGCGCGGGCGACGCTTTTACCGCTGCCCTTGCGCATCAATATCGCCTGGGTCGATCCCTCGATGAAATTAACGCAGCGGCCAATCGCGTTGGATCGTGGGTAGCCTCGCAGCCGGGAGCAACTCCAGCCACCAGTCAGGAAGACATCGAGCGGATGCTCGGCACCCACGAGAGTTCGGCACGAGCGTGATCGGTGCCTGATACTGGATTCGGCCATCCCACTGGCAACTGCTAATGTCCAAAACCTCGTGACGGGTTTCGATTCCGCGCGTATAAAAGTTGACGATCTTCCTATGGCAAGGATTCTGGTCGCAACTTCGAATCGCGGAAAATTGCGTGATTTTGCCACCGCTGCGGCCCCCTATTCCATCGAAATAACGGGCATTCCGAATTTCATGGACCTGCCCACGGTCGTGGAAGACGCTCCCACCTTCGAAACGAATGCGCAGAAGAAGGCCGAGCACTATAGCCGCTACGTGAAAGGCGAATACGTTCTGGCCGACGATTCGGGACTGGAAGTAGATGCCCTGCACGGTGCGCCCGGCATCTACTCCGCACGTTATGCGTCTACCCCCAACCACCCTAATGCCACCGACGCTGACAACAACGCCAAGTTGCTGCAGGAAATGTCGCAGGTTGCAGATGACCAACGGCAGGCTCGCTTCGTGTGCGCCATTGCGGTGGCAAAAGATGGGCAGACGGTCGCGACGTTTCGCGGATTGGCGGATGGTGTAATCCAGCATGAACCCCGCGGAAATGGCGGCTTCGGCTACGATCCGCTCTTCTACTACCCACTACTGGATAAGACCTTCGCCGAACTGACACCCAAAGAGAAGGCGCTGGTGAGCCATCGCGGGCAAGCCTTCAGCAAGTTGTTGCAGTGGATCCTCGATTCCGATATCCGCTGAGTTATCACAGCCTCCCTGTGCTTTTGGTCACACACACCCGTGAGCACGCACGCTGGGGAAAACCCGCGTTCATGGTTTCATTTCAAACGCGCGTGATTGTGCTGGAAGCGAGCATCGTTTCTTGACTTCGTCGTTTCCCGCCAACCATAATGAGAGGTTCTGCTTATCCGTTTGACATCATAAGGAGCGATCGGTGGCACATCGGCACGACCCGAGGTGAGCTGAAACGTTGTCTCACCGAAGATCGTTCCGCTGCGCCCTGGGTAAGACAGCCACTCCCTTTGAGATCCGTTACAGCAGACAAAAGGATAACCATCGCATGAGCGCTACTTCGGTAACCCTCCCGCCCGGCAGTCTGCGGTTCTGGCAGACCACCGTGGGCAAGAAGGCGATCATGGCCGTCACGGGCATCATCCTCTTTGGATTCGTGATCGGTCACCTGCTCGGCAATCTCCAGATCTTCCAGGGACCCGAGAAACTTAACCACTACGCGGTTGCGCTGAGGAACCTAGGCCCGCTTCTCTGGCTCACCCGCGTCGTCCTGCTTGGTTCCGTCTTCCTGCATATCTGGTCCTCGTTCCAACTATGGAGGGGACATCGCGAAGCCAGACCGGTGAAATACGTCAAGAAGACGAACGTTAATTCGACGTATGCATCGCGGACTATGTACTGGAGCGGACCGATCATCCTGGCCTTCGTGATCTATCACCTGCTGAACTTCACGTTTGGATCGGTGCATCCGGGTGGGGCATTCATTGAAGGAAGCGTCTATAACAACGCGATCACAAGCTTTCAGGTCTGGCCGGTAGCCGTGTTCTACATCATTGCGATGCTGCTGCTGTGCCTTCACCTGTACCACGGTCTGTGGAGCCTGTTCCAAACTCTCGGGTTCAACCATCCGGTCTATACGCCGGTGATCCAGGCGTTGGCGAAGGTGATCGCAATCCTGATTGCGATTGGTTACATATCCATCCCGGTAGCGGTTCTGGCCGGGTATCTCAAGCCTGTCTTCTAGGGAGCCTGTTTATATGGAGCTGAAATCCAATCTACCCGCTGGACCGATTGAGCAGGCCTGGGACAAGCACAAGTTTGAGCTCAAGCTGATCAATCCGGCCAATAAGCGCAAATACGACTTGATCGTGGTCGGTTCGGGCTTGGCAGGTGGCGCTGCTGCTGCCAGCCTTGGCGAACTTGGTTATAACGTCCACTGCTTCTGTTACCAGGACAGCCCCCGGCGCGCACACTCGATCGCTGCGCAGGGCGGCATCAATGCCGCTAAGAACTACCACAACGACGGCGACAGCGTTTACCGTCTCTTCTACGACACGGTGAAGGGCGGCGATTTCCGCGCCCGCGAGTACAACGTGTACCGCCTGGCGCAGGTCAGCGTGAACATCATCGACCAGTGTGTCGCCCAGGGTGTTCCCTTCGCTCGTGAGTACGGCGGACTACTCGACAACCGCTCGTTCGGCGGCGCGCAGGTTTCGCGTACGTTCTACGCCCGTGGGCAGACAGGCCAGCAGTTGCTTCTCGGCGCGTACCAGGCTCTGGAACGTCAGATCGGCCTCGGTACCGTGAAGATGTATCCGCGCACGGAGATGCTTGACCTGATCGTGATCGACGGACAGGCACGGGGCATAGTGGCGCGGTCACTGCTGACCGGCAAGATCAGCGTCCACCTCGCGGATGCGGTCATTCTTGCGACCGGTGGTTATGGCAACGTCTTCTATCTTTCGACGAATGCCAAGGGCTGCAACACGACGGCGATCTGGCGCGCATACAAGCGGGGTGCGTTGTTTGCGAATCCTTGCTACACGCAAATTCACCCGACTTGTATTCCGGTCGCAGGCGAGTATCAGTCAAAGCTGACTCTGATGTCGGAGTCGCTGCGTAACGACGGACGCATCTGGGTTCCGAAGCAGCCCGGCGATAAGCGTCCGCCGAATTCGATTCCCGAAGACGAGCGCGACTACTACCTCGAACGACGATATCCGAGTTTCGGCAACCTTGTTCCTCGCGACATCGCTTCCCGCGCAGCCAAGGCGGAGTGCGATGCAGGCCGCGGCGTGGGACCGTCCGGGCTGGGCGTATACCTCGACTTCGCCGACGCCATCAAGCGGTTGGGACCCCAGAAGATCCAGGAGCGCTACGGCAACCTTTTCGAGATGTACGAGCGCATCACCGGCGAGAATCCGTACCAAGTGCCGATGCGCATCTATCCCGCGTCGCACTACACGATGGGCGGACTTTGGGTGGATTACAACCTGATGTCCACGATTCCGGGACTGTTCGTCGGTGGCGAAGCCAATTTCTCGGATCATGGTGCCAACCGCCTCGGCGCCAGCGCGCTGATGCAGGGACTGGCCGATGGCTACTTCGTTCTTCCCTATACGATCGGTAATTACCTGGCCAACGCGAAACCAGCGAAGGTGACGGAAGATCGGGCTGAAGTCAAAGAAGCCTTGGCAAACGTAACCAACATTACCTCGCGGCTGCTGAACGCGAATGGCAAGCGCACAGTGGATTCCTTCCATCGCGAGCTTGGCAAGATCGTTTGGGAATACTGCGGGATGGCGCGCAACGCTGACGGACTTAAGAAGGCGCTGTCGCTGATTCCCGCTCTGCGCGAACAGTACTGGAACGAAGTGCGCGTCCTCGGAACGAATGAGGAATTTAATCAGTCGCTCGAAAAGGCGGGACGAGTAGCAGACTTCATGGAACTCGCCGAACTGATGTGCATCGACGCCCTCCACCGTAACGAGTCGTGCGGCGGTCACTTCCGCGAGGAATACCAGACGCCCGAAGGTGAAGCGCAACGCGATGACGAGCATTATTCGTATGTCGCGGCCTGGCAGTACCAGGGTCCGAACGGCACTCCTGTGCTGAACAAGGAGCCGCTGGAGTTCAAATACGTCCATCCTTCTCAACGGAGTTACAAATAAGAATGAAACTCATACTTCATATCTGGAGACAGAAAAACGCACAGGACAAAGGACGGATGGTGACCTATGAAGTACCCAACGTCAATGAGCATATGTCATTCCTCGAGATGCTCGACGTCCTGAACGAAGGCTTGATTGAGAAGGGCGAGGACCCGGTGGCGTTCGATCACGATTGCCGCGAGGGAATCTGCGGCATGTGCGGCATGATGGTGAATGGCAAGGCGCATGGCGGCCATAAGGGCACCACCATTTGCCAGTTGCACATGCGGCACTTCAAGGACGGCGACGAGTTGTACTTGGAACCGTGGCGTGCCAAGGCCTTCCCGATCGTGAAAGACCTCGCTGTCAATCGCGGTGCGCTCGATCGCATCATCGCCGCGGGTGGATACATCACTGCTCCGACCGGCAGCGCCCCGGATGGCAACGCCATTCCGGTACCGAAGAAGAATGCCGATCTCTCGATGGACGCAGCGGCATGCATCGGCTGCGGCGCATGCGTGGCGGCGTGTCCGAATGCGGCGGCGGCGTTGTTCACGGGTGCGAAGATCTCACATCTTGGATTGCTGCCCCAAGGACAGGCCGAGCGTGACCGACGCGCGCTGGCGATGGTCGATCAGATGAAGATCGAAGACTTCGCCAACTGCACGAACATCGGCGAATGCGTGGCGGCCTGCCCAAAGGAAATCCAACTGGAAGTGATCGCCCGCATGAATCGCGACTACATCAAGTCGTCGTTCTCAAAGCGTCCGGAAGGAATGAAGGACGTGTCGGCGTAAACTTCGATCGCCTTTGTACTGATAAACGGGGTGCGCTAATCGCGCACCCTTTCTTATTGTCCGTCGGCCTGCTTGCGATCTTGCGAAGTCAGAAATGCACGCGCTTCGCGAACCTGAACCCGTTCGTCGCTCTGAGTCATTCGTATCAATTTTGAGTACGCCTCCCGCGCCTTCTCGGTCTGGCCGGCCAGTTGAGCGGAATATCCGATGCCATAGAGCGCAGCGAAACGGTTCGGCTCCCGTACGAGCAGTTTCTCGTATTCGGCGAGTGCTTCAGCCGGTTGTTTGGTTTCGATCAACATCTGCCCGAGCAGATCTCGTGGCGGAATAATGGAACCCGGCGTTACCGGATGTTTGTCAGCAGCATCGTCGAGCGCAACGGCTGCCCGCATCTGCTGTATGCCCTCCGACTGTTTACCTTCCGCAAAAGAGAGCCAGGCTGAGGCGATTGCCTTTTGTATTGCCACCTGATTTGCCCAGTAGTCCTCTTTGAGGTCACTCAGCGTCTTGTGCTCAGCTTCGAGTTTGGCTATTTCCTGACGTGCCTGATCAGTCTTACCGGTTCGCAATGCACCGAGCGCACGTGCATAGTAAACAGTGGCATTGGCCCAGGCGTATCTCCCCACTGGTAATCCTGAAGATTCGGGTAAAGCAGCCGCTTCCGCCCATTGCCGCCGCTCCAACGCATATCGTGCAGGCATGGCTACGGCTGAGAAGATCCCCTGAAATCGGGACATGTCCGCGTCGTCCGGCAGACGATTATCGTGAAACACTTCATGGGCTTTGGCGTCCTGCCCAGTCTGCAGGTAAGCGAAGACAAGGTAATCCTTCGCATGGAGCTCATCGCCGGGCAGGTGATACTTGTGCGCTGCTTCGGCCGAGGCCAGATTGGAGTCGATCGATTCCTGCCACAGCCCAAGTCGCGTAAAGATGTGCGATGGCATGTGCAAAGCGTGAGCCGATTCCGGCGCGATCTTTGCGTAGGCGCGAGCTGCAGGAAGCGCCCGTTCGGCCAAGTCCGGATAGTCGTAGGCGTGGATGATCATGTGTGCTGCGCCAGGATGGTTTGGATCGGCAGCAAAGATAGGTTCCAGGAGAGCGCCGGCTTTCTTCTGTCTCGTGTGCGTCTTGTCCGGTGAAAGCGAGCCTGCGCTGCCAAGCAGAGCTAACGCATAAAAGACGGTGGCCTCCTCATCCGCGGGATAAGCCTCGTGAAGAACTTCCATTTTCTTTTCATAGGCGAGCACACGATCCGTGTGATCGATCTTCGCGTAGTCACCATAGAACGCCCCTAAAGCAGTAATGAACTGTCGTTCGCGTTCCGTGATCTTGGTCGTCGCGCTGATCGAGTTCGCTTTCTGTATCGCGTTCGCTCCAATATCCATCTCGCCTTTGCCAGGACCGCGAGGCTCCCACAGCGGATGCCACTTTGTCATCGCAACGCCCCACCAGGCAATCGCACATTGTGAATCGGTATTGGCTACGCTCTGGAATTGGCGGCCAGCCTCGTCATACCAGAACGAGTGCAACATCGCGACGGCTTGCTGAAACTGCGGTTGAACGGAAGGCGCGCAAGAGTTTGCAAAATTCACATGACCCAGTTTCCCCGGATCACCCACAGCATGTTGATGCTGTTCCTGAGCTACTGCGTTAACGGTGAGAACGCAAAAAAGAAAACACGAGAGCCGCCGCGACAATGCCATATACAACCTCGGACAAAGCGTTGGTCCCCACAGATTCGCATATTATAGGCGAGTTCGTTGCGCCCAGGTGGTATAGCGCGCAAGCGCGACATCGGGTTGTCGGAAGCAAGGAAATCCCGGGCTGCACGGGATTATTGATAACAAGATCACGCGCGCACTGTCTAAGTTCTTTATTTGGAATGACGCCTCTGTAAATTATTGATTCAATTGGAAGGTGCGTGAAAAAATTGCTACGTATCCCTCGACACCAGTAATTGCTAATGGCACGTGTCCTGTGCCAGGAACATGTCCTCCGCGAGACACTTCAGTACTCACTACAGCGTTACAGACAGCGTCGGGTAATGATGATATACAGCGATAAGTCAGCACCAAAATTTTAATGGAAATGGTCGAAAATGTTGCTTGCGCGCAACGGACGATGCTCAAATCAGGTACAAAGGTTGCTACGCACCTGATGCTGTGACCGGCAAACGCGAGTGATGGCTCGTTCATCGTATATACCTGTATTTGGGTACTTACGTTTACGCGTTAAGACGATGACCTCTTGGCACTTTTGGTTCCCGTACACGAAAGGGCGATGCACTTCAGTGGCTGAAAATCCAGCTACATTGAATTACACTACAGCCTCTGATTCCAAAGATATTCGAGGGCTTATAGTGACGCGCAGTTTCAAGGCCATAATGATTGTCAGTCTGTTTCTGATCGCCGTCTCGGCGCAGGGCTTCGCCATGCATCATGTGGTCAAGAGTCGCCATCGCTATCACCGCGCGCGCCGCGCGCACGTTCGCCGGCTGGTGTGGAACCCGATGTTCCGCGGATCACATGAGATGCTGGTGAATGAAAACATCAGGCTCGATGCCATGGAACTGCCCCGCATCGAGGACGACGAGCAGCTCGAGCTGATGGAAGACAACGACGACTTGGTGCCGATCGAGGAAAGCCGGTCCTTGAAAGTCGCGTCGAACCTGCTGGCGAATCGGCGCTATTGCCGTCCGTGGACCCGTGACTTCGCCGAAGATTTCGGTGATGCGTTCTACGCGGAGTTCCGCAAGCCTATCCAGATCAACTCTGCAGTGCGAACCGTGGAACAACAGAAGAAGCTCCGCCGGCATAATGGCAACGCCGCCCCGCAAGAGGGCGATACTGCTTCCACGCACCTTACCGGTGTGACGCTCGACATTTCTAAACGTGGGCTGACACGTAAGCAGCACCAGTGGATTGAGCAATACTTTCTGCCGATGAAAAATGCTGGCGTGATCGATCCAATTGAAGAGCGCCGTCAGCCTGTGTTTCACGTTGTCGTGTTCGAAGACTATACTGATTGGAAAGACAATCAGCAGGATTCGACCACTGACACGGATGCCAATTAAATCACTGTTCTTGCTGCTCCCTCTTGTGGCGTGTGCGCTGGCATCAGCACAAACCAAAACGAAATCCAAAACTAACGCGCTCGCCATCCATAGGTCCGCGATCGTTATCGACACGCACGCGGATACTCCCGGCCGCTTCGTAGACGAGAATTTCGATCTGGGGACGAATACCCCGGTCAGCGAAGGACACTTCGACCTCGGCAAGGTTCGCGAGGGCAATCTGGGAGCCGAGTTCTTTTCCATCTGGGTGGATCCGCGGATCACTACCGGCTACACCAAGCGCGCCTTGGACATGATCGATTCCGTCTATGAGCAGGCGCGATTGCATCCGCACGAGATGGTAATGGCGTACTCCGCGGAAGACATCGTCAAGGCCCGCACTGGACCGCATAAACGCCTTGCAGCGCTGATCGGAGTCGAAGGTGGGCACGCGATCGAAAACGACATCCGCGTTCTGCGTGATTTTTATCGCCTTGGTGTGCGTTACATGACCCTAACATGGGCGAACACGAACGAATGGGCAGACTCCTCCGGCGATGTGAATGACACGACGATCCAGCACCATAATGGGCTGACGGATTTCGGCAAACAGGTCGTGCTGGAGATGAACCGCCTCGGCATGATGGTGGACATCTCACACGTCTCCGACAAGACCTTCGAGGATGCGATTGCCGTCAGTAAGGCTCCGGTGATTGCCTCGCATTCCTCAGCGCGGGCGCTAACAGATGTTCCTCGAAACATGACCGATGACATGCTGCGCGAGGTCGCAAAACACGGCGGCGTGGTGCAGATGAACTTTAATTGCGGGTTCATTGCCCGCGACCCTGACTACAACAACAAGGTGAAGGCATTCCAGGACGCACACCCTGAACTGGTGAAGCAGCAAGCCGATTTGGAAAAGCTGCTGGAACGGGATCATTTGCCCGAAACCAAGGCGAAACTCGAGCAGGTGGAGCAACAGTTGAAGGCTGGTGTTGCCCGTCCGCCTCTCAGCGATCTTATCGACCATATTGATCACGTCGCAAAGATTGCCGGAATCGATCACGTTGGAATCGGGTCAGATTTCGATGGTATTCCCTGCACTCCGCAAGGCATCGACTCGGTGGCCGACATGCCAAAGATTACCGAGGCACTTGTCGACCGCGGATATGACGAACAGCAGATCCACAAGATTCTGGGGGGAAATTTGTTGCGGGTGTTTCGCCAGGTGGAAGAAGTCAGCCGCGAAATGAATAGAAAGTAAGTCCTGACTAGTGATCATGGCTAGCACTAATCACTAGCCACTGCAGTTGTATACTTTCCCGTTCACCCCAGCTTCACAGGAGCTATCATGCGCAACTTATTCCTATTCCTACTGTGTGGTCTGGCTGCGATGAGCGTAGCCGGTTTTGCTCAAGCAGCCCAATCCTCCGCCCCGGCCGCCCCGCCTAACACCTTGCGTGCCGTATTCGAGACGACCGATGGCAACATCACCTGCGAGCTATTCCCCGACAAAGCTCCGCTTACGGTCAACAACTTTATCGGACTCGCTACGGGCACAAAGGATTGGCGCAATCCAGTGTCACACGCTAAGATGCATAACAAGCCACTCTACAACGGCACAATCTTCCACCGTGTGATCCCGCAATTCATGATCCAGGGCGGCGATCCGGCGGGAACCGGTGCAGGCGATCCAGGCTACTCATTTAAAGACGAATTCAGCGATCTGCGCTTTGACCAGCCAGGACGCCTCGCTATGGCCAACAGCGGCCCCAACACCAACGGTTCGCAGTTCTTTATCACCGAGGTGGCTACTCCACACCTGAATAATCGCCATACGATCTTCGGACAGTGCGAACCTATCTCGATCATCTCGCGCATTGCACGCGCGCCTCGCGATCCCAACGACAAGCCATTTCACCCCACGCGCATCGTGCATGTCGCCATTCTGCAACCGGGGGAAGCATTTAAGGCGAGTTCATCCACGCCGACAAAACCTGCTGCTACCGCTCACAAAGCCCCGCCCGCAGCGAAAAAGCCAGCCACCCCGAAACAATAACTGAGATTTGATTTAACTTAGTGAGAGAACCATTGACGGCCCGGACCACCGGGCCGCTGCATTTCCGATCCTAAGCAAGAAAGGAATTTCTATGGCACGCACCCCCGGACTTTACGCCACGTTCGATACCAGTGAAGGACAAATTGTGGTTCGCCTTTTCGACAAGGAAGCGCCCAAGACCGTTCAGAACTTTGTGGATCTCGCCGAAGGCAAGCGCGAATGGACCCATCCCGGAACGCGGCAGAAGTCCTCAAACCCGCTATACAATGGAACTATCTTTCATCGCGTAATTCCGCAATTCATGATCCAGGGTGGCGATCCAATGGGCAGTGGATTTGGCGGCCCCGGCTACCAGTTCGAAGACGAAACCAAGGGATCGCCGCACAAGTTCGACAAATCGGGCAAGCTGGCCATGGCGAATTCCGGACCGAACACGAACGGCTCGCAATTCTTCATCACCGTCGCGCCAACACCGTGGCTCACCGGGAACCACACCATCTTCGGCGAGGTAATCGAAGGCCAGGACATCGCGGACAAAATCTCCAATGTTCCCCGTAACCGCCAAGACAAGCCAAATAAGGATGTGGTTGTAAACTCGGTAAAGATCGAACGAGTTTAAGACAAGTACGAAGTACGGAGTTAGACCCGGGGTCACAGCGTCCTATTTGTGTTTCACTTCGTACTTCGTCCTTCATATTTTCCAAGGTAAGTCATGATCCTCCGCATTTTTCGCGCCCGGGTTCAGCCGGGTAAGCAATCGGATTTCGAACTCAAAGTAGGCCAGAACTCCATTCCTCTGGTTCGGAAGCAGCGCGGTCTGATTCACTTCTTTGCCGGGCGCCCAATGCCATCTTCTCCGGAAGATTTCACGATTGTCACGATCTGGCGCAGCCTCGATGATCTGAAGGCGTTTGTCGGCAACAACTGGAACGAGTCTTTGATTCCGGAACCCGAACGGCCTTTGCTGGAATCCACCTCAGTGGATCATTATGAAGTGTTTGGAACCGACGAAGAATAGGCCAAAAAACATCCCATCAAAAAACCAGAAGACATCTCGTCTGAAACTAATGAATTTCGTAGAGATATGCTTCAGGCACGACGATACCATTGACCGTAGTATTCCTAAGTCTTGCACCTTCGACGGATGCCGCCGGCGCAAAAACATCATGTAAGGCTCTGTATAGCGGATCGTCGGTACTCATGACGGTAATTCGAGTCTGTTGAAAATCGGTTCCGCTGATGCCGGAGGTCACTCGAGACAGTTGAAGGTAGGCTTCTCTGCGCCCCTTCTCCTCGACCAAGGAAGTAACGACAATAAGACGCCAATCGTCATTCTGATCTTCAAATAACCAGAAGACCCCTTTGTAGGGAAAATCGCTTTGCTTCAAAGCATCAGCAAGACGTTTTCCGAATTCGAGATCGGTCGGAGTTAACGAAAGGACTGGGGCCATTACCAATACACTCCTAGCCACTGTAACACACCATGCGCTGCCTCTGTCGCTGCGGTGAAGATGCTCTCCGCTTCCTGCTGTGTTTTCTTTTCGTAGCGGCTGTCTACACTCCAGTCCTTAACAGTCAGCCAGTTAGCTTCGAATTGCTGGTCGATTTTCCGCTGGCGCTCCAACTCTGGTTTTAGACCGGCAGTATTCAGGAGTTCTGCAAGATTGTGCTTCCAACTTTCGGCCACCCTGCGCAGATCAGGGAACTCATACTCTTCCGTTGACTTGGCGATACAAGCTTTTAATGCACATTCAATAGCCAAGCCAGTGAAGTAATAAGCACCGGGAAACTGACCTGCTTTCATCAGAGTACGCGCCTCATCGATCCTCAGATTTGCGAGATCTTTAAGGTCCTGTCGTTTAACTTTAGCCATACGAGCCCGACTTACACTCCGATCACTGCCACCAATTCCTTCACGGCACCGGCGCTGCGCTGCAATCCAGCCTGCTCCTCGGGAGTCAGCTTGATCTCAATGATCTTCTCTATGCCGTGCTCGCCCAGCTTCACCGGCACGCCAACGAACAGGCCATCGATTCCATACTCACCCTGCAGATAGACGGCGCAAGGCAGAATCTTTTTCTTATCTTTCAGGATGGCTTCGACCATCTCGACGAAAGCCGCCGACGGCGCATAGTAGGCGCTGCCCGTTTTGAGGTACTTCACGATTTCTGCGCCACCATCGCGCGTGCGCTGAACCAGGCGCTCCAGCGTGTCTGCGTCCATCAATTCCGTAATGGGAATACCAGCGACCGTCGAGTAACGCGGCAGTGGAACCATGGTGTCGCCGTGGCCGCCAAGCACGAAGGCCGTAACGTTCTCCACGCTGACATCGAGTTCTTCGGCGATGAACGTCCGGAAGCGCGCCGAATCCAGCACGCCCGCCATGCCGATCACGCGTTCGCGCGGCAGTCCGCTGAGTTTGTAGGCAGCCTGAGCCATCGCATCCAGCGGATTCGATACGATAATCAGGATGCAATTCGGCGAGTATTGCATTATCTTGCTTACCACGTCGCTCATGATCTTGTGGTTCGTGTTGAGCAGATCGTCACGGCTCATGCCGGGTTTGCGAGGGATCCCTGCGGTGATGACAACGATGTCGGAATTCGCGGTATCGGCGTAGTTGTTGGTGCCAAGCACAAACGAGTCGCGCTTCTCGATTGGCATGGCTTCACGCAGGTCGAGTCCCTTCCCTTGCGGCACGCCATCCAGGATGTCGATCAACACCACGTCGGCCAGTTCTTTGCTGGCAATCCAGTGTGCTCCTGTGGCTCCCACATTGCCCGACCCCACAATCGTCACTTTTTTTCGCATGATGAATTCCTTTCCCGATAAAACTTACCGGCTACTGGAGACCCCACCGGCTTCAGCAAAACTGAAAATTAGAACACAACCAATCGCATGCGGAAAGTCTGCCAATTTAACTGTAAGCAATCAGTGCCATCGGACGACGCATGATGAACCACGCCTACTAACATCAGAATTCCCGATGCGGGACTAGAACTCCCATTTCTACATGTCCCTATACAGCTTTCGCCGACGATGCATCCATGTACTTGATCACGTAATCGCCAAACTTGCTTGTCTTCACCTTCGTCGCGCCTTCCATCATGCGATGGAAGTCATACGTCACTTTCTTGTTCTCAATTGCGCGAATGATGCCGTCCTCGACCAACTTCGCCGCTTCCTTCCAGCCGATGAAGTCCAGCAGCATCACGCCCGAGAGCATCACCGAGCCGGGATTGATGACGTCGAGGTCGGCGTACTTCGGCGCCGTTCCGTGTGTGGCTTCGAATACCGCATAGCCGTCGCCGATGTTAGCTCCCGGCGCGATGCCCAAGCCGCCCACCTGTGCCGCACAGGCGTCGGAGATGTAGTCGCCATTGAGGTTCGGCGTTGCCAAAACGGTGTACTCTTCCGGACGAGTGACCACCTGCTGGAAGATCGAGTCGGCAATGCGATCGTTGATCATCAGCTTCGACTTCCACTTGCCATTGCCGTGGGTCGCATAGATCGCGTCGAGTACGTCCTTCACTTCCTTCTCAACAGCCTTGCGGAACTCCGGTGGCGCGAACTCCATTCCAGGCTCAACAAGATTTGCGTTGGCCTCTATGGTTAACAGCGGATTCTTATCCTTGTTGTCGATGATCCAGCTCTCGCGCTCGGTGACGACCTTGTCGCGATACTCCTGGGTGGCCAGCTCATAGCCCCACTCGCGGAACGCACCTTCGGTGAACTTCTGGATGTTGCCCTTGTGTACCAGCGTCACGCTCTTACGGCCGTTCTCCAGCGCAAAGTCGATCGCGCGGCGAACCAGCCGCTTGGTGCCGGTGATCGAGATCGGTTTGATGCCAACGCCGGAATCTTCGCGGATCTTCTTCTTCCCGCCCGCGAGCATCGTGTTGTTGATGAAGTCGATCAGCTTCTTAACTTCCGCCGTTCCCTCTTTCCACTCGATGCCGGCATAAACGTCTTCCGTGTTCTCACGGAAGATCACCAGATCCATCTTCTCCGGATGCTTTACGGGCGACGGAGCGCCATACCACTTCACCGGACGAACACACGCATACAGATCCATGATCTGCCGTAACGCCACATTTAGCGAGCGAATACCGCCGCCTACCGGCGTCGTTAGAGGTCCCTTGATGCCGACGCGGAATTCTGTGAAGGCGCTGACAGTATCGTCAGGCAGCCAGGTATCGAATTTCTGCTTCGCTTTTTCGCCGGCAAAAACTTCAAACCACGCGATCTTGCGCTTGCCGCCGTACGCCTTTTCTACTGCAGCGTCGAACACCCGGACCGACGCTTTCCAAATATCGCGCCCGGTGCCATCGCCCTCGATGAAAGGAATGATCGGTTGGTCTGGAATCTGGTATTTCCCGCCCTGGTACGTGATTTTAGAGCCCTGCG
The DNA here is from genome assembly GCA_964460935.1 of uncultured Terriglobales bacterium. Taxonomy (GTDB): domain Bacteria; phylum Acidobacteriota; class Terriglobia; order Terriglobales; family Acidobacteriaceae; genus DATMXP01. The sequence continues at coordinate 11,315 of CAYWSM010000112.1, read as the reverse complement.
AGGGCACGGGAATTCCATTGAAAGAAGCCGGCATGAATCGAACCTCCAAGATTTCTAACGATCGTTCGGATGTAACGAGTATAAGCAAGGAACGCACTCGCTCTATGTGCATCGGTCACAAACTCCTGTGATATCGATACGCCAGAGCGGGCCAGCAGAGCCTGGAGTGCCCCGTTTGTCCCCACGGAACCTTAAATCATAGCATCCGGAGAAAGCCTTAGCCGATGGTTCGATCGAAGATCTCACGCACTTTCGCACGAGTTGATACAAGTTCCTCGTCGAGCGGTCGATGAATCTCACGCGTGCTCATTCGGCATGTCAATTCTGACACGTTGGCGAGGGCCATTTCGTATACAGGAACCGTCTTTCCGGGCCGACCGGTGACGAGTCGAATCGCATGCTCCGTCGTGCGGTAAAGTTCTAGCGCATCAAGCAAGATTTGCAAATCAGGTTGGCTGATCAGGCCTGCCTGATTCAGCTTCCGTAGGCGCTCGCCCGCACTTCCTTCGACGATATGCACACCATGACCAATGATCGTGTATGCCGTCAGGAAATCGATGTCGTACATTCCGCCGGCGACGGTCTTCAGACCTCCGTTGGTTTCTTGGAGTTTGGAGCGCATCTCGCGCACAGCGCCCAAAAAACGATCATCAGCGGCAAACCGATCCTTTAGGATTTCAACAGCAACCAACGCTTTGGAGGCCAACTCTTCGCTCCCGGCGATAAAACGAAGCTTGGTGTAAGTAAGCGCTTCCCATGGCAAGGCCTGATTCTGAAAGTAGTGACCAAGGTTATCGATCGCGATCACCATCTCGCCCTCGCCGCCGTGTGGACGTAAGCGCAGATCCACCGGCAACACCGTGCCTTCATTTGTGTACGCCGACAGCGCCTGTACTACTTCTTCTGCTGCGCGAATTGCACTAGCGCTGTCAACGCTATTCTCGCGAACAAACAATAGATCTGCATCCGACAGAACATCAAACTCTTTGGAGCCCAACCGTCCTAACGCGAGCACAGCCATTCCGGCGGGACGTCTTACCATCATCCAGGCGGCGGCAATTGCCTCTTCGGCAGCATTCGTCGCGTCTCGAAGTGAATTGAATACAGTCCGAGCTTCAAGCACATCGCGTGCTGCGGAAAGAAATGTGCGATACCGGAAGCGCCGGCGCAACAGCGCCATCTTCTCCGAGTGAGGCAGTTTGTCAGAGGCCAGATAATTCTCGAGTCCAATGCTATGCGCAACTCGCACGAGATCGTCGGCGAACAATGTTTCGCTCTGGTGACGCGGCGATGAAGATCGCAACTCGCTGAGGCTCGCAACATCCTCAGGATGCCTGGTCAGAATATCGGTAACGAATTCGCTCGTTCGGAACAGTTCGAGAGCTCGTTCCACTTCTCTCGGTGCCTGCAAAACCGCACGATATCTCTCAGCGCTGGTGAATGCGCTGCTCAGAAACTTGAACAGGTTGCGTCGGGTATGCGGCTCCAGATCCGTGCGGATGGCGATCTGGTACAGCGCCGGTGCATCGAGAGCCAATCGTTGCAAAACCTGCTGATCGGATGGCACACGGCCAAATTCAACATCAGCGGTGCTTAGGTCGAATGTTGCGATTGCCTGTTGCTCGCTACGTTGCTGCTGCTGGTGAATGATGCGGCCGTAAATTTCGCTGACGTTCGCCATGCGCTCGCGGACTGCGGCCATCAATTGCGGTCCGGTGTACGGCTCCGCTCCCGGACGCGGGAGTGACCGCGCCAGCATTTCTTGTTCGTCCGCATTTGGAGGAATGCGGTGTGTCTGTTGTCCTCGCCACAGTTGCAACCGATGCTCGATGCAGCGCAGAAACTCATAGGTGGTCGATAGGTGATGAAAGTCGCTGCCGGAAATATGCCGCTTGTCGTGGAGTTTCTGCAGCGAGAACAACGTTCCCCCTGAGCGCAACCAGCGCTGCCCGCCTCCGTAAACACGTTGCAGACACTGCACAAGGAATTCAATGTCGCGAATGCCTCCACGATCGAGTTTCACATCGATGCTCCCATCATTTCTTGCGACGCGCTTATCGCGCATCCGGTCCAGCGATTCGAGAGCCGTTTCAATCGCCGGGAAATTCACCTCTTCGGTGTAGATGTGCTCCTGCAGTCCACGTATGAGTTGTCGCGCGAGCCTTATGTCTCCGGAGGCAAATCGCGCCTTGATCATCGCCTGCCGTTCCCAGTCGTGCGCTTTATCCGAGTAGTACCGCAATGCATGTCCCAGTGAGATCGCTGCTTCGCCCTCCCTGCCCTGTGGACGTAGCCGCAGATCAATGCGGAAGAGAAATCCCTCTGGTGTTACACGAGAGAGGACATTCGTGACCTGCTGTGCCAGACGCACAAAATACTCACGATTAGTGAGCGGAGCATCGTCATCCGCCTCGCCATCTCCGTACACAAAAAACAGGTCGATGTCAGAGCTGTAGTTCAGTTCATTGCCGCCCAACTTGCCCAGAGCCACAACCGCAAACGGCGTCTGCACCAGCCGTTTTTGGCGGTCCCGATGCTGCGGCACGCCATACCTGCGATGCATGTCGCTTTCGCAGTCGCGCAGTGCCTCTTCGATCAAGACATCGCTTAACGCCGAAATCTCCGCTGTCGTTTCGGCGAGCGTGGCGAATCCCAGCACATCACGCAGCATGATCCGGATATATTCACGTCGTTGGAATTGCGCCAGTCGAACGGCGATATCGGTCTCAACCGAACGGGACTGGAAGCGGGCGAACGCCTCTCGGAACTCTTCATGCGAGTGCGACCGGTCGATGTTCTGCTCGCGCACCAGAATCTGCAGGAGATCGGTGTTCCTCAGCAGCGTCTCGCCTAGATACTGCGAATAGCCAAACACCGCCAGGCCGTAATGGATCAGCGACCGATGCTGCTGGAACAAGCCAACCAGCTCTGATTCGGTTCCCTCAATCAGCCGCCCAAATCCGCTGAGTGCTGCGTCGGGCCGTGGCAGATCGGCAAGCAATGCCAGCAGAGACGAAGCGATCTCCTCCGGCAATTTGCCGCACAGACGCTCGAATTCCTGTTGCGCCCGATCCCAATCACGGAAGCCGGTCGACGCCAGTTTCGCCGCGTATTTCGAGTCATCTGCCATGCTGCTTTTCTCGCCAGCATATAGCACGGTGAGGTTTGCGGTCAGCGAACGTTGAACACTGCGAACATGCTAAGATCGAAGTTTCGTCCATCGCCCATGCGCCTTCTATTTATCGGAGACATCTTCGGACGCCCCGGCCGCACCATCGTTAAGCATCGGCTACAGGAGGTCGTCCGCGATCACCGCATCGATCTCATCATCGCCAATGGCGAGAATGCAGCCGGCGGTTTTGGCATTACCCCGCAGATCGCGGAAGAGCTGTTCGAGCAAGGCATCAGCGTCATTACGACGGGCAATCACGTCTGGGATAAGCGCGAGATCATGGATTATATGAACGAATCCGATGGCCAGCCCGCGCGCCGTCTGCTTCGGCCGGCAAACTTTTCTGCCGGTAATCCTGGACACGGTTTCTACGAAGGCCAGACTCGTACCGGGATCAAATACGCCGTCATCAATCTTCAAGGCCGCGTCTTTATGGGCCACAGTGAAGACCCATTCCGGGTCGCCGACGGAATCTTGGCCAAGCTGACCGCCAAGGTCATCTTTGTTGATTTCCACGCCGAAGCAACTTCAGAGAAGGTCGCGATGGGATGGTATCTGGACGGGCGCGTTACGGCCGTGATCGGCACTCACACACATATTCCGACCGCCGACGAGCGCGTTCTCCCCGGCGGTACCGCATTTCAAACCGATGTCGGCATGACGGGGCCGTACGACAGCATCATTGGTGTGCAGAAGGAACTCGTGATCCAGCGTTTCCTGACAAATCTTCCTGCACGATGGGAGGCCGCCACAGGAGATACCCGCTTCTGCGGTGTCATGATCGAATGCGACGAACAAACAGGAAAAGCCAGCTCAATCCAAAGATTGATGCTCAAGGACGAGTAACGAGAATTGGTAAATTAGTAAGTGAGTAAATTAGTAAATCGCTGCATGCAATCGGAACTTTCAATTTACCAACTTACTAATTTACTCATTTACTAAATGGACTTCTTCTCCGCCGACGCCTACCTGTTCGATATCGATGGCACGCTGCTGAACACTCGTGATGCTATCCATTACTTTGCCTTTCGTAATGCGCTACAGAAGATCTTCGGGTTTGAAGCAACCATAGACGGCGTCCCTGTTCACGGCAATACAGACATCGGAATTCTTAGAGCCGTCTGCCGGTTGCGAGGCGTTTCGGATGCGGACTTCGAAAAGCATCTGCCGGAAATCATTCGGATGATGTCCGAGGAAGTTTCGGCCCATAAGGCGGAAATCCGGGCGGACATCTGTCCTTCCATCCGCGAGCTGCTGGCTGAACTTCACGAGCGAAGAAAGCTGATCGGCGTGGTCACCGGCAACTTCGAAGCTATCGGCTGGACCAAACTCGAAGCGAGCGGTCTGCGTCAATACTTTGCATTCGGTTCCTTCAGCGACCATACCGAACTTCGCGCCAACATCTTCCGCAACGGCCTCGGCGAAGCCTCCCGCAGGCTCGGTCCCGGCGTGCGCGCTTTTGTGGTTGGGGACACCCCCTCCGACATCCGAGCGGCCAAAGAAGTCGGTGTGCCGATTATCTCGGTGGCAACGGGCATCTATCCCCAAACCGAACTTCAGGCTCTTAATCCCGATATCTGCATCTCCTGCTGTGCAGAATTGCTAGATCACTGAACTAGCGTGCAAGAACCCTCCCGGTCAGCATTCAGTCAATAGACAATGCAGCAGGGATTCACGACAATACCAAGGATGTGGATCTTACCTGGCCTGACCCTTATGATTTCCCTGGCGCTCACTGCGTCCGCGCAGACCAGCCCCGGGCCGTGCCAGGTTGGCGATCCGCAATGTGTGCCGGGTATCCACGCCCCCAGCAAGCAAGACCTGAAACAGGCGCATAAGTATTACGAACGCGCACAAAAGCTGATCAAGGAAAACAACCTTCCGCAGGCCGCCGACGCTCTCGATAAGGCGCAGTCGCTAGCTCCCACCGTTCCGGAGTACGTCTCCACCCGCGAGATGGTCCGCCAGCAGATGGTGACCAACCATATCGAACTGGGCAATCAACTCCTGAAGAGTAACAACACCGTTGCTGCAACCGCCGAGTTTAGCCGCGCCGTTGCAATCGATCCGCACAACCAATACGCCTTGCAGCGGTTACAGGATGTCCTACCGTCCCACGTTGTCTCGGCCGGATCGGATTCTTCTCCAGCCTTGAACGTCGTGATGCAGTCGCAACCCGTTGTTGCATTGCCGCAACCCGGATTCCACGACTTCCACCTGAAGGGCTCATCCCGCAATGTGATCGAGCAGATCGCTACCGCATTCGGGATGAAGGTTGTCTTCGATGATTCGGTCAACAGCCGTTCCATTCGCTTTGATATGGACGGAGTGGATTTCTTCACCGCGTTCCGCGAAGTCGGGAAAATAGCTCGTGTCTTCTGGGTTCCATTGACACCCAAGCAGCTCATTCTGTTCAACGACACGCAACAACTTCGCCGCCAATTCGAGCGGACCGTCAGCGCCACCTTCTACCTGAGCGATGCCACTTCGACGCAGGAAGTCACGGAAGCGGTCAACATGTTGCGGGCGCTGTTCGACATTCGCTTTGCTGTGCCGCAAGCCTCCAACAACAGCGTAGTCGTTCGTGCCCCGGCGGCTAGTGTCGAAGCAGCGAGCAAGGTCTTGTCCGGTATTCTCAGCAGAAAGCCGCAGGTGACCATCGATGTCCAGGTATTTGAAGTCAGCCATTCGCTGACGCGGCAATTGGGTATTTCCCTGCCATTGCAGTTCCAGGTCATCGACGTGGGCGCAGCCGCTTTAGCCTTATTAGGACAAGGCAATAACCAGGACCTCATTAACCAGTTGATTTCGTCAGGCGCTATTAACCAGGCGAACTCGCAGGCGTTGCAATCACTGTTGTCGCAGTTGCAGAACCAGGGCAATTCGCTACTGACAACACCGTTCGTGACGTTCGGCGGCGGCAAGACTCTGAGCGCCATTACGGTCCCCCCGGTGACGGCGAATTTCGGATTTAACCAATCTGACCTGCGCTCGCTTCAGAAAGTTACACTTCGTACGGCGCAAGGCAACGCAGCCACGCTCAAGATCGGCTCGCGTTATCCCATCCTGAACGCCAGTTTTGCTCCCATCTATAACAACGCTGCTATCAGCCAGGTTATCCAGAACGGGTCCTACACAGCCCCCATCCCGTCATTTACATACGAGGATATTGGCATCGACTTGAAAGCCACTCCGCAAGTCCTGGCGGACGACAATATCAATCTCAAGCTCGAGATGCAGATTCGCGCGCTCACCGGCCAAAGCATCAACAGTGTTCCGGTGCTTTCCAACCGTGAATACTCCGCCAGTCTCTCGGTGCCCAACGGAGCTACAACCGCGATCGTCGGCATGATCACCGAATCCGAACAGAGGGGCCTCTCCGGACTTCCTGGTTTCAGTCACATCCCCGGACTCGGTTACCTCACGAGCACTCGCACGAAGGATGATGAGGCCGACGAGTTGCTGATTGTCGTCACACCTACCATCGTCAGCCCCGCGCGCACCGCCAGTGACCAGACTGAAGTTTGGGTGCCATCGACCTAACTTCTGCGGAATGAGGCTTTGACACTCGCAACGGAAAATTCGGTCCAAGCATTTGCCCATCAGGGTTATTGCACACTTGCGGCTCGTTTCTCGCCTGATGAAATGGATGAGGTCTGTAATGCTTTCGAGGGCATGCGTCGCAGCCGTGCTGGTATCCGGCATGTGTTGTCGCATCCGGCAGTCGCAAGCTTTGCCGGCGATTTACGCCTGATGGATTTAGCACGCGAGATCCTTGGTCCCGACGCATCTCCCTTTCGCGCCACGCTCTTCGACAAATCGCCCGATGCAAACTGGTTGGTAGCTTGGCATCAAGATACTGCTCTCCCGCTTGCCAAAAAGCGTGACATACCGGGGTGGACAGCTTGGTCCTGTAAGGACGGAGTTCATTATGCTCATGCTCCGGCCAGTGCTTTACAGCAAGTCGTCGCAATTCGCGTGCACCTAGATGACTCCACGCTGGAGAACGGCCCACTACGAGTGCTTCCCGGAACTCATCAGAGAGGCGTCCTTGCAGATGATGAAGTCCATGCTCTCGCCTCCGAAATTGAGCCTGTGACTTGTACAGTGGATCGGGGAGGCCTTGTGCTGATGCATCCTTTGCTGATCCATGCTTCTTCGAAGTGCACTTCCAGCCAAAGTCGCCGCGTGCTGCACATCGAGTACGCCTCGTCCCGTACTCTCGACGGCATTACACTCGCCCTCTGCTAGACTCCCGCTTGCGTTATGCGCGTAAGTTGATTAACTTGCTCAGGTCTTTCGGGAGCACCCATGCGAACTTTTCTCGCTCTGATAACCCTCACTTTCACCTTAACCGCCGTCGCCCAACAACCGCCCACTGCCAATACGGCCACCGTCGATCCCGACGGCACCACGCGTGTTACGCGCGTCGTGCCCGTTCCCGGCACCCTCAGTCCCGAGGCGAAGAAGTACCTCTCGCGTCCTTACTCAGATCACGAGCCGGCAATCACACCCGAGGAAAATCGTGCCCACGCGAATGCCTGGCAGGACCAACTCGCGAAGGACATGCAGTCGATGTATCCCACGACCGTCGAGAAGAACACCATCGCTGGCATTCCCGTTCGCATCATCACTCCCAAAACCGTGCCGGCGGAAAAGAAAGATCGCATCCTGATCAACGTTCATGGTGGCGGTTTTCAGGCCGACTGGGGTTCTGTTGCAGAGACCATCCCGATCGCCAGCCTGACGCAAACGAAGGTCGTGGCTGTCCTCTATCGCCTATCGCCGGAGAACAAATTCCCTGCCGCTGTCGAAGACACAATCGCGGTTTACAAGGAACTGCTGAAAACTCACAAGCCCGAGCAGATGGTCCTTTACGGAACCTCCGCGGGTGCGATCCTCACCGGCGAAGTGGCAGTCAAAATCAAGCAACTGGGATTGCCCGAACCCGCCGTGCTCGGCATTTTTTCCGGCAACGGTGACATGGGAGATTTTGGCGATTCGATCGCCATTTACGGACTGCATGGTCTTTCGGGAACCATCGATCTACCGGGCAAAAAGCATGATGACGATTACGCTCCCGGTACCGACCCACACGATCCAGTACTTTCCCCACTCTACGCCGACTTGAATGGCATGCCGCCGACGCTATTCTTGACCAGCACGCGAGATCTACTCCTGAGCGGCACGGTGCGATTGCACAAAGCTTACCTGCATGCCGGCGTGGACGCCCAAATCGTGGTCTGGGACGCTCTCCCGCACGCCTTCTGGAATGAATACAAAATGCCGGAAGCGATCGAAGCGCACCACCTCATGGCCGACTTCTTCGACCGTCACCTGCGTTAACTGCCATGCGTCAATACACGCGAGGCCATGTCCTGACGCGTGTATCAAATGATGCAATAGCCGCGTGTTTTCGTTCCTAAGCTGCTTAAGTTTGGCTAAAATCCGCGTAGCTCCAGCCAGACATGAGCCTAGCAATCGAGCACAATCAGGATCGGCACAGTCCGCTGTCGGCCAGAATCCGCCAAATGGAAGGACGGGACTGGTGGCTATGGTTGTATGTCGTTCTTGTCACCATTGCGTTAACCGTAGGTCTGGGTTCATTCGCAATCATTGGAATCGATCAGTCCAGAGAAAGTGTTTACTGGACCGACCTTCGCGAATGGGTGCGGGGTTTGGCCGCCCTGGTCCTCCTTTTCGACATTTACACCGTATACCAGCACCTTCGCCTGAGCAGGATGCGCCGGCTGCTTGCGGAACAAAATCATCTGTTTCGACTGATCAGCGAAAATGCGGCCGACATGATTACGGTCGTCAATGAAGAAGGACACTCCCTCTACGACAGCCCGGCGTGTGAAAAGGTCCTGGGGTACTCGCTGCCCGAACTCAGCCGTATTTCCATGCTTGAGTTGGTGCATCCAGATGATCGTGCTCGCGTCAGCAGCGCGGCGCAGGCAGCTCGCGTTACAGGACAGGGACAACGCCTTGAATACCGCATGGCTCATCAGGATGGTTCGTGGCGCATTCTCGATTCGAGCATGAGCGTCGTCCGCGACAATCAGGGTGAAACCGACCGCCTCGTGATCGTCAACCGCGACATCACTGAAAATCGCCTTGCACAGGAAAAACTGGAATACAACTCGCTCCACGATGCGCTCACCGGGTTGCCCAACCGCTCCCTGCTGATGCGTAAGCTGCAACGCGAACTTGTCCGCGCAGGCCGGCACGATGACTACAAGTTCGCTCTGCTCCACATCGACATCGATGAATTCAAGGTGGTGAATGACAGCCTGGGACCCGCCGCCGGTGACGAGTTCCTGATTCAGATTGGCCGGCGAATAGCCTTCTCTCTGCGCGGTTTCGAAACTGGCGCTTCCAGATCGGAAACCCAGCCTGAGCACCCCACAAGTGAGGACATCCTCGCCAAGCTGCCCGGAGATGAGTTCGCGGTCCTTCTCGACGATATCCGCGACCCTAGCGACGGCTTGCGCGTCTGCGAGCGCATACAGAAAAATCTTGCGCTTCCCTTCAATATCGCGGGGCAGGAGGTCGTGATCACAGCGAGCATCGGCATCGCCATGGCCGACAGCGGCGGATCTCAACCCGCGGATCTCCTGCGCAATGCCGAAATCGCGATGCATCGCGCCAAAAATGCCGGTAAATCGCACAGCGAAGTCTTCGACAGCGCCATGCACGAAAGCGCAGTCCACCGGCTGCAACTGGAGAGCGAGCTACGGAAAGGTATCGAACGCAATGAATTTCGCGTGGCCTATCAGCCCGTGTATGCTCTCGATACCGGCCTCGTTACAGGATTTGAAGCTCTGTCTCGCTGGCACAAGCCTGAGGGCGTTGTGATGCCTGGCGGTTTTGTCGAAGTCGCCGACCTGACCGGCCTGATGGAAGTTATCAACCGTTCGCTCATGCACGAAGCCTTCTGCCAGCTTCGTGAGTGGCAAGAATTTTGTTCCAGGCCTCTGACCATGAGTGTGAACGTTACGCAGCACCAGTTTGCTAAATCGAACCTTACATCGGACATTGCCAAGATTCTTGATGACACAGGCGTCGATCCAGCAGCCGTGGAGTTGGAAATTGTAGAGACCGTTGCCATGAGCACCACCGACCCTCAGCACAATCTCTTGAACGAGCTAAAGAACCTGGGCGTACGGCTTGGCATCGACGACTTTGGGACCGGGTACTCGTCACTAGCTCGGCTGCAGCAACTTCCCGTAGACACCCTCAAAATCGACCGCCAGTTCATTTCTCTCATTGACTCCAGTCAGAGCACCCGCGAGATCGTGAACGTGATCGTCATGCTCGCTCATAGCCGAGGACTCAAGGTCGTGGCGGAAGGCGTGGAAACTGAGGAACAAGTCCGTTACCTGCGCAACATCGGATGCGATATGGCGCAGGGATACTTCTACTCCAAGCCGATCGATCCAGCGTTTATTCCCGATCTTCTGAAACCCTACGCCGCCATGGCGCACCGTTAGCGTCGCGCGAGTTTCTCGACCTCCGACCCTGCCAACAGGAATGCGCCGACTCCGTACGTGTAACTTGCAGTCGGTTTATAGGAATCTGGAGCGGCTCCGATTGGCTGGATGCATCCCAGACGCCCGTCCTGATAGACGTGACTGACCAAGCCATGCCAGGCCTTCTCGATAACCGGCTCGTATCGCTTGCGGTCCAGCACCTTCTTGTTAATTCCCCATGCAATCGCATACGTGAAGAACGCGGAACCCGAAACTTCCGGCAACGGATAAGCTTTCGAATCCAGTAAGCCCGGACGCCACAATCCATCCTCACCCTGCAGGCTCGCAACCTTGTCCGCCATCTGTTGCAGTTGCTCCACGTACTTGGACCGCGAAGGATAGTCCTTTGGCATGTATTGGAGCACCCGCACGATTCCCGCCATCACCCAACCATTTCCGCGCGACCAGAACAGCTTCTGGCCATTTACTTCCTTCTTGTCGAGGAAGGATGCGTCTCGCGAATAAAGGTTCTCCTTAGGATCGTAGAGTTTGCCTGACGTCAGCCACCAGTCGCGATCCATGTGATCGAGGTAGGCACGTTCGCCGGTAATCTTGTACATGCGCGCCCACGCCGGAGGCGCCATGAACAGTGCGTCGCACCACCACCACAC
>CAYWSM010000111.1:0-9874 GCA_964460935.1 uncultured Terriglobales bacterium | reverse complement strand
CGTCATGAACATCATGTTGGTTGCCGTAACCGAACGCACGCGCGAGATTGGCGTTCTACGGGCTCTTGGGGCGACCAAGAAGGACATCACTCGCCAGTTTTTCAGCGAATCGGCGTTTCTCACGCTCTTCAGTGGCGCTCTCGGATATTTGATTGGCGTTGGCTTGGTTGTTATGCTTGCCGGCCTGCCGCTGCCTGATTTCGTCCCCAAGCCAATTGTGTCGCCCATCGCGATCGTCGCGTCATTGCTAACACTATCGTTAATCACGTTCAATGCTGGAATGTATCCGGCAGAACGCGCGGCGGAGCTGGATCCCGTCGAATGTCTGCGGTGCGAGTGAGCCCATGTATCTAAAAGAACTCTTCGGACAAAGCTGGGTGTCGCTGCTGCGCAATCGCATGCGATCGACCCTCACCATGCTCGGAATCGCCTGGGGTGTGATTTCCGTAGTGCTGCTGCTCGCTTTTGGCGAGGGCCTCGGCGGGGCGATCCTCACCGCAACGGGCAACATGGGCAACGCCGTGTTGGTGATGTGGCCGGGGCAGACCAGCATGCAGGCGGGTGGCCAGCGCGCCGGCCGCAAGGTTCGTTTCGAGTACGAGGACGTCCAGGCAATCCGCGACGAAGTTCCTCTTGTCCGGCGTGTCAGTGCGGAATCGGTCACCAATTTCGGTTTCAAAACCGGCACACGCGTCATTTCCATCCAGACGCGCGGCATTGAATCCGGTTACGACACTATGCGAAAACTCACCATTGCTGAGGGCCGCTTCATCGAGGACGGAGAGTTTGCCTCCCGCAAAACGGTAGTCGTGCTCGGCAGCGAGGCCGCTCATCGCATCTTCCAGGGTGCGCCTGCGGTCGGACAATCCATTCTGGTTGAGGGGCGCAGCTTCGAAGTCGTCGGAGTTATGGCAAAGAAAGTACAGGACTCCATGTACGAAGGCCCTGACGACGAACAGGCCTTTATTCCGTACGACGTCTTTAATGAACTGATCGGCGACAAGTACCCTCACACGATCATCTTCCAGCCCATCGACCCAACGCTCCATGTGCAGGCACTCGCTGCTGTTCGTGCGGTCGTGGGTCGCCGGCATCATTTCGACCCCACGGATGAGAAAGCGACTCCCACCTGGGACACCGTGGATAGTGGTCAGATGGTTCGTGCCTTCGCCATCGGACTGGAAGCCATTCTTGGCATCATTGGCGCCTTGACTCTCGGTGTTGGCGGTGTCGGCGTGATGAACATCATGCTCGTCAGCGTTACCGAGCGTACCCGCGAAATTGGATTGCGCAAAGCCATCGGAGCCCGTCCGCGTCACATCCTCGTGCAGTTCCTGCTTGAGGCGTTGGTCATCACCGCCATTGGCGGTCTTGTCGGCGTGATCGGATCATGGTTGTTGACCGTCGTCATCCCGCCATTGCCGCTCTACAGCGAGTTTTACAAAACCACCAATCATCAGGGTGACATCTTCCTGCGAGCGTCGATGAACGTAATGCTCATTTCGACTTTCATTCTGGGACTGGTTGGCATCACCAGCGGCTTCTGGCCGGCCCTGAAGGCGTCAAGACTGCAGCCGATCGAGGCGTTGAGGACGGAATAGGGAATCGGCCTGTCGACTTCCAGAACCTCCAGCGTTATCATGCACTGGAAATGCACTCATTCGCGGCACTCTTGGTTGCCATGTTGATGGTGTTCGGCTATGTCTTGGTCCTCAAAAAGGTCATTCTTCCTTGGTTTGGAATTCCCGTGCGCCTAGTCCAAGCAAGAGCAGCAGCGTTTCAACATCTAACGAGGACAAAATTTGTAATCGTCGTCGGGATACTTGGCTTTGGCGTTTTCTTCGCAGTACTTGATGTCATGCCCGATTACTTGGCATGGCGAATCTGGTCCGATCCATTACCACGAACGGCGGCCCTGAACTTGCACAACACTCTGCGCTGGCTCCTGGAAGGCGCTTTTTTGGGTGGTTGATGTGGATGGTCAGGTCAGATGGAACTATCCGATAACCTGCGTTCGTCACTTCTTATTCATCCCCTGAATCTCCTGCACCAGGGTGTCAATCTCTTCCGGCGTCAGTTTGCCCGTGAACTTCGGCATGCGGCCTTTGCCGTTGCTGATCATGTTGCGCAGATCATCCGCCGACATCGCAGCCGTCTTCTCGGACACCAGCGACGGTCCGCGAAAGTGCCTTCCAGTAGCAGTTTTGCCGTGACACTTGGCGCAGTCTTTCTTATAGACGGGATTACCGGTCAGGGAAGAAGGAGCGCTCTGCCCAAAGACAGCGAAGCTGAAGAAGAGCACGCAGACGACAAACACGCGAAGAAGTGTTCTCAAGTTCACCCTCACCATTTTGGTGATAGTTTACGATAGCGTTCCTTGACGCCGAACTCACCATCCGACGGAACCGTAACAGCCGTAAACGAATCCGGCGTTCGCGGTTTCCTGCATTCGCCAGTAAACCCAACCGGCGACGGATTGTTGCTCACCCACGGCGCCGGCGCCAACTGTCACTCACCCTTGTTGCTTGCACTTGCGCGCGAATTCTCTGCTGCGGGATTCATGGTCCTTCGCTACGATCTGCCGTTCCGCCAGCTTCGCCCCAAAGGTCCACCGATCCGAAGCGCCGACAAAGACCAGCAGGGAATTGCCGACGCAGTTGAATGGATGAAGAATCGGATCTCCGGTCGCGTGCTCGCCGGTGGTCACTCCTACGGCGGCCGCATGACCACCATGCTCGCCGCCTTGCAACCCAATCTTGCCTCCGCCTTACTCCTGCTTTCCTATCCGCTGCATCCGCCGAAAGCACCGACGCAACTTCGCACGGCTCATTTCCCGAAGCTGCAAACTCCAGCGCTGTTCGTCCACGGCATGCGCGACGGCTTCGGCACAATCGACGAAATCTCGGCTGCACTCAAGCTAATTCCTGCCAGAACACAACTGCTCCCCATCGAAGGTGCGGGACACGAGTTGATCTCCAAACGCAATCAGGATTCGCTTCCCCAGTTAATCGTCACTAGCTTCGTTCAGTTTCTCGCATGACCCGTTCGGCGCATCGGGAGTGGCTTCTGACACATTTCATTGCCTTTCCGCTCTCAATGCGAGAACATAGAGAGTTTGCAATACATCTCCGCACTAATCAGAAGGAAGATTGATGGCTAATCGGGAAACGTCTGTTCTCAGCCGCAAGGCTGCTCCCCAGGGAACGGAGATTCAACCCGCCAAAGGCAAGCTCGGCGTAATGATCCCCGGCATGGGCGCTGTTGCGACCACATTCGTCGCCGGTGTCGAAGCGGTTCGTAAAGGTATCGCTGAGCCCATCGGCTCGCTTACCCAGATGGGCACCATCCGCCTCGGCAAGCGTACCGAGGGCCGCTCCCCCAAAATTAACGAATTTGTTCCGCTGGCGAAGCTCAATGACATCGTCTTCACCGGCTGGGACATTTTCGAAGACAATATGTACGAAGCGGCCACCAAGGCCGGCGTGCTCGACTATCGTCTCCTCGACAAGATCAAACCCTTCCTGAAGGGCATCACCCCGATGAAGGCCGTCTTCGATCACAACTACGTCAAGCTGATCGACGGTCCCAACAAGAAGAAGGGCAAGAACAAGATGGATCTTGCCGAGCAGTTGCGCGACGACATTCGCAACTTCCGCAAGAAATCGAAGGTCGATCGTCTGGTTGTTATGTGGTGCGGATCGACCGAGGCGTTCCTGAAGCCGTCCGAGATCCATTCTTCGGTTGCAAAGTTTGAGAAGGCGCTGACCAAGAATGACGAGAAAATCGCGCCCTCGATGATCTACGCTTACGCTGCGCTGAAGGAAGGCGTGCCGTATGCGAATGGCGCACCGAATCTTTCGGTCGATATTCCGGCGATGCTTGAGTTGTCGCGCGAAATGGAAGCTCCCATCTGCGGTAAGGACTTCAAGACTGGCCAGACGTTAATGAAGACCATCCTGGCGCCCGGCTTCAAGGCGCGTCTGCTTGGCATGAACGGATGGTTCTCGACCAACATTCTCGGCAACCGCGACGGCGAAGTGCTCGACGATCCGGCGTCGTTCAAGACAAAGGAAGAATCGAAGCTGTCGGTGCTCGAGTACATCCTCCAGCCCGATCTGTATCCTCAGCTTTACGGCAACATCACCCACAAGGTGAAGATCAATTACTACCCGCCGCGCGGCGACAACAAGGAAGGTTGGGACAACATCGACATCTTCGGATGGCTTGGCTATCCGATGCAGATCAAAGTCGACTTCCTCTGCCGCGACTCGATCCTCGCCGCGCCGATCGTTCTTGATCTTGTCCTGTTCATGGACATGGCGCAGCGGACGCCTAGCCTGCGTGGGATCGGTATCCAGGAGTGGTTGAGCTTCTACTTCAAATCCCCGATGACCGTGCCGGGACTCTATCCCGAACACGATCTGTTCATCCAGTTGATGAAGCTGAAGAACACCTTGCGTCACCTCAAGGGCGAGGAACTCATTACTCACCTTGGTCTTGAGTACTACGACTAAATCGCAATGCGACTAACACCTTCGGAGCCCCTGCCGCGAGCAGGGGTTTCGTATTTGGCGCGACTTCGCGCTCTCTGAGGGGTTCTTCTCTGGTACAGCACAGCATCATCGTTGTGCATCTGATGTACGTTGTCGGGTCCTCAGGGGCGATGGTCTCGGCATGCTTGGGAGGATTATCTTGAAGAAATCCTGTTTGCTTGCGTGCTTTGTTCTTTTGTTTGCGTGTACGGTGTTCGCTCAGTCCGGGGATATTGCATTCGGCGTGAGCGGTCTTACTTCACCTTCGCCGTCCAGTTTTGATGTCAACTCAGGCGATTTCTTTGCCCCCACCATGGGGGGAGGAACGTATCTTAACTTCAGCGGCGACTTCCTGTTGCGCCACCACCTGGGTGTCCAAGGTGAAATCGCGTGGCGTGCGCACCAGAACTTATATCAGGGATACCAGCCTTACCGCCCGCTGTTCTACGATTTCGGTGGCGTCTGGGCGCCTCGGGTCGGGCGTATAGGAGCCGAGTTTACCGCCGGAATCGGCGCTGAGAGCATTCGCTTCTATAACAACTATTACACCTGCGGTTACATCTCCGGTTGTACTAATTACACCAGCAGCAATCACTTCATGGGCGCGTTCGGAGCGGGAATAAAGCTTTACGCGACCCACAATATCTTTATTCGTCCCGAGGCCCGGTTGTACCTCATCCACAACAACGTTGAGTTTGCCGGCAGCCACGCAGTTCGCGCAGGCGTATCCATCGGATACAGTTTCGGTGGCGACTAAATCACAGTAACGATAAGGGCTTGTGCTGGATTGTCACGGATGTTCGGAGGCAATCCTCGTGCAAGCCCCGGTCTTGCGGGTACGAACGTCAAAATGAGAAAGAATCCCCGCATCTTGTCCCACCCACTAACCTTGCCTGGACGTTCCGAGCGTTTCCGCCGATGCGAAATTTAAGTTCGCAGGTAGCGCATTCTGCCGTTGCGTGCTAGCATTTTGCCCCTGCTACTTGTTCGCGACTGTGTAGCGCTTCCGCTTCTGTTTGGACTGCCTGCCCTAGCCGTGAGTGCGTTGAACCCTCCTATTAATGAAGACGAGGTCTCCGTGAAGAATATCTATGTAGGCAATATGAGTTTCCAGACAGATGAAGAGCGCCTCCGCTCGACTTTCTCTCAGTTCGGCGCTGTCGACGCGGTAAACATCGTGCGCGACCGCGACAGCGGCCAGCCCCGCGGCTTTGCGTTCGTCGAAATGCCCAATGACAGCGAAGCCGAAGCAGCGATGACGCAACTGAATGGCAGCACGCTCGATGGTCGTCAGCTTACGGTCAATGAGGCGCGGCCTAAAGCGGAGCGTGGTAACTTTGCCGGCGGCGGCCGTGGCGGGTTTGGCGGAAACCGCGGCGGCGGTGGACGTCCGGGCGGCGGTGGTGGTCGCGGTGGAAATCGCGGCGGCGGTCGCGATCGTGGCCCACGCTGGTAAATCGAACAATATCGAACGCGGGTATGCATAGGCAGCCCGCGTTTTCTTTTACCCGGTTTGCGGTTGCTCAGGCGCTGTGGGTCTGCCTTGTCGAGCACGACAAGAATCGGCCTTACATAACCGTCCGAGGCGATATCCGTCCGGCGACCCGAAAAGATACTCCTTAACAACTTACCAAGCGGTGTGCCAGTCGATTTTTGAAGGAGAACTGCCGGAGTACTACGTGAGATTAAGGCAGAATTCTGATTGCCCTAAGTGCCTGCGCAGTTTACTAATAGATAAACATCTTCCCCATCGGGTCAAAAACTTTCCATGACGGAACAGAAAACCATTCTGCTCGTTGATGACGAGCCCAGTATTCGTATTATTTCCAGCGCCCTGCTACGCCGTGCAGGGTATGAAACTGTCGTGGCTGCCGATGGATTCGAAGCTCTTCAGAAAATCCGCGAAAAGATTCCGGACCTGGTGATCACCGACTTGCGCATGCCGAACATGAACGGTTTTGAACTGCTCGCGGTGCTGCGTTCGCAATTTCCGCATGTTCCTGCGATCGCGATCAGTGGGGAATTCCTGGCCCATGATCTGAATATTGCTCCCCTCGCTGATGCATTCTTCCAGAAGGGCAGTTACACGCCTCCCGACCTGCACAAGAAAATCGCTGAGTTGCTTGAGGCGCCGCCGAAGCGTGGAAATGGAACAAACACGGGCACCGTCTGGGCTCCGACCGGAGATGCGCCGGTGATGTTGACCTGCACCAAGTGCCTGCGCACCTTTCCCATTCAGCCGTGTGGCACCGGTGGACTGGAAAAGACAACCGTCTGTATCTTCTGTGGTGCGGAACTCCAGTTCGAACTCGTCGCCATCGGTGTAACGCAAAGCAAGCAGTAAGGCGAAGCAAGAACCGTTCTTCAATCTCCAGCCGTTTAACCTCGATCTGACGGCGCACGAAGGCTCAGCACAGGGCACCGCGCCTGACACACGACGTCGTAGGCGTGCATCCAGGGAAGTCGATCGGCGTAGTAGTCGGGCGACTTGAGTCCAAAAACGATTAGGTCGGACTTCGTCCGCTCTGCGGTCTCCAGAACGTTAGGAACAACATCGCCAAACTGCACCGCGAAATCGATGGAGGGTGAACCTTCTCCCGCGTTCATCATTTCGCGCATGTGTCTTTCGATGCCTGCGAGAACTCGTTCACGGTCGCTTGCCGCCGCCGAACTGAGCGTTCGAATGACGTGCAGGACAGTGATATTGGCATTGAATTCCGCAGCGACGGCTTTCACGAAAGGCACGGCGCGTTGTGATTCGTCCGACAAATCGGTCGGGAACACGATGTGCTTGAGCCGAAGTGTCTGGGGATCGGAGCGCCAGGAATACGGCCCAACGGTCAGCACAGGGCACGTAGAATGGCGAAAAATGTCTTCCGCAACGGAGCCCATCACCATGTGTCGCAGGCCTTTCCTGGCGCTGGTGCCAACTACCGCCAGGTCGATATGGTCCCGCCGGATGACCGCACAAACAGTTTCTCCCACCACGCCCAATTGCACTCGCGTAACGCACTTGATGTCCTCACAGTGAGTGCGGTGCAGAACTTCCTTCATCAACTTTTCGGCGTCGTCTCGCGCTAGCTCCATCGCCTGGGACTCCGCTTCCGGAACACCCATGTAGCCTTCCGGCGGGCAGAACGAGAACACCGCCGGTTTGAGTACATGCACTATGTGCAGAGTTGAGCCGAAGCGATGGGCTGCAGCAACGGCGTGCAGGAGAGCTCGTTGGGAGCACGGAGAAAAATCGGTTGCGATTAGGACGTTACGAATGGCGAGCGCGGCTTGTGGAGCTACAGTGGGCATAACCCTCTCCTCAAGCGTCGGATGGCCCGGCGCGCTGGATTGACCTACGTATAAATCATAGCTCGCGAGACAATGGAAAGCTGTGACGGCTGATACAGGCCGGTCACTTGGGCTTGGGGCAGCCAGCAACTCCAGAGCATCGCTCACTCTGAATCACGGTTGCTTTACGCCGAATTGTCTGTCCAATTAATCTGATTCGGCGATGCGACTTCGCATGTTCCAGCTTGATTCGTTTACCAGCCGACGGTTTGCAGGCAATCCGGCGGCGGTCGTGCTGCTGAATGCTTTTCTTCCCGACTCAGTGCTGCTGGCGATTGCCGCGGAAAACAACCTTGCGGAGACGGCATTTCTCGTTGCGGAAGGTGAGAATTACCGGTTGCGCTGGTTTACGCCTAAGGTTGAAGTTCCGCTCTGCGGACACGCTACCCTCGCCAGTGCCGCGGTGGTGATGGAGAGGCTGGAGCCAGGCCGTAACAGTGTAGTGTTTGCCTCGCTCAGCGGGCCTCTGACGGTAAGTCGTTCCGGTTCCACTTACGCTATGAATTTCCCGGCGCGGCCCTCAGAGCAAATCCCAACTCCTCCATCGTTGGCTGCTGCATTGCACGTCAATCCAGTCGAGGTTTTCGTAAACCAGTTCAACTACCTCGCAGTTTTGAATAGTGAACTGACGTTGCGCGGACTTGCACCCGATATGCCCGCAGTCGCTCGTCTCGACCGGCCGGGCGTCATCGTCACCGCGCCCAGCGACAATCCGAACTATGACTTTGTGAGCCGATACTTTGCCCCGGCCAAAGGTATTTCCGAGGATCCTGTCACTGGAGCTGCGCACTGCATGCTGGCACCGTATTGGGCGAAGCACATTGGCAAAATGCAGTTCAAAGCCTTTCAGGCTTCGTCACGCGGCGGGGAAGTGATCTGCCGGTTAATCGACGATCGCGTCGAACTGAAGGGAGAGTGCGTGTTCTACCTCGAAGGTGAAATCGAAGTCTAGCCCTCTTCCTACAAAGTAACGGCAGCGATAGCACCATCTTCTGTCAGTATGCGGCGCAGATAATCCACTTGTCCCAAGTGCCAGTTAAGATGTCCGTACAGGTGGATGAGGAATGCGTGCGTTGACAGCGGTTTTTCGAGCACAAGTTCCGGATATTCTGCCGCCAATTGCTCCTGTGTCAACGATGTGAGAACCGCTGGAATCGACTTCTGCAAAGCCTGAATGCGAGCCACCAATTCAGCTTTGGCGATTCCTTTGTTGCTGAACTCCAAAGGCCGTTGCCGGCTGTAGGACACCCGTCCCAATTGGCGGCCAATATATTCGCGCAGATTGCCTTCCAGATGCAGTACCAGATTTCCTGCGGAGTTCGTGATACCGGGAATGGTGCGCCAGAGAGCGTTCTCATCAGAAAATGCGCTGATTTGGTTTTCCAATCGTCTCAGGTCGCGGCGAAACAGTTCTGCCAGGCTGCTCGATACGGAATTCAATCCAGTGTTTCCTTCCTGATTCGACATAACTTACTTGCTGCCGGCCCGCTTGGCCTTCGACTTGTTCTGTAGATTGAGCGCTACGGCAGCGCGGATGAGATTCTTTAAGGCCGCTTCATCGATCCTGTCGTCTTCATGGATATCGATTGCGCGCCTGACATTCCCTTCGAGCGACGAGTTGAATAGACGGGACGGGTCCGGCAACGCCGCTCCCTTGGCAAATGTCATCTTGACGTAGTTCTTGTAAGTTTCTCCGGTGCAGACGATGCCGCCGTGGGAAAAGACGGGTGTTCCGGGGTTCGTTGGTTTTACCCACTTCCACTCTTCGACGATCTCCGGATCTGCCTGATGGATGATGTCGCGCACTTTCGCGAGTGTCTTCCCGCGCCAGTCGCCAAGCTCCTTTATTTTCGCATCGAGTTTTGCAGAGGCGGATCCAGCCGCGACAGACATTTTCATAAAGACCCCTCTTGTCCTCAATTTTAGCTGCGCATTGCCGAACAGCGGTACTCCGGTCATTCCAACTCCTTTTGATATACCCCTATCCCCCCTCGATCAGT
>CAYWSM010000110.1:0-13977 GCA_964460935.1 uncultured Terriglobales bacterium | reverse complement strand
TTCGCTGGAAACCACTTAAGGATTGGAAACGCCGGCGAGCAGTGAATGAAGTTATCGTTGCGGCAAGCGTTGTTTTCTTCGGTTTCACGATCCCTGCTTGGATGGTTGGATGGGAAGTTTCAAACGTTATAGCGTTACTCGTCTGCACCGTGATCTTGCTAGTTATCGGCCTTGCCATTACCACCGCTGAACAATCGAAAGCGACAAGAGCCGAATAGGAGTTTTCTATTCTGGCGCCTTTTCGCTCGTCTCCTCCGACTTTGCGCTCTCATTTCCGCGCTGATCGACCGCACTCACAGAGTAGAAATACTCGTGTCCTGGTTGCACATTGGTGTCGCGGAACGCGGGCGTTTTCACCAAGTCGGGATTGATCTTCACGGGAGCCGCCCCCGGATCGTGCCGATAGACGTTGTACCCAGCGAGATCACTTTCGAGGTTGGGAGCCCATGTCAGATCGATGAACGGTTTCTGGCCGACGCCGGAAAACACGGCTTGCAATCCGGCTGGTGTTGCGGGCGGGAACACGTCATGCGCGAAAGCTTCGACCGCCGGAGAATCGTCGCCTTCCACTTCCACCAGTTCTTTCCCGGATTGTTGAACCTCCGTAATGGGAGCGACCCGATAGACGTAGCGTTGTTCCCAATCGATGTTGTGATCGACAAAGCTTGTCGTTGGCTCGTCCGTGAAGGGGACCTCGCCGGCGATGACTTCCGGCTTCTGCTGATCGGTCGCGCTGTGGCGGAAAATGCGATACACGAAATGAATCGCCGGATTGTTTATCGCTGACCGAGTTTCAGGCCACGACAACTCGACGCCGTCCGCTACGACTTTCGCATTTACTTCCGCAGGCGGCGGCAAGGTTGGCGCCAGCGGCACACGAACCTGGTTGGACAGGCCCGCGGTGCGGCCATGGGTGTTGAAGTCCTGTAATGCGTACGTGGCTTCGCCTAAAGGCGATTGCTGCTGCAGCGATTCCGGCAATGTGTCGCTGTAATCCTTGCGAGCAGCCAGGGTGCCTTTGGTCCAGTGCTCCACTTGTGCGTCTTTCAGCGTCGCCACATTTTCGCCGCAGCGAATCATGGGGAAAGCACCCACGCCGCGGCAAACTTCGGTGCTTCCGGCGTGGCGGATGTTTTCGCCATCGGTGGTTTTCGTCGGAGGTGTCCAGGTGAGCAGCACGCGGTCGCCCTTGCGCGTGGCGGTGAGATCGTCCACCGGCTTGGGAACACGCAACGATGGCGGTTGTGGCGCACCGGGTGTGCCGCAACCCGCGAGTAGAAACAGGCCCACTGTTACCAACAGCAGAAAATAAAAGCGCAATGGCATGAGAGGTCATCAGGTTAGCAGAACGGCGCACCGCTGAGTACCGATTGCTGAGGACTACGCAGTGCATTACACTGCCATTCTGGATTCGCTATGAAATATTGCTTGTTCCATCACAACGGAAAGCCTCAGTACGGACTGGTCGAGTCGGTTGCCGGCCGTGAAGTGATCACACGCATTTTTCTCGATACCGGCGAATCTCCGCTGCCCGACGAAGATGCTCGCACGGAAAAAATTCCGCACGTGGCGCTCGAGGAAGCTCGGCTGCTGTCGCCAGTTGCGCCCTCGAAGATCATTTGCGTGGGCCGCAACTACCGCGAGCACGCGACCGAGCTGGGCAACGAAGTCCCCACCAAGATCCTGATCTTCTCCAAACCGCCCTCAGCGGTCATCGGACACGGCGAAGCCGTATTGCGTCCGAAACTTTCCGAGAGAGTGGATCACGAAGGCGAGTTGGGCGTGGTGATTGGCAAACGTTGCCATAAGGTGCCGGACAACGAAGATGTTCGCCCATATATTCACGGCTACACGTGCGTAAATGATGTGACGGCACGCGATCTGCAGAAGCAGGACGATCAGTGGACTCGCGCCAAAGGCTTCGACACGTTCTGCCCTGTCGGTCCGGTGATCGAGAGCGAGTTAAACCCATGGGCCGGCGTGAGCGTTACCTGTCGCGTGAATGGCGAAGTTCGCCAGCAGGGAAGCACGAAAGACTTCATCTTCCCGATTGGGGACGTCATCCGATATATAGCGAATGTTATGACGTTGCTCCCAGGAGACCTGATTGCCACCGGAACTCCGGCCGGCGTCAGCGCATTGAACGCGGGAGATGTGGTCGAAGTGGAAGTTGAGGGTGTGGGGACCCTCAGAAATTCAGTGGCAGACGAGTAAAGAAGTATTTCAGCTCATCAGTTTTTCAGTTTCTCAGTCGACTTTTTCTAAAGTCTGATGAACTGAAATACTGACAAACTCTGAAAATCGTTTCGAATTTGGGAAAAGCGCACACATGAAATTTTTCGTAGATACCGCAGAACTCAGTGAAATCCGGGAAGCCGTCGATATGGGCATTCTCGACGGCGTTACAACCAATCCTTCTTTAGTCGCAAAGGCAGGCAAGCCGTTTAAGGAAACCATTATCGAGATTTGCAATCTGGTGAAAGGTCCCACCAGCATTGAAGTCACCGCCGTTGACTACAAGGGCATGCTCGATCAAGGCCATGAATACGCCAAATGGAGCCAGTACGGTGTGATTAAGCTGCCGACAACGCGCGATGGCGTGAAGGCCTGTAAAACACTCTCGTCGGAAGGCATCAAGATCAACATGACGCTGTGCTTCTCGGCGTCACAGGCGCTGTTGGTTGCCAAGGCGGGCGCCACTTATGTCAGCCCTTTTCTCGGTCGTGTGGACGACATCAGTTGGGATGGCATGCAACTGATCAAGGACATTCGGCTGATCTACGACAATTACGATTTCAAGACGCAAATCCTGGCGGCTTCACTGCGCCATCCGCTGCACGTCGTGGAGTGCGCGAAGGCCGGAGCCGATGTGGGAACCATGCCCTTCAAAGTGCTGGAGATGTTGTTCAATCACCCGCTGACCGACAAGGGTCTGGCGCAATTCCTGAAAGATTGGGAAAAAGCGGTAAAGTAGTTTTCCCGCAAAACAAAAAACAAAGGGCCTCGTCGAGAGGCCCTTCGTTTTTCGCGTGCGAAGGGTTACTGCTGCTTCTGACTGTCGCCTTTCTTTTCGTCGCCCTTCTTTTCTTCCTTTTTCCCTGCGTCCTTCTTCTGGTCTTTCTGACCGGACTTCGCGGTATCTTCTTTCTTGGGAGCGCTGGATTCGCTAGAGGAGGATTGGGCGAACGAGAGCGAGCACGCCAACGCCAACGTAAACAGCAGGGTCATCAGTTTCTTCATAGATTTCCTTTCGAATGGAGAGAATTCGACAGCCTACTGCTAACTGCCGATTTAGACGAGTGGCGAAGACTTGCGGCGCAAAGAGGACGAATGCCCTCGAGTGGAAGGATTATACAAATCGACCAGTAACGTGCCAACAAAAACCATCATGGGAACGTGTATCATCGCCCGTTGCAAACGCCGCCGTTAGCAAAACGATGACGTTAAGTCGTTCAGAATATTTGCACTTACACACGGCAGGATGGGACGAAGCGATATTACTTTCGTCATGTCCGTGGCTGTTTGACGCTACTGGTCGCTCGTGAAGCGCGGATATTGCTATCCACGTGCTTTGGTCGCGCGCCTTAACTCGCGCTTTTCTTCTGCGCTGTGTCGGCCGCCATGAAATCAAGCGCTTTGGCGATGTAGCCCTTCAGGTCGCGTCGATGCACAACCGCATCGAGCATTCCGTGTTCGAGCAGGAACTCGCTGCGTTGGAACCCTTCCGGCAGCTTCTGGCGAATCGTCTGCTCAATCACACGCGGGCCAGCGAATCCGATCAGCGCACCCGGTTCGGCTATGTTCAGGTCGCCAAGCATTGCGAAGGACGCAGTTGTTCCGCCTGTGGTCGGATCCGTAAGCAATGAAATGTACGGCACCTTGGCATCGTCCATACGCGCCAGCGCCGCCGAGATTTTCGCCAACTGCATCAGGCTGACCGTGCCTTCCATCATGCGTGCGCCACCCGAAGCCGACACAATGATGAGCGGCACGCGCTCATCGGTAGCGCGCTCAACGGCACGCGTAATCACTTCTCCGACCACCGAACCCATACTGCCGCCGATGAAGTTGTACTCCATCGCGCTGGTGATGACGTCGCGCCCTTCGATCTTACCCTTGGCGTTAATGATCGCGTCGCTAAGGCCAGTTTCCTGGCGGTACTTTTTCAAGCGAGAAGCGTAAGACTTGATGTCGGTAAACTTCAGCGGGTCGGTGGAAACAAGATTGGTGTCGAACGTTTCGTAGTGGCTGTCGTCGTACAGCATCGCGAGCCGCGTTCGGGCGTCGATACGAAAATGCTTGTCGCACTTGGGACAAACGTTGAAGTTAGCATCGAGATCTTTCTTCCAGATGATCTGGCGGCAACCTTCACACTTCACCCACAACCCTTCGGTGCGGACTTTCTTCTCGCCCGAACTGTCGATCGCTCCAGATTCTCGTTTGAACCAACTCATGTTTAGCTCTCAAGTACCAGCTTCAGCTCACTGCGGAATGGTTTGTCGGTTTTCAGTTTT
This sequence comes from uncultured Terriglobales bacterium, assembly GCA_964460935.1. Classification (GTDB taxonomy): domain Bacteria; phylum Acidobacteriota; class Terriglobia; order Terriglobales; family Acidobacteriaceae; genus DATMXP01. The sequence continues at coordinate 9,463 of CAYWSM010000110.1, read as the reverse complement.
CGGTAAAAAAGAAAACCTAACCAGCGGCTTTACCGAAAACCGACAATCTCAGTATTCAATACCTCTCTGCGCCATGATGCCCTTCTGGTACGCGTGCTTTACTTCGCGCATTTCGGTGACCGTGTCGGCAAGCTCGACGATTGTCGGATGCGCACTTCTCCCCGTCAAGATCACGTGAACCAGCTCGGGTTTGCGCTTCAGGACATCGGCCACTTTCGCCGGATCGAGCATTCCGTAGCTGATGGCGTAATTGATCTCGTCGAGAATGACCAGATCCCATCCGCCGCTGAGGATCGCCTTCGCGGCTTCCACCCACGCTGCCTCGACCATGCGGATATCTTCGGGATCGGTTTCAGCGCCGCCGACCTTCACGAAGCCGCGGCCCATCTGTTTCATGACGAACTTGTCGCCAAAGGCCTTCACGGCATCAAGCTCGCCGTAATGCCAGGATCCCTTCAGGAACTGCAGCATCAGCACTTTCATGCCGTTGCCGACCGCGCGAAGGGCAGTGCCCATTGCCGCGGTGGTTTTGCCTTTCCCGGGTCCGGTGTTGACGATGATCAGCCCGCGTCGGATGTCGTTCATCGAGAGTAGCCGCCCAGCCATGCTGGAGCGTCTGGCGCAAACGATTAGTGTATCAGGTGGAGCGAGCCGCGGGCGCAAAAGAGGCTTTCAGGTTCCAGTTTGGGAAGTTGGAAGCGCGGTCATTCGGCGCTTACTTGGCTGTACTGGCAGCCATTTTCTTCACCATCTGGATCACCAGCTTGCGATCGCTTTCGTTGAGACCCGTTGAATAACGGCGGATCTGATTCAGGAATCGCACCTGGTCATCGCTGAGCTGCGGCAAGTTCTTCGAGCCGTTTTCGGGGATACCGTCGGAAAAGAACTGCGCCAACGCAACATCCATCGCGCTGGCGATCTTGGCGAGAGTATCGAGCGAAGGAATGGTGTGCCCGTTTTCCACTCGCGACAGATAGCAACGGAGCAACCCGGTGCGTTTTTCGATGTCCCCCTGCGACAGAGCTTTCTGCAAACGGAAGTTTCGAATTCTTTCGCCGATATTCATGTGTTATCTAAACGGACAATATGCAACTAATTAGGGGAGGCTGAATAGTAACGAGAGTACAACCTCGTTGCAAGGAGATTTTTTCCTGTAATCGTGTAGTGCGATCACCCGAGTGCAACGACCGCATCCTGACGAGCGACACTCGGTGATCACCACTACTTCAAGTGCGCAGCCAGGAATTTCACGGTTCGTTGCCACGCATCCGCGGCATCTTCGGAACGATACCCGGCCTTGTTGTTGGGGTTTTCAAAGGCATGACCGGCGTCGGGATAGATTTTGATTTCGACGGTCTTACCCAGCTTCTTCAGTTGATCAGCAAACTGATTCACGCTCTCGGGCGGAATGCCTTTGTCTTGTCCGCCAAAGATTCCCAGGATGGGAGCGTTAATCTTCTTGAGCGTTTCGGGTTCGGTGGCGAGGTGGCCGTAATTGATAACGTCCGCGGCGAGTTTGAGATCGTTCACCGCAAGATCGAGCGAATATCCTCCGCCCATGCACCAACCAATCGAAGCGATCTTATCGGGCTTCACGTTCTTTAGTGAGCGCAGATAGGCGCTGGCGGCGAGCAGGTCGCGAGTTGCTCGGTCCTCGGGGACTCCGCGCATCAGTTCGTGCGCCTCTTCGGGCGTGGTGGCGACTTGCCCCCGATACAGGTCTATCGCCAGCGTTACATAGCCTTCATCGGCGAGCTTCGAGGCTTGTTCCTTCACCCAGTCATTCAATCCCCACCACTCGTGGATGACCACAATTGCCGGGAAAGGCCCATTGCCGCCCGGTTCATACAGGATGCCGGAGACGTTCTCGCTTCCACTCTTGTAAGTGACAGGCTTTCCTGTGGCGGCGAAAGTGGAGATAGCGAGGGCGATGATGGCGAAGAGCAGGACGAGATTGCGAAGCTTCATTCGGCGTCTCCGTAGAGGCTGAGTTGTGGTGTGGGGACCAGATCGAGTTCCATGAAAATCGCTCCCGGCACGGGATTTAACGTGTAAGGGCCGATCTCGCGAAAACCGAGTGCGCGATAGAGTGCCACAGCCGCCCGCATTTTGTCTTCTACGGTATCGAGGCGCATGACCTGGTAACCGATCAGCTTAGCTTCCTCGATGATCGTTTCGGTAAGACGGCGACCGAGACCAAGTCCGCGAAATTCAGGGCGAACGTACAGACGCTTCATCTCGCAGACGCCAGTCTCAAGAGGCCGGAGCGCGATACATCCCGCGGGTTGGTTATCCACTTCGGCAAGCAGCAAGCGTCCACGAGGCGGCGCATACTTTCCCGGCAGTGATGCGTATTCCTGGTCGAAGCTCTGGAAGCAAAGACTGAAGCCAAGCGATTGTCCGTATTCGACGAACAACTCGCGCGTAGCCTTGATCTCAGCTTCCGTGGTGACGGGAAGAATGGTGATCTTTGGTTTCGGTGGCTCGGGCGGGATAGGGACAGCGGCAGCCATGGCCTTCTCTTCGCGCTCTTCGGGGATTTGCGGCGACCGAGCCGGTTCGGCTGGCAGCTCGATCGGCATCGTTGCTGCTGGTAATGGATGCTTGCGAAAACGGAAACGGCTCACAAGTTCGCGCACGCCGAGGGCCGCAGCGGAACCGAGGAGGAAGTAGATGATGCGCTCGTCAGGCATGAAGAAGAAATTGTCTATTGTTGATTGATTATTGTCTATTGGACGCGCGCACCAGAGAGTGACTTGGCTTCCATAAGCAATAACCAATCAACAATAGTCAATTTGCTCACCCCATCAATAATCCGCCATTCACGTTCAGCACATGGCCGGTAATGTACGACGCTTCATCGCTGGCGAGGAAACAAACCGCATTGGCGATGTCCACATCTTTGCCGACGCGGCCGAGCGGAACCAACTTCAGCATCTGCTCACGCAGTTCGGGCGTGAGTTCGTTGGTCATGGCGGTTTCGACATAGCCAGGCGAGACGGCGTTAACCGTGATGTTACGGGAAGCAACTTCGCGGGCGATGGACATCGTGAGTCCGATGAGCCCAGCTTTTGATGCAGCGTAGTTGGCTTGTCCGGTCTGGCCGATCTGGCCGTTGATGGAGCTGATGTTGATGATGCGTCCCCAGCGCTGCTTCATCATCGACGAAAGCACTGCCTGGATAGCAAGATAGGCGCTTGAGAGATTGGTGTTGATCACGGCATCCCAGTCAGCGCGCTTCATGCGCAGAATGAGATTGTCCTTCGTGATCCCCGCGTTGTTCACGAGGATGTCGATCTTGCCGAGCTGCTCGATAGCAGACTTGATGGCCGCCTTGATCTCGTCATCATTGGTGACATCCATTTTGAAGACCGACGCCTTGCCGCCTGCGGCGGTGATTTCGTCGCGAACCGCGTTGAGCTTCTCTTCATTGCGCGCACAGAGAGCGACCGCCGCTCCCCGCTTCGCCAGTTCGATGGCACACGCCCGCCCGATACCCTGCGAGGCTCCGGTAACAAGGGCGGCGTGGCCCGATAAATCAGACATACGTTCTCCTGAGATATGAAACGGAGATTATAGAAGGACGATGGATGAAGTGAAGGCACGAAAGACAGAGAACGCTGTGAAAGAAAAGCCCCACTCAACCAAACGTAAGGTTGAATGGGGCACCAGCGCACCGCAAGACCGAACTACTTGCCCTGGTTCTGTTCGTTGGCGAACCGGCGGAAGAAGCTATCGGGCTTCCACGCGGGACGCTTCGGATCGTCGGCAACTTTCATCGTCAGATCGCGCACCACGTCTTCGAACTTGCCGGCGGCAACGAGATCGACTGGCTGGTTCACGTCGTCGGAAGGGGCATGATAACGATCATGCAGCCATTGCTGATTGATCTTCTCTTCCGGCGAGCCCTTTTCGAATCCGACCTTCATCGCCAGCGCGGGAACACCATCCCGGATAAAACTGTACTGGTCGCTGCGAATGAAGAGGTTGCGCTGCGGTTCCTGGTCGGCCTGCACGGCCACGGCATCTCTCTTCGCGACCTCTTCGACATCGTCGCCGAGATCCGATTCCGCGAGTCCGTACACGGTCAGCAGTTTGAGCGGGATGATCGGCAGGAACATGTCGGTATTAATGTCGGCGACCATCGATTTCACGGGCACGGTCGGATGGGTGGCAAAGTAGCGCGAGCCGAGCAGCCCCTTCTCCTCGCCAGTCACGAACACGAACAGCACAGAGCGCTTGGGCTTGAGCTGCGGAAGGGTGCTGGCCATGTCCATGAGCAAGGCTGTGCCGGAACCATTATCCATCGCGCCGTTGTAGATGCGGTCGCCATTGATCGGCTCACCGATACCGAGATGATCGATGTGTGCGGAGAGCACGACATATTCGTCCTTGAGCTTTGGATCGGAACCAACCAGCTTGCCGACCACATTGGACGACTCAACTTGTTTCTTGATGATGGTCTGTGTTGCGCGGAGATTGCCCTTCAGTTCGAAATGCGGAAGGGGTTTGCGGTCTTTGCCAAGAGCGACGATCTCGTCGAATGTGTGCCCGCTGCCGCTAAACAACTTCTCCGCGGATGCCGGATTGAAGTAAACGCTGATCTGCATCGGGCCGCTTTCGTTCAGAGCGGCGTCGGCGTAAACCATGCTCGGATGCAAGCGCGAAAGCTTGATGCGATCCCAGGGAATATCCATCGCGGCGGGATTAGGGATGCCCAGGTAGCCGATCGCGCCGACTTCCTGCATGGTCTTCGCGCGCATCGCCGTGGACTGGTAATGCGCAGAAAGAGCGGCCGAAAGCTCGCTGGGCGATCCGGAGAAGAAGACAAGAATCTTGCCTTTGCAATCGAGTCCGGCAAAGTCGTCAATATTCTTCTCGGGAATCCGCAATCCGTATCCGACAAAGACGAGCGGGGCGTCTACTTTAGGCGTGGCGTCGATACGTGTGCTAAGGATGGCGTCATCGCCGAGCGTAAGCTTTTCTTCCTTCCCGTCGCGAACGAGAGAAAGGCTCGACTTGCTTTCATCAAGCTGGTGGCTGACGAATTTGATTGGCTGATAGTAGCCCGTCGTGCCGGCCGGCTGGATTCCGTTCTTCTTCAGGTGCTCGACAACATAGGCTTCGGCTTTCTTCAGGCCCGCGCTGCCGGTATCGCGGCCTTCGAGTTTGTCGTCGGCAAGATACTTGATGTGCCCCCACCAGGACTTTCCGTCGAAGTTGTTGGTTTGCGCGGAAGCTGAAAGACAAAGCCCGATAATCGCTACCAAGACCGTCAAGAAACGATTTCGCATGATCTTTCACCCCAAGGAAAGAGAGCATTATAGAGAAGTGAACAATGTATCGCTGAACGAACCGTTGCGAGTGGCTCGCCGCGGCTTCTATTTGGGATCGATAAACATTCAGTTGGGATGAAACCGTGAGTCGTGTGAAAGCAGCGGTTGCCGTCGCAGTCTTCGCGGCGTTGTTGTACGGCTTCTGGGCAGAAGCTGTGCGGTCCGGCTTAGTTACAAATTTGGGCGGACATATCAACTCAGCCTTCGCTTGCTTTGCTCTGCTGCTGGCTTTTTTGTGGTTTGCCGGATTTGGCGCGCTGGACGCAATCGAAAAGCGCCTTCCCTCGCCAATAGCGCGAATCTTTGCTCCGGCGCTACTTGCGGTTCCCTACGTGGTGTTCGCCGTGCCGCGCGGCGAGTTTCACTGGATCTATGCCATCGGCCTGTCAGGGCTTCCAGTCGTTCTGGCAGCGGTGCTGTCAACGATCCCGCGCTCGCAAATGGAACAGAAGTTCGCTTGGCAGGATGGCCTGGTCCTGCTGACCATCGCAGTCGTACTTGAAGTACGGGTGTTCGCAGGAGCGTGGCCGTACAACGGGCTGGGCTCTATGCCGAAGCTGTATCTCGCGGATGTGGCGCTTTATCTCTACCTCGTGGTGCGACGCTTGCACGGCGTGGGCTTCTCATTCATCCCTGTTTTGAATGACGTGAAGATCGGCCTGCGAGAGTGGGCGTTATTTCTCCCCTTCGCGCTAGGGCTGGGCTTCGCCACACACTTCATCTGGTTCGTCCCTCGTCATCCGGGCGCAGGCCACATCATTGGCGCACTGCTGGTTACGTTCCTTCTGACGGCGATCCCCGAAGAGCTGTTTTTCCGCGGCATTCTGCAGAATCTGCTGGAACCGCGGCTCGGAAGGACGTGGTCTCTGATCGTGACCGCCTGCCTGTTCGGGCTGTCGCACTTTCACAAGGGAGCTGCGTTCAACTGGCGGTACGTGATGATTGCCGCGATCGCCGGTATCTTCTATGGGCGGGCCTGGCGCACGCGCCGGCATCTCTTTGCCTCTTCGCTAACCCACACGTTAGTGGACGTGGTCTGGGGACTTTGGTTTCGATAACGGCCATCCCTTGCAGTAGAATGCCGTTTCATCTCTTGGGTGGGAGGAGTCATGCGTCTTCGTGTCTTTGCGATATCAATCTTAATTTTGGCTACAGTGGCAGCTTTTGCGGAACAGCCCAGTCTGACACCGGAATGGGTGTATGGCGGTGAGGGCTCAAAGGTGGCTACTGTGCCAAGGGTAACCTGGCTCGATGATGGTTCGGCAATCATCTACAACACACGGCTGCCGAAGGAGCAGCGCAACTTTGAGAAGCTGGTGCCTTCGACCGGACAGCGCCAGCCGATGCTGAACATGGCGAACGCGCTGGCCTCGTTGAGCCAGTTGGGCGTTACTGATGTGAAGGAAGCATTGGATTGGCCCGACGAGTTCGATGCCTCTGGCCAGAAGGCGATTTACCTGTTCAACGGCGATATCTTCCTGCTTGATCTGCCGACGGCCAAGTTCACGCGCGTGACAAGTACTCCCGACGAGGAGAAGGACGCACAGTTCTCGCCGGACAGCAAAGAGGTTTCGTTCGTTCGCAATAACGATCTGTACGTGTACGACATTGCTTCCGGCAAGGAGACGCGCCTGACCAATGACGGCTCGGAGAACCTGCTCAACGGAACCGTCACCTGGGTCTATTGGGAAGAAATCATGGGCCGGCGTGACATCGGTTACTGGTGGGCGCCGGATTCGCATTCGATCGCTTATCTGCAGACCGATGTAACGGGCGTTCCGGTTAGCACGTTCGTTTCGTACGAACCGCAGGATCCGAAGCTCATTACGCAGGTTTATCCGAAGGCAGGCGAGCAGAATCCGAAGGTGCGCGTGGGTGTTGTTAACGTCGGAGGCGAGCCGAAAACCACCTGGATCACCATCAACGATAAGCCCTACGAGTGGCTGCTTCGGGTGAAGTGGCTGCCCGACGCGAGCCATGTGGCAATTTACACCTTGGACCGTCCGCAAACGGAACAAGGGCTGTACTTCGCGGATTGCAAAACCGGTGAGGCGAAGCGGATTTTGACGGAAACCGATCCCGCGTGGGTGAACGTCAACGACGACCTGTACTTCCTGAAAGATGGACAGCACTTCCTGTGGGCAAGCGAACGCGACGGGTACATGCACCTTTATCGTTACAAGATGGATGGCACACTGGTGAACCAGGTCACCAAAGGTGACTGGGCGATCGCGGCGTCCGGCGGACTGGTCTTCTGGGTGCATCAGGCGGTGACCGGGATCGACGAAAAGAACGACTGGATTTACTTCACGGCGCTGAAAGACTCGTCAATCGAGCGGCACCTATATCGCGTTCACAGCGACGGTAGCGGCTTAACGAGGCTCGATGAAGGAGCAGGCCGGCATGCGATTGCGATGTCGCCGGACACGAACTACTACTTCGACACATTCTCGAATGCTCGCACACTTCCTGCGTTGAGCTTGCACGCGTCCGACGGAAAACAGATTGCGGTGCTCGCAGCGCCGCGTCCGGAGCTGTTGCCGCCGGGAACGGTTTATCCGGAACTGACCACAATCCCAACCAGCGACGGATTCCTGATGCCGGCGTCGATCCTGAAACCGCGCGACTTCGACGCGAAGAAAAAGTATCCGGTAATCCTGTACATCTACGGCGGGCCGTCGGCGCCCAGCGTTCACAACTCTTGGGATCGCGATACGCTCTGGCAAAACATTCTCGCCGCTAACGGATTCGTGGTCGCCATCATCGATAACCGCGCCGCGACGGCCATCAGCAAGAAGCTGGAGGACACGCTGTTCGAGAATCCGTCAGCCTCCGAAACGAAAGATCTGGTCGATGGCATCCGTTGGCTAAAAAAGCAGCCGTGGGTCGATCCAAACCGGTTCGGCATTTATGGCTGGAGCGGCGGCGGCACCAACACACTCAACGTCATGACACGCTCACAGGAGATCAAAGCCGGCATCGCCGGTGCACCTGTGACCGACTGGCACTTCTACGACTCGAAGTGGGCCGAGGCGCTGGTGAAATCACCTCAGACAAATGCGAAGGTGTACGACGACACATCATTGGTGAAGCGCGCGGGCGACCTGCACGGAACCCTGCTGCTGATCTGGGGTACGTACGATGACAACGTGCATCCGCAGAACGAGCAGGCGTTCATCAACGAGCTGATCGCCAAAGGCAAGCCATATCACACGATGATCTACCCCATGCGGAAGCACGGATTCGTGGACAAAGCGGCGCAGATTCACCTGCACAACACGATGCTGGAATTCTGGAAGAAGAACTTGTAATTGCCGTCTGAATCGTGAAAGACAAGGCGCCACTCAAAAGGTGGCGCCTTTTTCATCTGCTGATAGCACCAAACTCCGGACTTCCCGAGTTACTGCGGGTTCGTCGTGGTGGTCGTCGTTGAGCTGTCGGAAGTCTTCTCGCCGACTTTGTTTGCGCCCTCTTCGGTTTTGCTCGCACCCTTATGGACGACGTGCTTCGTGGTCTTCTTCACCTTATGGCCCGTCTTCTCGGCGGCGCGGCCAGTGGCATGAGCGGCATCTTTCATGTCCTGACCAACGCCCTGATTCTTGTCGGTATCGGTGGTTGTCGTGGTAGTGGTTGTCGATTGAGTGGAGCTGCTGGAACCCGATTGCGCCCAAACGCCCGCTGTCAACAAGGCGGACATTGTCAATGCATAGAACAACTTCATTATGTTCTCCTTGGGAGTGGCGCAGAGACTTTGATGCCGTCGTCGCGGTGAAGTATTGCCTCGCGTCGCCGAATGCAGATACTCTGATGAGCTTTGGGTCGGCGCACCCAGTCGGGAAACATCGTTGTCCGGCATTGACACCCTTTCCGCAACCCTCTTAGAATCATGAAGGAAGGCAGTTTGCGCCTATCTTCCTTCTTCTCCTGCCGTATCCTCAGCGCAATAGACCTATTGGCGGTGTAGCTCAGGTGGTTAGAGCGACGGTCTCATAATCCGTAGGTCGCTGGTTCGAGTCCAGCCGCCGCCACCAATCAAATCAACAACTTGCGAAGATACTCTGGTCAGACAAAGAAAAAAGGGCCGATCTTCGACCGGCCCGAAGTTCCAACATTGGTTTTTACTTTCC
>CAYWSM010000109.1:0-13352 GCA_964460935.1 uncultured Terriglobales bacterium | reverse complement strand
AACCGCAGAGCGACCCATTGCGCTTTTCCAAGCGAGGCAAACAGGCGAACGCGTAAATCGTGCGTTTCTGATAAGGATGGCCACCTTGCGGTGGCCATATTCAGATAACCAAATATTCAGACAACCTGATCGTTACGGATGTGTCATCGTTTCCGGCTTCAGCGTCGCGTCGAATTCCTCCGCCGATAGATAGCCCAGTTTCAACGCAGCTTCGCGCAAACTGCTGTGATCGACATGCGCGGTGTGTGCGATTTTGGCGGCTTTGTCGTACCCAACCTTAGGCGCAAGCGCTGTCACCAGCATCAGCGAGTTCTTCACGTAGTAGTCAACCTTTTCATGGTCAACCTCGATGCCGCTGACCATAAACTCCACGAACCCGTGGCACGCATCGGAGATCAGCGTCACAGAGTGCAGAAAGTTGTAAATGATGACCGGCTTGAAGACGTTGAGTTCGAAGTTGCCCTGCGAGCCTGCGAATCCGACCGCTGCTGTAGCGCCGTGAACCTGCGCAGCCACCATCGTCATCGCTTCGCACTGCGTCGGATTCACTTTTCCGGGCATGATCGACGAGCCGGGTTCGTTCTCCGGGATGATGAGTTCGCCGAGTCCGCAGCGTGGGCCCGAAGCGAGCCAGCGGATGTCGTTTGAGATCTTCATCAACGAAGCCGCGAGCGTTTCCAGCGCACCTTGGGCAAACACGATTTCATCGTGGGCGGACAACGCAGCAAACTTGTTCGGATGCGAGCGGAAGGGAAGTCCCGTCAGTTCTGAAATCTTCTTCGCAGCGCGCTCCGCAAATTCCGGATGCGTGTTCAATCCTGTGCCGACTGCTGTGCCTCCGATCGCGAGGTCGTACAGCCCGTCCAGAACCTGCTCCAGACGCTTGATGTCGCGGTCGAGTAGCGAAGCCCATCCGCCGAACTCCTGCCCGATTGTCAGGGGAACAGCGTCCTGAAGATGGGTGCGCCCGATCTTCACCACGTCGTTGAACTGCTTGGCCTTGGCGGCAATCGCGTCGCGTACATGTTTGATCGCCGGGATAAGCGTGTTCTTGACCCGTTCGGCAGCGGCGATGTGCATCGCTGTCGGGAACGTGTCGTTCGACGACTGTGACATGTTGACGTGATCGTTCGGGTGGACCGGCTTCTTCGATCCCATCTCGCCGCCGGCGAGTTCAATCGCCCGGTTCGAAATCACCTCGTTCACGTTCATGTTGGTCTGGGTGCCGCTGCCGGTTTGCCAGATCCGGAGTGGGAACTGGTCGTTCAGCTTCCCGGAGATGACTTCGTCGGCAGCCTGGACGATGAGTTTGGCCTTGTCGGCCGGAAGCTTGCCGAGGTCCTGGTTCACCAGCGCCGCGGCTTTCTTCAGGATTGCGAACGCCTTGATCAGCTCGGGCGGCATCGTGTCGCGGCCAATGTTGAAGTGATGGAGCGAGCGTTGCGTCTGTGCACCCCAGTAAACATTCGTGGGGACCTCGATGGTACCCATGCTGTCGGATTCAGTGCGGGTTTTCACGGTGGGTTCGGCGATCGTAGCCATAAGAGCTCCTGGATAAATTCGTGGAAGTACAGGCCCAATAAGAAGATTTGAGTGAAATGAACCCACGATTATAGCGCTGGTAGGGAGGGACAGGAAAAAGTAAGGGCCGCGCGAAGCGGCCCTTTACAGGAGAGAATTGTGGCCCTGTTACTTCTTACGACGACGTAGCGCGAAACCCACCAGTCCGGATCCCACCAGCAAAAGGCTGGCCGGTTCGGGAGTTTGCTGACTCAAAGTGATCGGAGCCGACGTATTACCATGCTGTCTGCCATTGCTCAGGGCGTAGCCAGCCTTAACGGATGCCTCCATGTCACCTGTAGCCAATGTCCCGCCATTGACGGTTACATTCCAAACCCAGGTGTAGACATCGCCAGCATGTCCGACTTCCAGACCGTTCCCTGCTCCTATCCACTCCGAGCAAAGGAAACCGCCATTACCGCTTGAGCAACCATTCGCCTCGCCACCGAGCTGAGTCTCCCAATCGCTGAGAGAGCCTGGCGCCGCGACCAATGCCCAAGAAGTTACATCATTTGAACTGCCGTTAACGAATTTGGAAGCCGCTGCGTATAGGACGTCGGTGTTTCCCTGAGTGTAGCCAGATGCATCAATTGTTAAGGTTATGGCGTATTGATTCACGCCGAGAGTTGAATAGCTGAGGGTGTAAACCGATCCGAAACAGTTACCACCGCCGCAGTCAGGTCCAATAGTACCTGCGAATGCTGGAACTCCGATCACAAGCACCAAAAGCAAACCTAGGAGAATTGTAGTCTTCTTCTTCATGGTCCCTTGCCCATCTTCTGGCAAAAATGTTAGTTCTAGCCATGAGAGTAGCATTCCAAGTGCCATACCTGGTGTCCGTGTCCTGCCATAAACCCTTTTGAATCAGTTATTCAAATATCTTTCATAACTCCAATCTAAATCTATGAGAAGAATGTGCAACTTATTGCACTACGGCGGAAGGACATCTTTATCCCTCCGCTGGATGGAGGTTACCCAAGGATACCCGGAAGGTGCTGAGTATCATTTTGATATTGATATCCGGGGAATACCGATCTCAGATCGCTATTTCCAAGGTGTCGATGCACCACTTCCCCGAGGACTTGGCGAAAATCAGTGGTTAGAGCGAGGTCACGGCCCTCATTAAGATTTTCGGGAGAAAGTCCTGGCCATTTTCCGTACACTCGTTCCCCACGAACCGGACCGCCAAGGATAAACATTACATTGGCGTGTCCATGGTCGGTGCCACGGTTGCCATTTTCGTGGGCGGTGCGCCCGAACTCAGACATTGTTACCAGAACGGTAGTATCTGCGAGTGCTCCCAGGTCGGTCCAAAAAGCCGAGATGGATTCTGAGAAGTCTTTCAGGCGAGCGGCCAGTTGCCCCTGTTCGCCACCTTGGTTTACATGCGTGTCCCAGCCCCCGACATCGGCGAAGGCGACTTCCACCCCGAGGTCGGCTTTGATCAGTTGTGCCATCTGCTTCAACGACTGCCCGAACGGTCCGCGTGGGTAGTGTGCGCCTGGTGCCGGTGTGTAGCGCTGCGGGTCTGCTGATTTCAGCATCTTCACTGCATCGAAGGTTTCAGCTCCGGTACCGTGAAGGATAGAATCCACCGACTGTGCGTACATGGCCTCGAAAGTGTTGGCCAAAGGAGTCGCGGCAGGACTGCGTCCACCAACTCCGAAGCTATTGATGTTGTCGATGGCGACCGCGGGTTCGGAGCCGGCGAGAATGCGCGGAATGCGTCCACCCATCGCGACCGCGCGAAAGGGAGATTCCTTCCTCGGATCACCCGTAGTATGCATAGCGCGGTTCAGCCAGCCATCCTCAGTGGATTTCACGCCGGGAGTGCCGGACTCCATGTAGTCCTGTGCATCGAAATGCGAGCGCGTGGTGTCGGGAGAACCGGCAGCATGAACGACGGCTAGATTTCGATCGTTCCATAGCTGCTGAAACGATGACATGGCGGGATGCAGTCCGAAGAAGCCGTCGAGGTCGATGACATTCTGCCGCGGGATAGCGATTGTGGGCCGCATGGAATAGTAGGCGGACTCGGCATGAGGAACCACGATGTTCAGGCCGTCGGCGGCGCCACGTTGAAAGATCACGACCATGCGCTTCTTACCGCCCGTGGAATGCTCCGCAGCAAGGGCCGCGCGCTGGAGAAAGGCAGGAACGGCGGCGGTTCCGATCACCGCCAACGCCCCGTTTCTCATGAAAATTCGACGTGTGATTGCCATGATTCTTTTCCTATTTAACGTCTCTGAAACTCCGGGGATCCAAGGATCAATCCTGCTACGACACCGATCCGTGTAGGACGAGCGGGATCGTCGAGCACGCGCCCAGTGACCTGCGGATCGGAAAGCTGCTTCAGGATGGTTTCGTGTGTTTGCCGGGAGACGTCTCCGGCGAGTAGCGTGTTCTCGAAATTTCCAAGAGCTTGCTCAGCGCTTGGGACTGACAAATTGCCGAGCAGGCGTTGAGCATCCAAAGAAGTTCCAGGCATGCGGCCGCTAGCTAACGCGAGTGAGAAATTCATGCGATTCAATAGCGCCGCAGAGTTCACCCATGCATCGGCTTTCATGGAGTAGCCTGTCGGGGGTTGTTGCTGGTAAAGGGGCATGCCCATCTTGTTCAGAGTCTGGACCAGCGGCAATGCATTGGTGACATCCGCATTTGTGGCCCGAAGCGCTGAAACGACGAATTCAAACGGCGTCTTTACCTTGGCGCGATAAGCCTTCCGCGACCAGAACTCCGGCGACTTAAACATTGTGCGCAAAACCTCCCGAATGTCGCCGTCCGTCTTCAGGAAGGTATCGGCCATGCGATCGACAAGCGTTGGAGGCGGATCATCCGAGACGAATCGCATCGCCAGCTTCTTTGAAATGAAATGTGCAGTCGAGGGATGCCGGGCAAGCATCTCCAATACCTGCAGACCTTCCTTCTCTCCGTTCTCCTTGATGTTCTTGCCGAGAATGAACTTAGGTCCGGGCTCGTGGCGACGTTCATCGAATTCATACTCGCCGCCCCGCTGCGGTTGCTTAATGGTCCAACCAGTGAATGCCTTGGCAACTTCGGTGACATCATGCTGCGAATAGCCGCCGTCTACACCGAGCGTGTGCAGTTCCATAAGCTCGCGTGCATAGTTTTCGTTGAGACCCTTGGGCGCCTTCTGTTTGAGTTGTTGGATTCGCGCTTGTTGTTGAGGCGTCAGCCGCCGGCGCAGGAAGCGTCCCTGAGTTTGTGAATTGCCGACAAATCGCGCGAACTGCGAATTTGGTCCCACACTATCCCAGTTATCCAGGTACCAAAGCATCGCCGGACTCTTAGCCGTCGCAATTAGCAGGTCTTTGAATTTGCCCAGCGCGTGCGGACGAATCACATCCCGCTCGTAAGCCGTGGTGAGATAGCGGTCAGGCCCTTTGTTGATGAAGATGTTGAAGTGGTTGAACCAGAAGTCGGTCATGACTTCTTCAAGCTGCCGTTCGCTGTAGGCAGCACGCAGAATCTTGCCCTGTTGGAGTTCAGTAACGACAACAGCCTGTGGATTCCGCATCGCCATGAATTGTTCGCGCTGTTGAGGAGAGAACGATTCGAACAATTCCATGCGCTCGTTCGGGCGCAAGCCTTTCGCAAACGTAGCGCGTTGCTCCGGAGTCATGGCAAGAATGGTGTTCATGCGCTGGTCTGCCGGTTGCGCCATGATCTGGTTGAAGGTCTGGTGTGCTTCTCGTCTGGCCGTTTGTTGTTCTTCGGTAGAAGATCCGTTGTCATCGCCCTGCTGTTCCGCCGCATCCTGCGCTTGCTTCTGATCCATGCGCTGCATTTGTGCCTGATAAATGGCTCGCTCGCCGGGATCCGTGGGCATCTGCATTCTGCCTACCTGCACGGCTTTGACAAGCTGACGGGGAGGAAAAGTCAACACGAGCTGCCGGGTGTCCATGTTGAGCGTGCGCAACGGAGCAAGCCGTGCAGCGAGAACCGAATCGTCGATTTTTTCAGGATGAAGCTGAAGGTCAATCCACTTATCCACGCCGATGGCCAGCACGCGATCGACATCTCCCGGACGCGGCCCGAACGTCAGTCGATTTAACGCATGGATCGCACGCTGGCGTGCACTCAACTCATTGCTTGCGGGCGCACCGTTCTTGCCTGTCTTCCTATTTCCGGCCCAGACCGCCGAGACAGTCAGTACGGTCGAAACAAGCAACAGTAGCGCGGTCTGCCGTCGAGTGCGTGCCATGCTCATCCCCTTTGACCTGGAAGGTATCACCCGAAGAGGGATCAAAAGTTGCGAGATGTGGAAGGGAGGTGACCTTAGTTACGATCGCGTATTAGGCGGAATAAATACGGCCATTGGTGAGGCGGTGATTCAACATCGAGGCGAGTACGTCAACATCGGATGGGGCAATATTGCAGACGACGTGCGGGTCAAGAAACGACGTTTTGTTGTTGCCCACAGCTTCCCGTCGGACCTGAATCAGCAGCGCCTGCACCGCCGCCGGATCGAACTTCGTCGGCGTCTGCCGGATAATCTCGCTCAAAGCTTCGCCCACCGAATGCGATTGCCGGTAAGGACGCTCGCTTGTCATGGCATCGAAGGTGTCAGCGAGTCCGATGACCCGTACCGAGCTCGACATCTCGTCGAGATGGAGCTTGTCAGGATAGCCGCTGCCGTCGGCGCGCTCATGGTGATTACGTACGACTTCCGGCACGTTGGGCCAGGGGAACTGGACGCCGTGCACGATCTGGTGGCCAATGATGGTGTGATCCGCCATTTCGCGGAACTCGGCGGCGTTCAGCTTCGAGGGCTTCCCGAACAGGGCCTTATCCACCGCGACCTTACCGATATCGTGCAAATAGCCGCTGGCGCGAAGCGCCGTCACCTCGGCCGCGTCAAGATTCATGGCATCGCCGATCGCAGCCGCATAGCGGCCGACGCGCAAGGAATGTCCACGAATGTTGATGTGCTTGATGTCGATCGCGTTAGCGAACGTCTCAAGGGCGTTGTCGTAGAAGCTCTGCACCGAAGCGAGCAGACGAAGATGATCGGAGACGCGCTGCGCAAGCGACTGCGCCAGCATGTAATTGTGCACGCCGAGCGCAACGTAATGGCAGAGCATCCGCAAGGCTTCCATGTCCTCGGCGGAATAGATGGCGTCTTCGCTGCGGCGGCCCAGTCCGGTCATGCCGACAAGCTTGTTGCCAACCCGTAGCGGCACGATGCAACGGAAGAGTTCGGGCGCCACGTTGCCGTTAGCGGTGAGATATCCCTCGTACGACTTTGCGGAAACCGGCAACGGTGCGCGCAACGAATTCAGCGCATGCACGTGCTTAGGGAGCAGAGGAATAACTGCTTGCTCTGGGAACGTCGCGAATCCTTTGCTGACGATCGATGACAACATGGCCGGCTTATCGCGGAAGACAAAGATCGCGCCTTCCTGCGCATCGACGGAGTCCATCAATAGCGACAAGACGGAACCGGCAGTTTCAGGGAAATCCCGGTCGGCGGTCATTAATGATCCGAGGTCAGCCATGGCCTCGAAAACCATCAGCATGCGCCGGAAATTGTTGTCCTTAAAGCTCACTTGGGAGAGGCGAATACCACGAACCACCCTGAGACTACCACGCGATTGAAACGTTTCTTGTTACTTAATTTGGTGCAGGCGAAAAGGGGCAAAAACGGGAATTTACGGAAGTAACCCAGACAAAACCCGAAGTGGTTACGAACGGGACTTACCGGCTAAAAATGCTTGCGAAGATCACTGAAACGTTCCACCTGGAGCAGCTTTCCGGGACCTGCATCTGGGGTCACTTCCTCGTGCTCCAGAATCCAGGTGTTGTCATGCGGTACAAACACGGCGTTAATGCCGGCGGCGAGCGCCGGATTGATGTCCGACTTGGGTGAGTTGCCGACCATCCAACTGCTTTCTCGCGGCAGGCCGTACTTCACAATCACTCCGCGATAGGTAGTGACGTCCTTTTCAGCGACGATCTCCACGGCGGAAAAGTAGTTCTTCAGCCCGGAGCGCTCGATCTTCCCGCTCTGTTCGGTGATGTTGCCCTTCGTCATCAGGATGAGGTGGTGCTTCTCGGCGAGATAGGTGAGGGTTTCGGCAATCCCGGGAATGATCTCAACCGGATGCTCGGCAATTTCATGCGCGAAGCCGTTGATCGTATCGTGCAACTCGGGCGCGATGGGCTCCACCGACAGCCGCTCGAAGGTTCCGACAAGAGCATGGGCAAAGCTGTGCAGGCCGTAACCGTGGGTAATGATATTCTCGCGTTCCACATCGTTCAGCACCAACCGGACCTGTTCAGGCGTGTGCTCCTTGTGGTCAAGAAACGAGATAAACTTGGCAATCGCCCGCTCAAAGTAGATGTTGTTTTCCCAGAGCGTGTCGTCTGCATCGATAAGCAGCGTCTGGCTGCCATTTTGATTCTGAGTTGTCATGGATCGCAATTGACTGCATCTTACATGGTGTTCGTCCCAGGCGCATCCACAGCGCAAAGGGCGACACAATTTCGTCTGCTAGAATGCGCCCTTACATGTTTTTTCGACGGACCGTAGTCATCATTGTTGCCAGCCTTTGCTGTGGGTTCCTATTTGCGCAGCATAAAGAGAAAAAAACTTCCACCATGTGCGTTACCTGCAACATGAAAGTAACGCCGGATCTCCAACAACAAGTGGCGAAGTGGAAGCCCGTAATGATGTCTTTCGACCGCTCGGGACTTTCGCAGCGCGAGGTGAAGGAAGTCGAAAAACTCGTGGAAGCGACCCAGTATCTAGAGAAGATCTACTGGCGCCAGAGCGACCCGGAAGGGCTTGAACTCTATAAGCGCCTCGCCGCAAGCACGAACCCGCAAGACAAGCTGGTCCGGCATTACCTGCTGATCAACGGCAGCCGATACGACCTTCTCGACAACAATCGTCCGTTCGTCGGTGACGAACCGTATCGTCCAGATCGCGGATTTTATCCCGTGGGACTCACCCGTGACGACATCGAGAAGTACGTGAAGGAGCACCCGGCAGCCAAGGACAAGATCTACAGCTCCACTACTATTGTCCGCCAGCAAGATGGTCAGTTGCAGGCGGTTCCATATTCTGTCGCGTTCCGATCCTTTCTCGAACCCGCCGCCAAGGCGCTTCGCGAGGCCGCCGATCTCAGCGACGACCGAGACTTCGCCAACTTTCTCCGTCTTCGCGCCGACGCGTTCCTCAACGACGACTATTACCAGAGCGATCTCGCATGGGTGGACCTGAAGAATCCGAAGATCGACGTCATCATGGCGCCCTACGAGGTGTATCTCGACGATTTGCTCGGAGTGAAAGGTTCTTACGGTCCTTCGGTTTTGATCCGTAACGAAGAAGAGAGCAAGAAACTCGAGATCTACCAGAAGTACGTTGCGGAAATTCAGGACGCACTGCCGCTTGCCCCCGAAGACCGTCCCTCAAAGAAGGGCCAGCGCACGCCGATGGAGGTCGTGGACTCCGTCTTTCGCGGTGGCGATATGCGCCACGGCTACCAGGCGGTCGCCGATAACCTGCCGAACGATCCGCGCATTCACGCCGAAAAGGGAACCAAGAAGATTTTCTTTAAGAACTTCATGGACGCCCGTGTGAACTACGTCATCCTCCCGATCGCGCGCGTGCTGATGCAGCCTGAACAGGCCGCGAAAGCGAGCGGCGACGGATACCTGGCGGGAACCATCATGCACGAAATCTGTCACGGTCTTGGTCCCACCTATTCACGAGTAAACGGGAAACAAATAACGCTGCACGAGGCGCTTGGTCCCATTTATTCTCCGCTCGAAGAAGCTAAGGCCGACGTCGTGGGGATGTTCGCGCTGAAGTGGTTGGTCGATCACGGAGCGCTTCCGAAAAACGAACTTGAGGGTTACTACGCTTCCTATCTCGCCGGAAACTTCCGAACGCTGCGGTTCGGCGTCGGCGAAGCTCACGGCCAGGCTGAGATGATGGAATTCAACTATCATCTCGATCACGGCGGGTATCAGCGCGACGCACAGGGCCGTTACTTCGCCGATTACGCGAAACTCGCGAAGTCCATCGAATCGCTGAGCAAGGAGCTGCTGGAGATGGAAGCCACCGGCGACCACGCTCGCGCCGAATCGTGGTTCAAGAAATACGACGTGGTGCCGGCCGATCTGACCGAAGCCCTGAAGAAGGTCCAGGATGTTCCCGTGGATCTCGATCCCGCGTTCGCTTTTCCGGACAAGATCGAGTAGCTATTCCCACTTCTTCACGAATGGCCATGCTTTCTGTAGCGATCCGAACTTTGGCCCATGGCAGATGTAGATGGGCAATTGCTGCTCCAGAGCATATGGATTGGGCTTTGACGTCGTAACTAGCTCGACGCGGCTGAACATTTCTTCCAGACGCTCGCGTCGATCGTCGAGAACCACCATGCACTGACCGGTATATTGACGCGGTCCCCAGAGGAAATAATTCTGGTGACCGCTCAGCGCCTTCGGTAATCCATAACGGCGGCCGAAGAAATCAATGGCCCCAGCGGCGCCGTAATCCTGGGCGAAGATAGCGCAGTCTTTCTGCTCCTCGGGTGCGAGTTCACGATACGCATGTACCGTTGCCTCAACGATTTCTTTCCATCCAAATTGATCGGAGTACGTCTGTGGCAACGGCGAGCGCATGTGTCTGTGTTCCGCCGCCGGTGGCTTGAACAACCAGTGCTCCTGGTACGACAGATAGCGGTCGATCGGCAGTACCGGGATCAGCATGGGCGCGATCCACATGCTGGCGATGATAATGATCGCTGCGTACGCCCATCCAATCGCGGGCCGCTTGAACCGGGCGAGAGCGGACTCAATCGCCACGCCTCCGGCGGCGAACAGTATCGTGTACGCCGGTGCGGAGTAATAGTTCTTCCCATGCAACACCATGAACACGACAAGCACTGTCAGGTAAGCCCAGCCAAGCAAGCGGAATCTGCCGCCACTTTCTGAAAAGAACAGCCACACCAAACCCGCGAGCCACACTGGGAGTGCGATCGGTCCAGCCAGCAGAATTTGCTGCGCGATGAACTGCAACGGAAACAACACTACATCACGCCCGGACACGTGAATGTTGTGCATCAGTTCCACAAACGGCCAGTGGTAGTGAATGTTCCACAGCAGGTTGGGAAAGAAGATCAAAACCGCGATGGCTGCACCAATCCAGATCGCGGGCCGCATGAACGTCTTTCGTTCGCGCGTGAGCAGAAGTCCGATGACGATCCCAAGCCCGAACACCGTGATCCCATACTTTGTCTGCAGACCAAGCCCGGCCCACACGCCGAACCACCACCAGTACCGCGGATTGCGTGTGTTGATGTATCGCACGACGCAGTACGCGCACGCCGCCCACCATACGTGCTCGAAGGCGTTCATGGTCATCAGGTAACTGAGGCTGAGCCAGATGGGGCCAATGAATACGCAGATGCCTGACAGCCACAGGGCGAACTTGCGCCCACCCATCTCGCGTGCGATCAGTACCGTCAGCGCAATCGTGGCAATGCCCGCCAGTGCTGCGAACAGTCGCAAGCCGAGCAGGGAATCGCCGAAAAGCAGGCGCTCCAGCCGCACCACTACCGCGATCAGCGGTGGCTGATCCACATAGCCCCAGCTCAGATGCTCGGAGCATGCGATGTAATACAGTTCGTCGCGGAAATAGTCGTATCGCCCACTGAAGAGCAGGTAGAGAACGAACCTGATCATCCCCAGCCCGGCGATGACAACGACGCTGCTGTGAATGGACTCGCGTTCTGGCGCTATGGGACCACTTGCAAAGTCAAACGAACTCTGACTGGTAGCCATGGAGGGCACAGGTTAACGCACCACTCATCGGCTGACTAGTGGCTTACGTCGGCAAATGTCATGTGCTGCGCCTTGCTGCCGGTTTTTTTCGTCCAGTCGTTGAACAATTCGGCGTAGCTCTTGGTGATGTAATCCTTCTCGTTGAGCCCCAACTGCCCCGCGACCTTGTCGATCCAGTCGGGCGCGCCTTCGATCTCGCCCAGATTTCCGATCGGCGTTTCATCGAGCACGACGTGGCCCTCGCCATCGCTCCATTCGCTACGAAATTTCTCGTACCGGAATGATGGCTCGAATCCCATCGCGCGGAAGATGCCTTCGAGCGCTTCTCCGTCAGCAACCTTGGTCTCGGTTTCCACGCGCGTCTTGTGCCTTGCATCTTTCGATTTGGACTTATGCGTCACCGTCCACTTGTCGCCATACTTTCGAATCCGAAGCACCTCGCCGCGCCGGCGCATCTCCCCGCCGTGGTCGAACAGCGTATTCATCTCGTTCGTTCGCGGGGTTGCTTCGCGGAAATTCAATTCGCGCAGGCGTTTGCGAATCGCTTCCAAATCGTGCACAACGAATTTGATTTCGACTTCATTGGCCATCGCCGACCAGTTTACTCCGAACTATAAGAGCGCGATCTGCCGTTACGATGCAGATAGAATAGGTCTGTGATCCGCTCCATCATCGCACTGTTCCTGCTTCTGTCGCCTGCCGCAGCGCAGATACGCTTTCATCCTGTCCCGCAGGAGAAAGTGATGGAGCGCCTCGCTTCCGCTCCGCTGAAGAACCAAGACCGTGAGCAGTCGCTGGTAAAGATGTTTGCCGATGTCGGTTGCAAGGCCGAGTTGCAGCCGGTGAAGCATTCCAATCTCGCCAACGTGATCTGCACGCTGCCAGGCAGTTCACCTGACGCGATCATCGTGGGCGGTCACCTTGATAAGGTTTCGCTTGGCAAAGGCATCGTCGATGACTGGAGCGGCGCTTCCATGCTGCCGACGCTTTACGAAAGCCTGAACACTTTGCCGCGCCGCCACACGTTCATCTTTATTGCTTTCGCCGACGAGGAGAAGGGTCTCGTCGGGTCGCGATACTACGTGAAAGAGATGTCGCGCGACGCTCGCATTCACGCCAAAGAGATGATCAATCTCGAATGCCTCGGCATGAATCCGACCGAGGTTTGGGCCTCACATTCCGATCCCAAATTGCTCAACGAATTGGCCGCTGTATCCCAGGCGATGAAAATCGACCTGAAAGCCGTGAATGTGGAAAAGGTTGGGACCGCCGATTCCGAATCGTTTGCCGCGGCGGGAATCCCTCGCACCACAATTCATTCCGTCGATCAGAAAACGCTGGCTGTACTCCATTCGGACCGGGACAACATAAAGGCCGTCCATCCTGACTTGTATTACGACAGTTACCGCTTGATCGCCGCCTACCTCGCTGTCGTCGATGAACAGTTTGATCGGTCGCAGGAAGCCCGCATCGCCGGGTCGTCTGCACCCGCAGGCGACACAACAAATCCCTAACGTCTGGGTTTGAAAAGCTTAGCGTTTTCCCTCAACGCACCGAACATATACAATCACCGTTTCATCAGGCCCGAGGTGACTTTTGCCCTATCTACAATTTCTTGGTGCCGCCGGCGTAGTTACCGGATCGAAACATCTCATTAACACCGCCGATGACGAAAGCGGCAAGCCTGGTTTACAGGTGCTGATCGACTGCGGACTTTTTCAAGGACAAAAAGAGTGGCGCGAACGGAACTGGCAGAGCCCGCCGATCCCGGCCAACCAGATTGACGCCGTGATCCTCACGCACGCCCACCTCGACCACTCCGGCTGGATTCCCCGACTGGTGAAACAGGGCTACCGTGGTCCGATTTACGCTACTCCGGCAACCATCGATCTCTGCTCCATTTTGCTGCCAGATTCCGGCCACCTGCAGGAAGAAGATGCGGCGTTCTACAACAAGCGCAAGGTGTCGAAGCACTCTCC
>CAYWSM010000108.1:0-8926 GCA_964460935.1 uncultured Terriglobales bacterium | reverse complement strand
GCCTGATCGCAGAAGAAGGAAATGCCTATTTCGCTCGCATCACGAGATACCGCCTTCAGGGCATTCTGCTGCACGCAATGCACATCGAGCATAAGTCGCAGGGGGTAACGCTGGCGTTCTCGCCGTTCGGTTGGTTGATCGTGGGATGGCAGCCGCGACATTTGACCCCCAAGAATCGCCTGCAATCACTCCGTTGTCAATAACGCTGGTGTTCCATTTTCGTAACAAGAATAAAATTTTGTTGAAGACAGGGAATTCTGTTGTAAGGTGCTCGGTCCGGCTGGCCTGCCTGCATTTTGCTGCCCGTATTTCTGTTTATGAAAGCTTGGTGAAATCAGTCGATCGCAGCTCCTTTGGCGCTCGCACTGCATCTGATCATGTGGGAGCGACCATATGGCCAAACGAACTCGCAACGAGCAGGAAACAAATGAGGCCGGACAGTCCGGCGATACCCAGCAAATCTCTAACCTGGCCGATGCCGATTCCGAGAGCGTGGAAGAACTGGCGGAGGAAGGGAATTCCTTTGAAGCCAATGCCGTCGAGGGCGTAGAAGACGCGCCGGACGCGGATATCGAGGAAGTTAGAACTCGTGAAGTGCCCGAAGACGATGTCCCGGAGGAATACCAAAACGACGACAATCGGGATGTGGCATAAACACTAACCAGAGCTCTTGTTTCATTTTGACGGTTTCCATTGGCACCCCATTCAAGCCTCTTTCGCTTGAGTGGGGTAGTTCTCTGTCAGTCTCTTTTGTACCAA
This sequence comes from uncultured Terriglobales bacterium, assembly GCA_964460935.1. GTDB lineage: Bacteria > Acidobacteriota > Terriglobia > Terriglobales > Acidobacteriaceae > DATMXP01. Next base: position 8,167 of record CAYWSM010000108.1, on the reverse strand, counting down.
TGCTGCCGTTGCGATCAACAGCACAATAGCGGCGCCGACCGCGATCAGCCATCCGTAGTACTGAGCAGGATTCCTTAACGCACGGATAAAGTGCCGTCCATAATGGAATGCAACTAAAGCAATGGTTAAGTAGCGCGCGCCACGCGCCGCTGCCACCACGGCCAGAAACTTTCGTGCCGGATACTCCAGCACACCCGCCGCGGCAAAAAATGCACTGGTTGGAAAGGGAAACGGCACCGCAGCGGTGACCACCAGAGCGCTTGTGCCCCAGTTATCAAATAGCATTAGAAAGTTTGTGACCCGCTGTTCTCCGAATTTCTTGCGCAGGTAGTCAGCGCCACCAACACGAGCAGCATGAAATGTAATGTAAGCCCCGATTACCGACCCGACGCTGGCTACCATTGCATACGTCCACCACGGCTCCACGTGGCGAGCCGCCAAAATTGCCAGCAGAATATCCACACCGCCGAGCGTCGGAATTGGCGTGCTGTCCATGATCGCGAGCAGAAACAGTCCCGGCAGCCCCAGATGCCGGACATACCGCATCAGGCTGGATGACCGGGGTCGCACCGGTTTCGCCGCAAGTGTCAGTAGCCTAAACATAGTGGAGATTCCAGCGGCATTGCCGATTAGCTGGTTAGGTCCCGTGTCCTCCGCACTTCATTACTCCCAGATAGTCAGCGAACGGCCCAACGGCCTCGCGATACTGAGATGCCATAATCCTCGATAACTGGTGTAAATGTGTTAGATCGTGCCCAGCCCAGGTAGCCAGCAGTTCCGACATTGTCACCGCTCCCAGGGCCGGATGCCGTCCCCGCCGCTCCAGATCCTCGGGCTGCAGGTTGAATGATCGTAGATGGTCCAGCGCCTCCGCCCGGACCTGCGTAAACTCGTCCAGCAACTGGTCCAGTGATTTGCCCGCGCTTTCCTTCACGTGTCCTTTCCGGTCGAATGGATCGAACGGCTGCGCCTCACCGAATTCGAGAATCTTGTGTGCCCGCGGAAGCCAGTCCTCCCGGTCGGTATAGATCAGGTGTCCGACCACGTCGAGAGCGGTGAAGGTCCCCTCACCTTCGCTACGGTTGGTCCATATTTCCGGAAGTCCTCTCAACCAGATATCGAGGGTCGCCGGGGTCCGGCTGAGCAGGGCAATGGTCTCCTGCAGGTTGTGTCCCATGTTGCCATTCGATGTGATCACGATAACGAAGACTCTCTTTTGCTCCCCTGGTTTACGGCTTCCGGGGCTAAGGGAGCGTAGTTCCAAGCCGCCAAGTACTATTTGTGCCGTAGTTGTTTCTGTTGCATATTCCAGAAATCTCCTTTCTTTTCTTTGGACGGGGAGTGATTCCGCGCCGCAGCGAACATTCCCCCTTTTTCATTCGCACGATGCCGCAGGAACACAAAGTTCACCAGCAGCAGCGGACACTCGAACGCGTCGGCTCCATTGCAATCTGCTCGCGTTGTAATTGGAGCCTACGTCTATCGGCAGGTCTGAGTGTCAACGAAGTGCGAAACGCATTCCGCGCACACGATTGCGCCAAATACCCGATTCCCACACGCAGAAATTACTAGAGCTAGGGTCAAAGGTGTTTACCAGCATGTAATCCGGGCGGAGATATACCCTTATCCCGGGTGGATCAGCAGAATCAAGAACATAGGAGCAGATTTTTGGGCAAGTACAGGCAAACGCAAGAGTTAACGGGAAAATATTCATACTATTGGACTTCGACGAAATTGGCTGTGAGTCGGCCGTTGCGCGATGTTTGTGTTGCAGTTAATGGTGCTGATTTCCTCGATTGATCATTGCTTCCGGTTCACCGGCTGTTCCCAGAAAAACTGCCTATTCCCCTCTAATTATTAGTATGCGCCTTGGCGGTGGTTTTACTGCCAAACTCGAGAAATTTATATTTTCTTTGTAACGAGCAGGTTAGGAGTGATTTGTGACATCAGAGGGGATTGACAGCAGAGTTCCAAAATGGGAATCGTTATCCCATAGGTTCTGGGTGTGTGAGCAGCCGTTATTCAACGCAGAGAACAGAGAAGAACGGAGAGAAGAGAACGACAGAGAGCTACTAACTCATCAGGGTGGGCGCCGGCAAGCGGCAGAACCCACCCTGTGGAAGAACTGTTATTGAAGTTGTTTATTTGCTGCAGGATTCGCTGACCATCTTCACGTCAGACACCTGCAAGTCGTGGTGCCCGCCGGCGCCAATTTCCTTCTTTTCGAAAGGCTGGCTCACCTTTTCCTGGGCTTCCGTTCTTTTCACGATGGGGCCAGTCACGGTAATCGTGTGACCAACATGGTCGGCAAGGGAGACATTCTCAGCCGGGTAGAGCTCCCAATGAGTGTTGTTTGCGTCGATGATGTAGAAGCCTGTGGCTTCAGTACCTTTTTGGAGACAACCGGTTACAGTCTGCGGTGACTTGTCGCCGGCGAACGCCATTGTGCCAAACAGCAACGTGATGCTGAGGACCGCGAACAGAATAGGAAGCATCCGTGGGGAGGGCTTCGTGAGTTTCTGGACCATACAACCTCCTTCGTTACAAGATGCCTGAAAGCGTACCACGGGGCGGGGCAATGAGAGCTGGTTTTCGGGGGACCGGATAGTTACTGTCGGAATGCGACTTCCGGGTGAAAAATCAGCTACTCCGGAAGGTAAAAGCTAACCCTTATAGCTAACCGTCCAACTCCGGCATAAACTAGCCTCCGTTCGTGGGGTAGCAAGTCAATGCCTGCCAACATCATCGCCTACGCCATTCCCGGATTTCTGCTCCTTTTGCTTGCCGAGGCCATAACCGCCGCGCTGATGAAGCGCGACGTGTACGAGTTCAAGGACACGATTTCGAGCCTCACAATGGGAATCGGCAACGTGATTGTCGGGCTCTTCTCGAAGGCGATGGTGTTTGTCATCTTCACCTGGGTCCACAAGTTTGCGATCTTCCACATTGGGTACACATGGTGGGCCTGGATTCTGGCGTTCTTCGGCGACGAGATCAGCTATTACGTCTTCCATCGGACCAGCCATGAGTGCCGGCTGTGGTGGGCGTCGCATGTCGTCCATCACTCGTCGCAGCGGTACAACCTCAGTACCGCGCTGCGCCAGACGTGGACCGGATCACTTTACTCGTTCGTCTTCTGGATATGGCTGCCGCTGGTCGGTTTTCCGCCGGTGATGACCCTGACGATGCAGGCCATCAGCCTGCTTTACCAGTTCTGGATCCATACCGAACTGGTCCGGAATATAGGTCCGCTGGAATGGGTGCTGAACACCCCGGCTCATCATCGAGCGCATCATGCGGTAAATGCCCGCTATCTCGACAAGAATCACGGGGGAACGCTGATCATCTGGGACCGGCTGTTTGGCACTTTTGCTGCCGAAGATCCCGCAGATCCGCCGGTTTATGGCCTGACCAAGAATATTGAGACGTACAATCCCATCCGAATCGCTTTCCACGAATGGGTTGAGATCGCCCGCGACGTCGCTTCAGCCAAGGACTGGCGAGAGCGCTGGCAGTACGTCTTTGGGAGGCCGGGATGGAAGTACGAGAGAGTCGTAGAGTTAGTAAATGAGTAAATTGGTAAGTTAATAAAGTACTTCCGTCGGCTAATCTTAATGATTGGAAGAGCGTCTTTGATTAACCGCTTACTAATTCTTATCCGGGTTTTGCCTCACACCGAAATTCGCCCTAACGTGATAAAAACATAAAATGCACTCATCGCAGGGCTCTTCCCGAATCGAACCTAAAACGATTGTTGCGCAGGCACCGTGCCGAGCGGACCTGGCAGGCGGAACGCTCGACCTCTGGCCGTTATACCTCTTCCATCCCGGCGCCGTGACCGTCAACTTCGCATTGACGGTTTACACCACGTGCCGCATTACGCCGAATGGTGGCAAGGCAATTCACCTCCATTCGCTCGACACGCGCAAGGAAGATTCGTTTGCCAATCTCGATGAATTGCTCTCCGCCAAGTCCCACAAGCATGAACTGGCGGCACAACTGGTGAAGTTCTTCAAACCTTCCGGTGGATTCACGCTCGAGACCGATTCGCAATCGCCGGCGGGCGCGGGAATCTCCGGATCGTCGGCGTTGATGATCGCGACCACCGCGGCACTGGCCAAGCTCACCGGCCAGAAGATGTCGCACGAAGAGATGCGTGTCATTGCCCAGAATGTCGAAGCGCAACTGATCAACGTTCCCACTGGATGCCAGGATTACTATCCCGCACTCTACGGCGGCGCCAGTGCCATTCACCTGTCTCCCGCGGGGATCAAACGGGAAGCGATTGAGGTTCCGGCGCGCGAAATCGACGAGCGGTTTTTGATCGTCTATACGGGAGCGCCGCGGCAATCGGGAATCAATAACTGGGAAGTGTTCAAGGCGCATATCAATGGCGACAAGAAGGTCGTGAAGAACTTTGAGACCATCTCCGAGATTGCGCAAGGGATGCATCAGGCACTGAAGAAAGCTGACTGGGACGAGGTTGCCCACCTGCTGCGGGAAGAATGGAAATTGCGTCGCAGCAATCATGAGGGAATCTCGACGCCGCTGATTGATCGATTGATCGCTGTTGCCGCCAAGACCGGAGGCCGCGCTGCTAAAGTCTGCGGCGCAGGCGGCGGAGGGTGCGTGATCTTTATGGTGAAAGATGGCGCTCGCGATCGGGTTGTGGAAGCGCTGAAGATCAACGGCGGCGAGGTGCTGCCGTGCCGCGTTTCGACGGATGGACTCACGGTGAAGTTGCAAGCGGTGAAAGCTGCTGCGGTATGAACGGCGGAGAATGAACCTGTTCCTGCTTGATGACGGACGCCTCCGCGTCGGTTGGCGATTCGCTTTTGCTGTCTTCGTCGTTTTCATCGCGAACTACATCGCAGGAACCTTTGGGGCTACCGTCGCGAGCGGCCGTACGGTAGTGGAAGAGATCATCTATCGCTCCCTGCTGATGGTTCTGCTACTGGCGGCCTTCGTCGGAATGGCGAAAATCTTCGACCAGCCCGAGGTCAGCGTGTGGAGCTATCTCGGGCTTCCTCGGCGGAAGTGGTTTCGACAAGCCCTGACTGGCGCGATTCTCGGCTTCGTGCTGATCTTTCTGGCGATCGTGATCATCGCCATCTTCTTCAACTACCACATCACCAGGATCGTCCTAACGCCGCGGACTCTGGAATTGCCGTTGTTAGTTGGCTTTGTCCTGCTGACGGGCGCAATGGCCGAAGAGTTGATGTTTCGCGGTTACCCATTCCAGCGATTGGTGGAAGCCATTGGCAAAGTCGGTGCGATTCTCGTGCTTTCGGCGCTATTCGGTTTCTTGCATTTGAGGAACCCACATGTTTCCGACAGCCGCGCGATTCAGGTGTTTGCGTTCATTAACACGCTGCTGATCGGAATCGTGTTGGCGATAGCGTATCTGCGTACGCGCGCCCTCTGGTTGTCGTGGGGACTGCACTTCGCATGGAACTTCACGTTGGGCCTGGTCTTCGGGCTTCCGGTCAGCGGGATCACGCAATTCTCGCTGCTGGTGAAGGCCAAAGTTCGCGGTCCAGAGTGGTTCCTGGGTGGTAGCTACGGATTGGAGGGCGGCTTCATAGGCACCCTGCTGGCTCTTCTTGGCTTGGCTTATGTCCTCCTATTTGTAAAGCCTGTTCCCGCTGAACCACCTGCGCCCCAGGTGCACGAGTCCATTCTGCCGAGCATCCAACCCTCTGAGAGAATCTGAGCTGAATCCCAGCCATAAAGGGGAAGCCTGGGCAGGTATTGGGTTCCAATGCGCCCAAGTAGACATATAATCAGCGCAGACCTCCTCGGGACCATCATGACCACGACGCGCATTCTCGGCCTATTTTCGGCGCTCGTCCTCTCCAGCAGTTTCAGTTTTGCCCAAACCAGCAACACGCCACCTCCCGCGCAGAAAACAGATTCCTTCCAGTTGAACGTGCAGAAATCGGAGGAGAAGAAGCCAGTTGTGCTTCCGGATAAGAAGCTCGACAACATGGGCAAGCTGGAGATCATCCGGGGCATGACGGCCGAACTCGGCTATGCGCGTAAGCCGTTTCCCTTTGGCAAGACGGGTTTGACGATCAACGCCCAAGGCCAACTGGTGAAACCCACGGACGAACAACTTCAGGAGATGTTGGGCGTTTATGGGCCTGCGGTAAAAACCGGCGAAAGAGCCCATATCACTGCGGTGAAGTTCAAGGACAAGTCCATCATCTTCGAGATCAATGGCGGTCCCGAGAAGAAAAAGAAGTGGTACGAGCACATACAGGTTGCTGGCGCAGGTGGAGCAGTTCAACCTGGACAGCCGGACGACTCCACCAATATTCACGGCTCATATCTCGAACTGGTGTTCGACAAGTATGTTCCGCAGGCCACGCCACAACAGTTGAAGCAGATACTCGATCCCATCATTAACTTCAGCGCGAAGTCGGCCACTGAAGCGTATCTGGACACGATCCCGCCGAAGGCGAAGCAGGCAATTGCCGATCACAAAGTGCTAGTGGGAATGAACCGGGAGATGGTGACGTACGCGAAGGGGCGTCCGCCACAGAAGTATCGCGATAAAGACGGCGACACCGATTACGAAGAGTGGATCTACGGCGCGCCGCCACAAGATGTGGAGTTCATTCGCTTCGTTGGCGACGAGGTGGTGCGTGTCGAGACCATGAAGGTTGATGGCACCAAGATGGTGCGGACTGAAAAAGAGATCATGGTGCAACCGGAGCAGCCGGAAGTGGCGCAACAGCAAGGTCAGCCGGGGCCAGCGGGTCCTCCTCAAACACCGGGACAGAGTCAACCCGCAGCTACTGGGACAGAGCAGAGCTCGGGTCCAAGGCCGACTTTGCGGCGGCCTGGAGAAGAGGTTGGGCAACAACCGACTCCGCAAGGCAGACCTACGCAGACTGGGCCGAACTATCCGGACCCCAATCCGCCTCAGCCACCGGGATCAGGGCAGCCGCCGAACTGAATTTCTGGTTGGGGAATCTAGCCGAGTTTCCTGCGCGCTTCCGAGTCGGAGATTGGCACCGGCGGTTTCTTGAGCTGATTCAGATAGTGAAGATCGCTGGCGATCACCTTGTGGCAGTAGGGGCAGACCACGATTTCGCAAGTGGGGCAGTATTCGCCTTCGGCGCCACATTCGACGGCCCATTCTCCGGTGGGATCGGATCCAGTTGAGCGGCTGACTTCGCAGTTCATAAGTTACCCCTAAGAACCGCACAGCCAGGAATGGCTGTGCTACATAAGTTATCCGGCTGAGGTCTTGCGTGCCCTCTTGGGCTTCGCTGGTTCTTCCGCGGAAGCGGCGATGCTGGCGGCTTTCGTCGATTGCGGTGGCTTCTTTCCCTGCGCGAGGCTCATCTTCAGCGCTTCCATGATATCGACCACTGGCGCGAGCTTCTCGGTCGTCGGCGCTTCGACGAGCTGCTTGCCTTCCACCTTGGCTTTGATGAGAGCCATCAGGTTTTCGCGATAGGTGTCTTGGTACTTTTCTGGTTCGAACGGGGCTGAAAGAGATTCAATCAGCGTGTTCGCCAGTTCGAGTTCCTTGTCCTTGATGAGCGTCGTGTCGGTGCGGAACTCTTCCATCGCGCGCACTTCGTCGGCGTAGTACATCGTGTGCAGGATCATGCCCTTGGCACCCGGTCGAATGACCACGATGTGCTCGCGGTTGTGCATCGCAATCTTGGCCAGAGCAACGTATCCGCTGCGGCGGAGGCCCTCGAAGAGCAGGGCATACGGTTTTTCGCCAGCTTCGTCAGGAGCCATGTAGTACGAACTCTCGAGATAGACGGGATCGACCTCAGAGGTTTTGACAAACTCGAGGATCTCCATCGTGCGGGCAGTCGCGGGCGCGGCCTTCTTAATGTCTTCTTCGTCGATGACGACGTATTTGTCCTTTTCGTACTCGTAGCCCTTGACCAATTCGCTACGGGGAACGGGCTTATCTTCGACTTGGCAGAAGAGGACTTGCTTGACCCGCGAGTGGTCGTCTTTGTGGAGCTGATTGAAGCTGACGGTTTCGCCGCGAGCTGCACTGAAGAGTTTCACTGGAAGAGAAACCAGACCAAATGTAAGGTGTCCCTTCCAAACCGTGGATGCCATCCCATTAACCTCGGCTGGAGGAGTGCAATAAGTTTCTCTGGAATAACATAGAAAACAAAGGATTTCAAAC
>CAYWSM010000107.1:0-16582 GCA_964460935.1 uncultured Terriglobales bacterium | reverse complement strand
CTTGATCAGCAACGGATGGTCGTGCCAGCTCTCGACGAAATCGATCGGGAAGGGAGCGTCGCCAATAGCTTTGCGATAGAGGCCTACGCTAGTTCGCGAGTTATGGGGCGCAAGGCAGATGGCCACGGCGCGCTCAACACCGTCTTCCTGCATCTGCGCGATCGCCGTCGAGGTGAACGGCAACCAGTTGCGCATTCCCACGTACGTGCACAGACCAAGTTCGTGTTCGACGGCAGTAGCCTGCTGCATTGTGATGCGCGTCAGCGGCGAGCTTCCAATCAGTCCGTACCGATGCTGGACTTCTTTGACAATGGGTTCGGGCAAGGGCCGGCCGCCGGTAATATTGCGCAGGAATTCCGGGATATCCTCGACGCGCTCAGGGCTGCCGTGCGCAAGGAGCAGCACTGCCTGTTTCGATTTGGAAACAGCACTCACCATTTAGCAACCAGTACTTAAAATCCCACTACACACCTTGCGCTACGGTTCGCGCCGACAGCTCGTGCACCATCTCGAGCAGAGCCTTCACGTTCTCCACCGGAGTCTCCGGCAAAATACCATGACCAAGATTAAAGATGTGTCCCGGGCGTCCGGCTGCTCGATCAAGAATGTCCTTGGTCTTGGCGCGAATTTCGTTCTGACTGGCAAAAAGCGCTACAGGGTCGAGGTTTCCCTGCACAGCAGTGCGATGCCCGAGCGCCTTCCAACCATCATCAAGCTGGATACGCCAGTCGAGTCCGATCACGTCGGCGCCCGTCTCCTGCATCGATGTCAGCAACGTTGAGCTGTCCGTGCCAAAGTAGATCACAGGCGCTCCGCTCTTTTTCAGCGCCTGTACGAGTTCAGTCGTGCGCGGCAGAACGTAACGGCGGTAATCGTCCGGACTGAGGCAGCCCACCCAGCTATCGAAAACCTGGATCACGTCGGCGCCGCCCCGAACTTGCTCCAGCGTGTATTCGGCAAGCACGCTGACGAGCTTCTCCAGCAGCTCGTCCCACACGCGCGGCTGCAGATACATCATCTTCTTGGCGTGGACGTAATTGCGTGATCCGCCGCCTTCAATCATGTAACTGGCCAGCGTGAACGGCGCTCCGCAGAAGCCGATGCACGGCAGCGTATCACCGAAGTGCTTGGTCACCAGTCGAATTGATTCCGCGACATAGCCAAGATCGGCGGCCCGATCGGTGCGCAGTGCCGCCACATCGGAACCGTTACGCACGGGCCGTTCGATCACCGGACCTTCGCCGGCTTCAAACCGGAAGGGCAAACCCATCACCTCAAGCGGCAAGAGCAGGTCGGCAAAGATAATGGACGCGTCTACCTTGAGAATTTCTGCGGCCTCGATCGTTACCTGCGCTGCCAGCGCTGGCGTCTTGCAGATTTCGACAATCGAATGGTGTTTGCGGATCGCGCGATACTCCGCCATGTACCGGCCTGCCTGGCGCATAAACCAGGCGGGTGTGACCGGCGTGGGCAGGCCTTTGCAGGCCTTTACGAACAGAGACTCAGGAGCTGACATGACCTTCCAATGTAGCATCCCGGAACGCCTCCGGCAGGGCTAAGAAGCGCACAAACACATGTGATGTGCATCACAGGGCAAAGGCCGGCAAAGCTTCCGGCCAGCTTTCCTGTTAGTGGACCTTGATGGCAAGCGTCTTCGAATCCGTCTGACCCTTTTCGTCGGCTGCTGTGATCGTATAGGTCGTGTCTTTGGTTGGACTCGCCTCGACGCACCGCGAAATGGATGGCCAGGTTTCCCCTTGCGGCTTCGGTTCGATCGTCACCGTCTTCGCGTTGGAAACTCCATAGCAAATCGTGACCTTCTCGCCGCGTTGAATCACGCTGGGCCCAATTGTGAAGTTCAGCACCTTCACATGTCCGCCGCCGTAGGCTTCCACTGTCTTCTGCGCTTCGGCGATCTCGTGTTGGCGCGCTTGTTCCTGCGCCTCGCGATTCTCCGACCATCGCGAATAGAAGATGTACCCCACATAGATCGCCGCCAGAATGACGCCGACCGTCGTAAACGGCAATACTTTACGGAGTGCACTATTAGGTTCTTCAGCCAAGACTCACCCTCACGTTCGCTGTCCAAAGTCCCTTAGATGCAATCTGACGTTATTTGCCTGCCACCATCGGCGAAGATGCCACGGGTGGATTGGGCGCCGCACCGCTTGTCTTCTTCAGCGATACCTCTTCGAACAGTAACGACGGCGCGACGTACGAGACCATGCGGAACGGATCGCCATTGGGTATAGGAGCGCCCCCAATTCCCATGAGAACCGCGCCGGTCATCGGGATGAAGGGGCCAGTGTAGATATTGAGTTTGTCGCCCACAGCCAGCACATCCTTGAAGTTGCCCGGCAGGAATGGAGCAAACTCAATCCCTCGAACGAGTTCTTCCCGGCCATCCGGATAGACCTTATAGGCCTCAACTTCTCCGGCGTTAAGATTGGCGAACTGGCCGGCGATGCCTCCCAGGCGGCCAACCCAACTCAGCCCCATGCCTCCAAGATCTCGCACGACAATGCCGTACTCGAGGCCACGCTGTTTCACAATTGCCATCATCTGCTTGTGAAGATCTTCTTCGGACTGCGTCTTTTGCGAGACCAGGAAGAGATTGGTTGGCGAAGCGCCGATGCCGTGGCGGCTGCCGGTACTGATCTTTGCATCCGCGGACGGCACACGCGTCGAGAGCAGCGTCTTCAGGATTCCTTTCTGCACAAGGACGGTCTCTTTCGTAGCTACGGCTTCGTCGTCGACTTCGGAGTGGCCGATCAGCTCTACCTGCGTTAAGGTTTTCTCGCGCGGTTTATCGATAACATCAAAGCCGTCAGGCAGGACTCGGCCACCAAGTCGATCGGCAAGCGAGCCTCCTCCCATCTGCGTAAGGAACTGCTGGAATCCGCCTTCAAATTGCGGGTCATCACTGGCAGGGATTCGGGCCGCCACAAGTGCAGGGGCAAACACCTGCGCGAAGGCTTGCGGTCCGGCCTGACCCTCGAACAACACGGGGCCGTTGTAACGCTCAACCATCGGCGCCGTACGGAGCGCTTTGATACGCGCAATCAACTTCCTGGTACGGGCGATGATTTCATCTTTATGCAGGCCATCAGGCGAGGTGACGATAACGTCGAAGGCTTCCTTCAGCGGTTGTCCATCGGCAGCCTGCGCCTCAGCAGCAACGGTGAGGGTCGTCAGAGGTTCAGCTTCGGTGTAGGAACTGCCTTCGCTGTTCACGTATCGGCTGTACAGATTACGCGCGGCGATGCGGACGTCGGATTTCAGCAGCTCCGGCGAACCGCGAAATTCTGCGGAGACTTCCTTCGCCAGTTTCTCGAGCGCTTTCACATCGAACTTTACCGGCGCCGGCTCGGCGCTGATGCTCACCTTTTCCTGCTTGGTGAAATCAGGCAGGTCAGAGCTTCCTTTGCGATTCTCGAATACCGATCTCTTGTTCGAGAGTTCCTGGGCACAGCGTTTGTATTCAGCGTCGGTGGCGAGCCAGACGGCACGCCGAATCTGGTCGTAGTCATTGTCGAGCGGCAACTGACGCGATCCGGAGAACAAGCGTGAAAACCGGCTCTTTCTGGAAATGAAATTGGTGTTGTCAACCGAGTAGTCGCCGACACGCAATTCGATGTTCAGATTGCGCGAGCGTTCCTGGTCGGAGGCGGTGAGATCTCCGAGCGTCGCGCCTACGATAACGCTGTCTGTATCGTTCACGCGATACGCGATGAAGTACGGCTTATCGACGTCGGGCATATGCAGTTGCTGCATGGAGCGATCGAGTTCATCGTGCATTGCCTTCATCACTACGTCGTCTGCGCAGAGGGCCGGCACAACGCTGAGCGCCAGCAACATGAGAATTCGCACTGTCGTTTTCATCGGATCTCCTTAGTTGCCGGCCTTGGTTTCCGGGGCATGATGGCTGGGATCGGGCAGGATGGGCAGCCGTTCCTGCGATTTCTCTTTGCGCTGCACTTCGATCTGGTCAATCAGGATTCCGGGGGCAGACGCCGACACGGGAACCCATCCTGACTCAGCGCCGCATACTCCGTTGAAAACAGCAGGCTGATCGTCGGCCGCGGAGATCTTGCTGAACGCGATCAGAGGCGTGCCGATCAGATCAAGTCCCCGGACCAGTTCTTCACGGCCATCGGGATAGATCCGGTACACGACGGTCGGATTTACGCTGAATGCGTTGGGAATAGCACGTTGCGTGAAGGTGAATCCGCCCTGGATGTCGTCGAAGAGCAATCCGTACGGTTTCTTCGCCGCTTTGACTTCAGCAATGAGCTTCTTCTTCAGTTCTTCACGGGATACCGTCTTGCTCGCTTCAACGACCAGGTTGGATTGTCTCGCCTCGACGGCATGTCCCTGTTGGCGGCGGCCGTGGCCATTCGACTCCGGGAAGCCCGTGATAGGCGTACGTGATGTGAGGAAGCTCTTAAAGATCCCGTTCTGTACGACAGTAACGCGGTGCGCCTTTACGCCTTCATCATCAAACTGGTAATAACCCACGAGTTCGGTGTTGCCAATGCGCTTCAGCGTGGGGTCGGAATATACCGACAAAAACGACGGGAGCACGGGCTGATTGATGCGCTTCTTGAAGGTCTGGGCATCGTCATCGTCGTTCAGGCGATCACCTTCGATGCGGTGGCCGAAGATTTCGTGGAAGAACACCGCCGCCGCGCGTCCGGAGAGGATCGCCGGGCCGGTATAGGGTTCTTCTACCGGCGCTTTCGCCAGCTTCAGCAAAGTCGTAATCATGTCGGCGACGGTCTTATTCACGTCTTCGTCGCTCGGCAGACCTTGAGGTGAGAACGACATCCAGTCGCGGTAAAGAGGCAGTATCTCGCCATCGCTTGCGCGGATAGACGCCGAAACCATCACCCGATAGAAGGGCCATGACATGCGTATCGAGCTGCCGTCGCTGTTAACGTAGCGGCGAGTCTCGATCTCCGCCGTGGTGGTTACCGATCCGTTGATGATATCGGGATAGTTAGCAAAAGGCCGGCTGAAGTTACGAACCTTGGCCTCCCACTCTGTGCGATCAAAGCTGAAGTCTGCAACGGGCTCGGAGTAAACCGAAGGCGTCGCTTTCGAGAAATCACCTTCAGTACTCTTGTCCGTGCCGTCGGTCTTGCGCAGATTGCCGCTGGTCTTCACCGCCTGAAAGCGTTGTACCGCTTCCTTGTAGTCGTGGTCCGTTGCGAGCCAGAGTGCGACGGCAAGCCCGTCCGCGTCGTTCTCTAATGGCACCGTCGCGGAAACATCTCCGAAGCTTTGCGGTTCGAAGCTGTCACGCCCTTCGAGCTTGTGGGTGTTATCGAGCTTGTAATCGCCAACGCGCAGGTCAAGATCCAGCAAGCGCGTCGTGCGGTCGGAGCTTCCTGTTAGCGCTCCGAAGTTGCCTTCCACGTTGATCGCTCGATTGTCGGTCAACTGGTACGACAAAAAGTACGGCGGGAAAGGAGTCTTCTTCAGTGCGTCAAAGGAACGCGTCAGTTCCTGCTTCATTACTTTTACGACGCCGTCGTCTGAAGAATCCTGCCCATAGGCGGCTATGCACGCAAAGATGGCAAATGTGAGGACAAACCGGCTTACTCGCAAGCGGACCTCTCAAAGCTTAAAAGTGCGCCGATTCTATCTTGAAAGTAGCCGTTTTGTTGTGATCCAGGTCGCCAAGGTACGTCTTTGGTAATCATGCCATGGCATCAGTGATGCGCGGTTGCCAGCAGCCATTTTCCAGCGCAGCAGTAATCGGTCATCGGCGATTCGTAAGAGATCCGGGCCGAATCGCGAACGGAAGCATGAGTTCTGCCTGTTCTGCACCGTTCATGCAGCAACGCACTTCGGTCTGTCCTAATTTCATTCGGTTAGGTCGCTTGGGGAGGTTTCTTCTAAGCTTGGTACACCAAGTTAACTGACTCATTTTGAGTTACTTAGGGATTCGAATTTCGTCCCCGATGCCCGAGATTACATCCCGTCCCTGCGGAGTCCTATAATTGCTCACCCTTCAGCCAGTACCCCGTCTAAGTCGTTGCAGGCAAGAGATTAGGCTCCCGGCCAGGCAAGTGGATGAGGCCACACAGAGCGACGAGAGCCTGATTATGAGGACGGGTGAAACAGCACCATGGCGGCCGACGTATTAACGATGCAGGTGGCGCTTGGAGGCGTTTCCAAGGTACATGCCAGTGGTGATGCTTCGATAACCCGAGGGCGAATGCCAGGACAGCAGACGACAGGTAGAGTCGACGACACCAATCTGATCCGCGAAGCGCAGAACGGAAACCACCGCGCTTTCGAGGAACTGATCCGCCAGTACGACCAGCAAGTGTTGCGGTTGGCGCTGCACCTGACGGGATCGCCCGACGATGCGCAGGACATCTACCAGGAAGCGTTCCTGAAAGCTTACAAGAGCGTCGGGAACTTCCGTTTCGAGTGTTCCTTCTACACCTGGATTTACCGCATCGTTACCAATCTCTGCCTCGATCACCTGCGCAAGAAACAAGTTCGCAAAGAAGAATCGCCAGTCGTGAGCGACTCCAATGGCGAAGAGTTCAGTTTGCTCGATACCGTGAGCGACGACCGTGCGGCGCACAACCCGGAGAAGGACCTGATGCGCCGCGAACTGGGCCGCAAGATCGGCAAAGCTCTGTCGCGGCTCACCGAGCGCGAGCGCATGGTGTTCGAGTTGAAGCATTACCAGGGACTAAAGCTGCGGACCATCGGCGAAATGTTGAGCACGACCGAAGAGACCGCAAAGAATACGTTGTTCCGTGCAACGCAGAAGTTAAGAAGTTCGTTGGCGGAAATGAGATAGGAAGAAGTCATGAATTGTGAATGGGTCAAAGATAACGCGTTCCTTTACGCATACGACGAATTGCCCGACGATCAGCGGTTCGAGTTCGAGCAGCACGTGAATCGCTGCGCGAACTGCGCCGAAGAAGTTCGTGCACTGAAGGGATTGCGCGAGGTCATGTCGGCAGCGCCGATGTTGGAGCCTTCGCCGAGCTTCCTGGCGGAGTCGCGCATGAAGCTCCAGGAACAGCTCGAGATCGCGCAACAGGAGCGCGGTTGGAAGCGCTGGTTCTACGATCCCTTTGCAATGTTGCACACGATGAAGTTCTCGCCGGCGCTCGCCGCGGTGATCCTGATGGTGGGATTTGCCGGTGGAGCGGGAGTGGCATGGAAACTGGCGCAGCGCCCGACTGTTGAGCCTGTGCTGGGTCCTGGACCTGAAGCTGTTGCAACTCAAGCGTCCATTGCCGGTATTCGTGAGATTCAACAGGACCCGAACAACAACACGGTTTCGATCAAGTACGACACGCTGACGCCGCAGACAGCGAAAGGAAACCTGAACGACGAGCGAATCCAGCAGCTTCTGCTGTATGCAGCGCGCAACAACATGAATACCGGTATCCGCGTGAACTCGGTGGATCTGCTGACCAAGCAGCCGGATGACAGCAAGGTTCGCGATGCCCTGAAGGCATCGTTGCGCTACGACCCGAATCCCGGCGTGCGGTTGAAAGCCCTCGACGCATTAACACCGTATGTGAAGGACGACGCAACGGTTCGCGACGTTGTACTTGAGGTTCTGCTGCACGATGGTAACGGTGGTGTTCGTTCGCTGGCGTTACAAACGTTGCAGCCGGTGCGGGCCGATTCTGCCGTTCGCATGGAGTTGCAGTACCTGGCGGAGAAAGACAAGGATCAGGCGATCAAGCGACAGGCGCAGGCGATGTTAGCCACGCTGCCGGAGATCGACTAAACACATCAGGTGATCTGATGATCATCAGATCACCTGCGAAAGCAGCATCGGGAGATAGCAGTGCCCCATATCTGCCTGCGGTTGGCAAATGTGGGTGAAGCGACAAAGGGGAGTCAGGAGAAACTACGTTGAAACGAAACAAGCAATTCGCGATAGCACTGGTGCTGGCAGTCATTGCCGTGATACCCGCGCTCGCGCAAAACTCGCGGATCTATCGCGACGGCAATGGATGGGTAGAGGAGATTACCGGATCGTTACCCGCAACACGCAGCTTACGGGTGACCACGGACGTTGGATCGATTCAAGTCAGCGGCGGCAATGATTCTGAGATCAAGTTTGTCATCAAGAAGCACTCGTACAGTTCTTCGGAAGAAGATGCCCGCAAAACATTCCAGCAGTTCGGAGTCACGGCGGCACGGCGCGGCGATATAGCCGTCGTTGAAGGCAGTTGGGAAGAGCACCGCGGGCGCCGCTTCAATGTGGATTTCCAGTTGAGCGTTCCACGCAGCCTGCAGATGGTGAAACTGAACAGTGATAGCGGCGGAATCAATGTCTCCGGGCTGGCGGGCAGGTTGGAAGCGGAAACCGGCGGAGGTGAAGTGCACCTGGAGAACGTCGCAGTCTCGATGGTGGAGACCGGCGGCGGAAACATCAATGTCGGTAACGCCAATGGTGAGCTTACGTTGAAGACCGGCGGCGGCTCCATTCGTGTCGCCTCGACGAGTGCCAAAGTCAACGCCGAGAGCGGCGGTGGCGCCGTGTGGATCGGCAACGCTGCGATGGCGGAAATCGAGACTGGCGGCGGATCGATCAAGGTGGAGAATTGCTCCGGTTCGTCGCACGTGAGCACGGGCGGGGGCGCCATTGATCTCGGCGATGTCAATGGACCGGCCACCATCGAAACCGGCGGCGGCAGCATTCACCTCTCGAGCGCCAAGGGACCTGTGCGCGTTGAGACCGGCGGTGGCAGCCTGGAGCTATGGAAGCTCTACAACGGCGTCCGCGCCGAAACCGGTGCTGGGTCCATTACTGCGGAGCTGATCGGTACTCCTCAAGCGGCGTCATCGCTGGAGACCTCCGCCGGAGATTTGATCGTCTACATCGCATCGGACATAAGACTCAATGTCCAGGCGGAAATCGAGTCTGCATTCGGTCACAAGATTTATTCCGACTTCCCAGAGTTGAAGGTTACTGCGGAAGGCGGCGAATACGGTCCTAAAACTTATACAGCTACGGGTAGTTTGAACGGCGGAGGACAGACGTTGAGGCTGGAAACGAACATCGGCAACATCTATATCCGCCGGGCGAAACGATAAAAGGGGCGAATTCTAGTCAGGAAGCGAAAATGAACAGAGCGACACAAGCAGTCATAACGACAGCACTCCTGGCAGCGTTCGCATGGGCACAGGACATACCAGCTCCACCGGCGCCGCCGCAAACTCCGGCAGCGCCGCAGGTTCCGGCAACGCCGTCTACACCACCGCCAACTCCACGGGCGCCGCGCGCTCCGCGTCCACCGCGCCCGCCGCGAGTGGCCAGCGAATCACGCGCGGCTTATCTGGGCATTGACACCCACGATGTAACGCCGGAGATAGCCGCGCAGATGCATTTACCCAATGATCAGGGTGTCGAAGTTGCCATGGTTGACCAGGATGCTCCGGCAGGCAAGGCAGGGTTGAAAGAGCGCGATGTCATTGTGAAGTTCGACGGCAAGTCGGTCGGCGATCCGTTCGAGCTGCGAAATCTCATCCGCAAGACGACACCGAACAGCACGGTCACGCTCGGGATCTACCGTGATGGAAAGCCGATGGATATTCAGGTGAAGCTGGCGGCACGTCCGCAGTGGAACGGTCACATCGTGATCCCGAAGATTACGATTCCGCCGATGCCTGAAATCGATGTGCCGGCGGTGATCATGGGTTCGCGCCGCAGCGGTTTGACAGTCGAACCGATCACCCGGCAAATGGCTGAAGCCTTCGGATCCAAAGAGGGACATGGCGTGATGATCCGCTCGGTGGAGAAGAACAGCCCCGCCGAACTGGCAGGTTTTCGTGCCGGAGACTTGATCGTACGCGTTGGCAGCGAAATCATCGACGACATTAACGATTGGAATCAGTCCATACGCCAACTGCAGGGCGGCAAGGCCACGGTAACGGTGATCCGGGACAAGCGCGAGCAGAATTTGACGCTCGCGCTACCGGAGAAGCGCAGCCAGGGTTCGGCGGTGTACTACCCTGGCGAAGATATCGACCTCAGCGGTCTGCAGGCCCAACTGGCGCAGATCGGTCCGCAGGTAGAAAAGTCTGTTGCCGAGGCGCAAAAGGAATGGGCGAAGACCTGGAATAGTCCGGAAGTCCAGAAGCAGGTTGAGGAAGCGCAACGCGAAGCGCGCAAATCGCTGGAGATGAACAAAGCTGAATTGCGCAAGCAGATCGAAGAGGCTCGTCGCGAAGCGGAGAAGGCACGCAAAGAATGGGAGAAGCAAAGCCAGGAGTGGCAAAAAGAGTGGCAGAAGAATAGCGAAGAAGAATAAAGTTTTGATCAACCACGGTCACCCGGGCTTCGGCCCGGGTTTTTTGTTTGGGTTAAGGATTAGACGAATGTTTTTTGCGAGTATGTACTTGAACGCGAGTTTGGCCGCTCGCTTTTTTTGCTTCTTTGACATCCTAACCGGAGTAGACTCTTGAGGCAACGTATCGCAAAGGTCTTTTGAGGTGCGTGGCCATCGCGCCTTTCAGAAATTCATCGAATTAGCCTTTCCTTTTTCATGGTTTGGATGGAGGCAGTTTTATATCTATCTTGATCTCTCCGTTTACGCTCTCGTAGCTATCAATGATGTCGGTAAGTTGGTTCCTCAAGATTTTCGCTCCACGCCAACTGATTGTTACGGCTGCGCGTTCTTCTGACACAGATACAAGGTCAGGACCAGGGTTCGGAGTGTCTGGACTATTGATCAATTGACCAAGACGGATCCGTAGATCGTCAAGTGACCAAGTGATATGCGCAGTGTTAGCGTAGATTTCAGCAACGCCATCTGGAGACTTGATCCAACCACCTGGCTTCGGTTTGAGTGTCTCGCTCATTTACAGTCCTCCAAGAGCCGTTTGGTTGCTTCCTATTTCCGTAATATAGATTTCACCCATTAAGGCACTTTGTACGGCTTGTGGCCCTTTTTTGCTTGTAGCAGATGCTAACTGATTATCGAGACTGTCCCCAATGCTTCCAGCAATGGCGCTGACAATGGTAGTGGCGTCATATTTTGATTCGGGTATTTGATCCTTTTCAAACGGAGACACGTAAAATGAACTCGTGCTCTTCCCGTACTCGACATACGGAGTACCAGATTCAAATTTAATGAGTTTGCTAAACGGAACGAATCTGACTTCTAGGCCAACATCGAAAACAGCGGCGATCTTTTTTAGCGTTGTAATTGTTGGTCTGCCCTTGTCCGCCGACTCTAGCCGGTTAATCGCTGGTTGTGATGTTCCCAGCGCTGCAGCCAAATCACTCTGGCTCATTTTCTCCTGATCCCGAAGGGCGCGGATTTGGAAAGCAATAAATTTGTCCAGTTGTGAACTTACGAACCTCGCCCGAGATTGCCGTCCTCTGCTCAGTCGTTGTATCAATCCCCTCATAGAATTCAAATTCATGGACTGTTGCTTCCTTCCGTTCAATCTGATCTCGTCTCTTTGCGGCTAAGTTCTGGGCATCGGGGTCACGCCTTTTCTTCTTAATTGCACCATTCAATAATGTGTAACTCTGCCGCTCTCCCTTTGGGCGGAAATATCCGTAAAAGCGATATGTCCCTGCCTCGCCGTTAAATCTGACCTCAGATATACCATCGTCCAGTTGGTCAAACTCTGGACGTCTCCAGAGATCATTCCCGACGTGCTGCATGTTTCCGAGTGTATCGCGAGCATTATCTTGTGCGTCAGCGTCTGGCAATGCATTAAACCATTCCTGCACCAGCCTTTTTCCGGCAGGAGTCACATATCCGCGAAATCGCCAATTCCATACCGCCATAGATTAATACCAAAAAAGGTATCGGTCAAATTGATATCATTTTTGATATACTAAGCGCAAGTAAACAAAAACAAAAGCTAGGCTGAGGCTGGTCAAATGTAGGAGGCAGGGTTCAGGACTGATCTCATAAACCAGAATCGGTCTCCGTCGGCAGATGGGGTTGAAATCCTCTTCCATCCTCTGAAATCGTAACCCTCCCGTTAGCCAAATCAATTTCCTTTTGTTGCATGGCCTTTTCATTTTCATTGCATTATTGATTGTGGGACATTTGTGTCAAATGTAATAGTCGACTTTCCGATTAGCCTCTGCGACGCGTCCGAAACGAACCTTGTGGCGAAGTGATGCGAAACACGGCCAGTTCCAGCACGCGGCAGTGCTCCGCGGCGTCATCGGGGTTGCGGCGCTCACGCAGGCGGCGGCGAGCTTTTTCGGGATCGAACCAATTGGGGTTGCGTCCGGATTCCTTTGGCTTTTCGAGCCAGAGTACCTCGCACAGATGGGCGTGAGTTACGATTTCGGCCTTCATGTCTCGACTGCCGCCAATACGCTTGCGGCGCTTGTAGCGGGTGAATTCGGTTTCTTGAATGCGGCCGTGGACGCCCGCTTCCTCGAAGGCCTCGAGCGCGGCCGTCTGGGCATGGGTGAGTCCGTGTTCGGCTTTGCCTTTCGGGAAAGTCCATCGTCCGCCATCGGTTTCGACCAGCAGGATCTCGATTTGTTCACCGCGCCAGCGATAGCAGACGGCGGCCACTTGCTCCGAGCCGCGTACGCGACGGAGATCCGAGAGTTCGATGAAGTTCGACGGTGACATGGCTTGTGGCCGTTTGCGAAGTAACTGTGGCGGTAGTTGTCCGGCGCCCATATACATAGGATGGGAGAGCTTTGCGCCGTGTGACTAGAGCAAGTTTGGTTCGCCTTGAAAAAGGGCGCTCGGGTGGCGGAATCCAACAACACACTCCCGCGATACCCCATCAACGATACATAGTGCAGGAAACACCAAGAGGGTGGTCCAGTGGAGAATCCATACTGCCTGCGTTGTAACCGCGAACTCGAGGGAGCCAAATCGGTCGCTGTGTACATGTTTGCGCAAACGGTGGGAGTGCGGCCACGACAGAAGTCGGCAGCACAGCGGATTTGTTTTTGCGCGCAATGTTCGGTGTCGCTCGCGATGGGTCCACCTCCGGATGGCGCTCTTAACGTCGCGGCGTGGAACATGCTGCGCGACATCGTGGGAGCCGACCCGGCCCTGAGCGATGCAGCATGGGAAGATTTGCGTGGAATCCGCGGACTGTTGCCGGCACAGCATGCAAAGAGCGACAGCCGATTGGGAAGTTACTTCGAATTTTGATCGATAGTCTGCGTTGATCATTCGCGAAGCAAAGGCAAGGGATGTGCGTCTCCACAAGCCCCACTACCCAAGACCAGTTTGCGTAAGTACCCATTCACGTCATTCGATCCATCCACTTCTGTTGACCATCCCCCGTGTGAGTCCCGGTAGGGTTTGCGTCGTCAGCGCCTAGCCTCTAAACTGAAAGAAACCGGCTGTGCAAGGAATGGGAGTGGCAGAACCAGTCTTTAAGCGCATTCTTCTCAAGTTATCCGGCGAGGCTCTCGCCGCCCAGCAAGGATTCGGGGTTGACCCACAACGCATTCACGAGGTTGCTGCCGAACTGAAGGAAGTCCACGATCTCGGGGCGCAGATCGCTATCGTCGTCGGCGGCGGCAATTTCTTCCGCGGCGTGGCCATACAGGCCAAGGAAATGGACCGCGTTTCGGCCGATCATATGGGCATGCTGGCGACCGTCATCAATGCTCTCGCTCTACAGGACGCGTTGGAAAAGCAGGGTGTGTACACGCGCGTGCAGTCGGCGATCGAGATGAACCAGGTGGCCGAGCCGTTCATTCGCCGCCGCGCGATGCGACATCTGGAAAAGGGCCGCATCGTGATCTTCGCCGGCGGAACCGGTAATCCTTATTTTTCGACCGATACCGCCGCTTCGCTGCGCGCCATGGAAATCAAGGCCGACGCAATCCTGAAAGCGACCAAGGTCGATGGCATCTATGATGCCGACCCGGTCCTGGTAAAGGATGCGACCAAGTTCGAGACGATTTCGTATCTGGAAGTGCTGAAACGCGGCCTGAAGGTAATGGACTCGACGGCGATCAGCCTCTGCAAGGACAATAACCTGCCGATCATCATCTTCAACCTGAACAAGCGCGGAAACATTCAGCGCGTCGTCATGGGTGAAAAGGTGGGATCGCTGGTGAGCGCGTAAAAGCAGTGGTTAGTGGCTAGGGGTTAGTGGTTAGTGATGACTAACATTTGTTCATCGCGGACAAAAGCTCCTGGCTTAATGGCGGCGTTCGAGAATTCACCAACGGTTTATAATTCTTCGTTTTGACACTCGTTATTCGGGAGACCAGCATGGCACAAACAGTGGCGGCCATCCCCGCACTAAAAGAAACTTTTTCTCAGCTCAAGACACGGATGGACAAGGCGGTTGACGACTTCAGGAGAGAAATGGCCTCCGTGCGCACCGGCCGAGCGTCGGTGCACATGCTCGACGGCATTACCGTTGATTACTACGGCACCGCGACGCCGCTCAACCAGATGGGAAATGTGAGCGCGCCTGAGCCGCAGATGATCACCGTTCAACCGTGGGACATCAGCCAGCTCGCCGCGATCGAGAAGGCGATCCGTTCATCCGACCTCGGTCTGAATCCGATGAACGATGGAAAGCTCATCCGCGTTCCCGTTCCGGCCTTGACCGAAGAACGACGCAAGGACATGGTGAAGCACCTGCACAAGGTACTGGAAGAGCACCGCACGGCGATTCGCAATATCCGGCGCGATGGCAACGACGGGGTCAAGAAACAATTGAAAGACAAAAAGATCACCGAAGATGAAGAGCGCCGTGCACTCGAAGAGTTGCAGAAAATGACCGACGACGAAATAAAGAAGATGGAAGAGATGAGCAAGGCGAAGGAAAAAGAAGTCTTGAGCGTGTAGCTCACGAATTTTTGTTGAAAGGCGCGCTGCGGCGCGCCTTTCTTTTTACTAAGTGCCCTGTTTTCAACTGGCCTGAGAGAGAGAAACAGGAAATCGTACATTGTCCTTTCGGACAAGGAACTCCGGCCCGCTACTTGGGTTAAGTTGAAGAGCCAGGAACGCGCCTTCCGCCGCTTCGATCGTTCCGGGAATTCTGGAGGATCCCCCGATGTTCAAGAGACTAGTGGAAGCAGTGTTTCTCCTCGCGCTGATTCTGAGCCTCGCCGCCTGCGGCGGGGCTGGCGGTTCTCAAAACGGTTCAACCAACAATCCGCCTCCTCAAAACGCATCTACCTTTGTCACTGCAGATGATTTCCCCCTGCCGGCAGTTCTGAGTTTTAACGTCACGGTGACCAGTATCGTGCTCACCGGCAACAATTCGAGCACCTCCAATTTGCTCGCACAACCGCAAACCGTCGATTTCGCCCGCCTGGTCGGGCTTCGCAACCTGCTGGCATTCAGTTCGGTCCCCGCAGGCTCCTACAGCGGCGTCACTTTTCAGTTACAGAACCCGGTGATCACCGCCATCAACCTGGGCACAAGCCCTGCCTCGACCACAACGCTGAACGGCACCTGGGCCAGCGGGGTGTCGGTTCAGAATGGCGTCGCCACCGTTACGGTTCCGCTCAAGAACAATCTGACGATCGACAGCAGCACCCTGATGGGGCTGCACATGCACTTCGATTTGCGCAGCTCGCTGCAGACCGATTCCGCAGGGCAGGTGACCGGAGTGGTCAATCCGCAAATCACGGCCAATGCCGCGAGTACGACGGACGACGATGCCATGGTGACCGACCTTCGCGGCGCCATCGTCTCAATCAACACCGATAACAATACGTTTGTTCTTCAGACCTGGGATAAGCAGCAGATCACCGTCGCGGTGAATTCCCAGACCCTTTACAACAGCAGCAACACGTTTGCCACGTTCAAGCAGGGCATGGTGGTAGAGGTGCAAGGCTCCATGCAAGGCTCCAACACCCTGCTCGCCCAATCGATTGACGTGATTTCAATCGCAGCCACGGTGGTGGAAGGGAGCATCATCAGCGTCGATTCCAGCAACAAGAGCATCACCATTGTTCCCAGTGCAGCGTCGGCCGCGGTACCGGGAGTTACCATCAATAGCCCCGTAACTCTCGATATCAGCACGGTACAGTCCTACTCAATCTGCGGTATCGATAACTGGCTTACGAATTTCGTGTTCGACGCGAGTAGCCTTATCGTCGGACAACGAATTGTTGTAACCGGCACGATAGATACAGGAACGAATCCATCCAGCTTTGTTCCACAACATATCCGGCTGACGCGCCAAGGCGTGGCCGGGACTGTGGTGCTCAACAGCGTCAATCAAACCGACGGCAATGCAGGCACGTTCCAATTACAGAACAGTAATCTGATCGGTTCAGTGTTGGGTACTCCGTTGACAGTACAGACGACAAACGCCACGAAGTTCATCGGCGTTAATGGACTTTCCGGAATTGCTGCCGGAGGAAGCATGCAGCTCGAAGTTCGCGGCCTGCTGCTCAATAGTCCGACCACCAACTCAACCACTTTGTACGCAGGCTGGGTCAAGGTGGTGCAGTAGCAATATCATCATCATGTAACCAGCAGGCGGCCTACGGGCCGCCTGTTTTGTTGGTCAGGAATTTTCGATAAATTTTTTATTGAAAACAAAGCAGTTACACGAAAACCTTGAAAACAAATAACTTAGCTATAGGTGAGTCCCGCTCGTTTTCTTTCTC
>CAYWSM010000106.1:0-8790 GCA_964460935.1 uncultured Terriglobales bacterium | reverse complement strand
CAACGCGGAAATCGGCGGCGCCCATGTGAGAGCCTTCTTCGGCACCTTCGAGGCGCAGGGCCAGCCGGCGGAAGTCAGCGGGGGTCATGAGGACGATGAGTGTAGCAGACGGCAGCGAAGAGTATAGCCGGGTGAGCACAATTTGATGTGATTGCATCTCAAAAACCGTGAGAGTGAGAGTTCTGATCTCGTTGATGTTGGCGGCCGCCGTGTGCATGGCGGCGACGCCGGGGAGTTTTAGGGGGAGAGTTGTTCATGGTCCGGAGGCTGGCGGACGGTTGAAGTGGCTGTACGTCCAGGGCGCCAAGGGAAGTATCCGGAAAGTGGAGATTTCCGAGGCCCGTGTGGGCTATGCGCCAGAAGTGAAAGGGAAGGATCGGGTAGGGAATCCGTCAGACGCGTTGCGTGAGGGAGTACAGGTGCAGGTGGAGGCGTCGTTGGAAGAGAACGGGGAGTGGAAGGCGTCGAGGGTGACGATATTGGAAGTGGCGGGGAACGCGGCGCGGACCACGACGACATGATGTCTTCCCGACGGGAATTCCGGGAAAGTTTGTTTGGTGGCTGCTTACCCGACTCTTACGAGTCGGGCTATGGAATGCCGCGCCTGCGGCGCTAAGCGGCTCGGCCTTGGGCGCGAGGGGGCGAAGCGTGCATCAGTTTGCGGATCAGTGCGTCCAGCGATAGGTAGCCCGGTCCAAAGAGCAACACAATTACCGATACAAACAGGAACGTGAACGGATCGGCAGCGTAGAACTTGCCGGGATCGGAGAAAAACGAGAGCAGCGCTTCGTGGTCACCGAACCAGTAGGCATTGATCAGGTTGACGGTGAGGATGGCGGAGATGAGGCGCGATCCGAGTCCGAGGAGAAGCAGGATTCCGCCGACGAGTTCGAGTCCGCCGACAAAGTGCGCTGTGGGACCCGGCATGGGCACGTTGATGCTCTGGAAGTATTCGGTGACTTTATCGAGATGGTGGAGCTTGCCCCATCCGTTTTGCGCCAACTGGCCGCCCCAGTAAATGCGGATGAACAGCAGGAATAATGACTGCACGTGAGTGAACAGCGGCATCAAGCGGTCGTAGGCGCGGAGTAAAGATCGCATCACGATATTTCCTGGATAAGTTATGGTCCAACTCAGCGTTTACAAATAGTTGGTCGATTCACACGGAGCGGGATTCCCAAGGGCCGTTGAAGAATTGTTCTGTAACAAGCGAAGGGGACGAAACCAGTGGCCTCGTCCCCGCGGATGGTTGCGATGAGTTAGTTCTTCTTGTCGTCTTTGCTGCTGCAGCCGTTAGCGGACTTGCAGGAATTCTTGTCTTTCGAGTCTTTGCTGTCTTTCGAAGAGGCTTTCTTGGAATTGCCCTTCGCTTTCTTGGAGGATTTGGTGTCTTTGCTGTCGGTGGTGGCCGGCTTGTCGTCAGCCAAAGCAACTGGGGCAACGGTCGCACCGAGTAGACCTGTCATGGCAGCAGCTACGAGGAGAGACTTCATGGAATTCTTCATTGCTGTCTATTGTCCTTTCGAATTGAAAGCCGTCCGCATGATCGAGGCCGCTGTGTCCCCACGCTCCTAAAGTCGGACAGATTTGTCCGGCGGGATCCTCGAGCAATGTGACTGGTTTACCGCTTCCCCACACCCATGCGGCGCTTTGCGTGGAAGGAAGCATACGGGGGATTGAGTTGGTGCGCTAGTAACTTGGAAGTAAATGGTCCCAATTTCACCGTTTTCCTGGGACGAAGCTACGCCTTATAGGTTCTGCGGAAATCGTCAAAGCGAGCGAAGAAGCGATCGAGTTCAGACTTCCGCAAATAGTAAGGAGTGGAGATGCGAATTTTGTTGGGGCCGCCACCGCGAACGCGAATCTTGTCGTTCTTCCAGAGCGTACGTTCGAGGTCGTGAATGTCGATTGGGGGCATATTGAACGAGACGATGGCGCAACGCATCTGCGGATTGGCGGAGGTCCACAGTTGGAATCCGCG
Source organism: uncultured Terriglobales bacterium (assembly GCA_964460935.1). GTDB lineage: Bacteria > Acidobacteriota > Terriglobia > Terriglobales > Acidobacteriaceae > DATMXP01. The sequence continues at coordinate 6,809 of CAYWSM010000106.1, read as the reverse complement.
CTGCTGCATCTGGTCGAAGGCGTATTGATTCAATTCTCGGTGGCGTTTCTCGATGTGGTCCATGCCAATGGTATTGGCGAATTCGATGGAAGCTTTCAGTCCGGCGAGCAAAGGAACGTTAGACGATCCGATACGCTGGAAGCGCTCGGCGCGAAGTTTAGGATCGTCCCAGCCAGCGGTGGTGACGGTGCTCCAGAGGCGATCGATCATTTCATCGCGAATATAGAGGAAGCCGGTGCCTTTGGGAGCTTGCAGCCATTTGTGTGGGCTTGCGCTGTATGTATCGACGCCGAGGTCCTTGATGTTGAGGGGCATCATGCCGGGGACATGTGCTCCGTCGATCATGGTGACGATACCTTTACTGCGGGCGAGTGCGGCGATTTCCTTGACCGGCAGAATAATGCCGGTATCGGTGGTGATGTGGCTGGTGAAGATGACGCGGGTCTGCGGCGTGATGGCATCGTTGATGCGGTTCAGGATTTCGTTGGGGCCGTTGGTCGGCTTGGCGATCTGGAATTTCTTGACGACGATACCGTAACGCTTGGCTTTGAGATTCCACGGACATTCGCCGCTGGGGTGCTCCTGATCGGACATGAGGACTTCTTCGCCGGGCTTCATGTCGAAGCCGTTAATCATGAAGTTGTTGCCCTCGGTGGCGTTGCGAACGAGGGCGATCTCGTCGCGGGTGGCGCCGACGAATTGGGCGAGTGGGTCGCGATAATCGTTCCAGGGTTCGTATCCCCAGATAGGGTAGCGTTCGGGATCGTCCCAACTGAGCTTTTCGCAGTCGAAGTAAGAGTCGAACACGGCTTTAAGGACAGGCAGGGGACTGGAGCCAACCGTCCCGTTATTCAAATAGATGTGGTCTTCGGGGATGACGAACTGCCTGCGAATGGCTTCCCAATAAGCGTCCTGATTCCGGTCGTAAAGGTTGCGATCCGGCATCTGTGGCGCAGGCATGGTATCGGCTTGGGCAAGGCTGGGAAGGAGAGCTCCGGAGCCCGCCCAGGCGGCGAGTCCTAAAGCTCCTTGGACGAACCTACGACGATTGGCCATGATTCCCCCGAAAAATGGGAGCCATCTTAATGCCAGTGGTTTGGTCCCACAAACGGAAATAATGCTTCGGAATGAGCGACTTGTTAGGGAGACAGGGGTTCAAGTTGGTGCGGATTCAGGATTTGCCCGGCAATCCGGTATCCGAATCGCGAATTTCGGCGTCCAATTGGTCAGGAGCAACAAAGGCGGGTGTCGAACTGTGGTGGCCGGCAATTCGGACTTATAATGAACTCATCGAGCACCGCCAAGGATGAGGCTTACGAGGATACGCGTATGAAGTTCCGCGCAGTAACACTCATGGCTGCTCTGTTTCTAGCCTCGTTTGGCCCATACGCCATAGCGCAGGATAATCAGAGCTCCACAACAAATTCTGCTCCCACCGCAACCGCGCCCGCACCCGATCAGACTCCTACGGCTGCGCCTGCGGATGACACTGCTGCCAGCACCCCAACGGTCAACGATCAGACCAAGGACAAGGACGATCAGAAGGACAAAAATAAAGACAAGCACGACGGCGGGAAGGACGACGTTGATGCAATCGGCAACCGTAAGATGGGCGGCCGCGGCATTGGCGACTGGTATTCGCTGGATGGCGAGATCGCCATGGGAAAGCAGTACGCCCAGCAGGTCGAGTCGAGTGTGAAGCTGATTCAGGATCCGGTGGTAAACGAGTATGTGAACCGGATCGGACAGAATCTGGTGCGGAACTCCGATGCGAAGGTGCCGTTCACGATCAAGGTGATCGATTCCGACGAAGTGAACGCATTTGCGCTTCCAGGAGGATTTTTCTACGTCAATTCCGGACTGATTCTCGCCGCGGATAACGAAGCCGAACTGGCCGGTGTGATGGCGCATGAGATCGCGCACGTAGCAGCTCGCCATGCCACGCGTCAGATGACACGGGCGCAGTTGGCGAATTTCGCCAGTATCCCGCTGATTTTCATGGGCGGCTGGGCCGGTTATGCGATCCGGAGCGCTACGAGCTTCGCGCTGCCGATGACGTTCCTGACATTCTCGCGTGGATTCGAGGCCGAAGCGGACTATCTCGGCCTGCAATACATGTATAAGACCGGGTACGATCCGCAGTCGTTCATATCGTTCTTCGAAAAGATTCAGGCAAAGGAGAAGAAGAAACCGGGCACGCTGGCAAAGGCGTTTTCAACGCATCCGCAAACGCCGGATCGTATCGAGAAAAGCCAGGAAGAGATTGCGAAAATCCTTCCAGCGAAAGACACCTACGTGCTCGACACGTCAGAATTCGACGACGTGAAGACCCGTCTGGCTCGCATCGAGAACAAGCGCAAGGTCACCGACGAGAAGGACAGCGGCAAGCCGACGCTACGTCGTACGGCCAATACCGATGACAAGAACGACAAGAGCGGAAACGGCGATGATCGTCCAACGCTGAAGCGTCGCGACTAGTAGCAGGTTAGACAGATGAAGCGCGGGCCGTGTGCTCGCGCTTTTGTTTTTGGAGCCGCAGAAAGTAGACAGGGAACAGCATTCAGTCATTCAATGCTTCAGGATGGAGGTGTTGGATGCCCACAAATCTGTTGATTGTATTTGTCCTGACAATGACCTTGTCCGGTATAGCCCAGCGAGTTACGGCGGAGCCGACGCCTCCGGTGAAGATCAGGCTGGATGAACTCATGGTCTCAGGAACAACCACCCTCGGTTCCGAACAACTCAATGAAATCACGAATAGCCTGACGGGGCGTGAGTACCGCGACGATGCCAACGAAATGTCGGAACGTTTGCGCAATGCTTTTCAGGAACGTGGCTACTTTCATCCGGAGATTAAGAATTTCAAGGTAAGAGCGCTGGATCCGTTGGGAAATCCGAAGCCGGTAAGAATCGAAGCAGAGGTGAATGAAGGGCCACGATACAGGCTAGGGGCAATTGAGTTTCGAGGCACCAGAGCATTTAGCCCGCAACAACTCGCATCAGCAATGCCTATACATGCAGGTGAGTATTTTGACGTGGAAAAAGTTCGCACGGGGCTAACTGCGATCCTGAAGTTCTATAAGAAGCAAGGCTACCTGCTGGCTGTACCGGTTCCGGAGACAAAGGAAGGGTCGGATGCGACGATCACGTTGACATTCAACGTGGATGAGGGACAGCAGTTCCGCATGGGAACCGTGGAGTTCGCGGGAGACCGCGATCTGGCGGCACATCTGAAATCAAGCTGGCAACTTGCCGCTGGAACGCCATTCGACAGCAATTACGTCCGGGAGTTCGTGGATGAGAACAAAACGTCATTGCCGCACGACTTCAACTACATGAATGATGTGCAGGTTGACATGAATTGCCGCGATGGCATCGCTGATATCCGAATCAATGCCGATCCAAAGCATCCAGGAATGGAGCCATCTAAAAGCGTGGGATGCGACACCCCATCGAAGAAAGAGTCGGGTGAGGCTAACTAGATCGATTTCGCAACCGGCAAGGCTGGGTTATACGGCTTTCGATATCAGGCAAATCTGCCGAATCACAGCGGACTGCTCGGGTTCGGGGGCAAGCAATTCGAATCCGTGATGAAAACCTCTGCGGAAGCAGACGACTGCGTGGAGAACGAGCGGTTCCTGTTGAAACTGGACAGGGAATTCGAGGATTACGCGGTCGTCGGGTTCCAGCGGTTCGGCGATAACCCCGCCTAAGCCGGTCTCGCTGATGTCCCGAGTGCGGCCGAAGGCCTGCCTTTTCGGATTGAATTTCATCGAAATTTTCAGGCGAGCGTCGAATAGATAGCGTTGCGCTCTGCGGCGATTCTGCCGTTGCGCCTCTTCCAGTGGAGTCGGGGGGCGCAGCACTTCCAGGGTGGAAAGCATTCCGATTTGCGAAGCGAGATCACGGCGCATTCTCGAAATTCGGAACTGCTGATAAAACGCGAAGACATCAAACAGCAGAACCAGGCCGAGCAATCCTTGCAGGACCGTTTCGAGTTGCTCATCACTGATGACAGTGGGGCGCACATGGGGATATGCCATAGCGATCAGGCCGATGGTAAGAGCCAAGCTTATGACCAGTACGGCCGTCCAACGCCACCATTCCGAGCGCTCCAGCCGAGCCAGTCTGGCTTGTGTTTCCGACAAACCTGTCTCGAAGCCAGTAGGCTTTTGGGTCCCGATTGCACTCATGTCTGGCTAAGTCTATTCCGGCTTCCTTTGATGTCAATTTCAAGGCAGATGCCTCCTACATAACGGGGTGGCAGGCATTTTCAGTACCAATGCTCATTCCGGCGATTACCACTGCGCGATTCGGCACTTGCCAATCGCCCACTCGATGTTGAAACTGAATCGGGGGCACACAAAACCGATTCACTAATCATGCCGATTACCCGAATTGCAATTCTTTGGCACCAGCACCAGCCCTTTTATAAGGATCTAGTTTCAGGAGAATACCGTCTTCCGTGGGTTCGCATGCATGCCCTGAAGGACTACTACGGAATGGTGAAGCTTCTCGATGAGTTTCCGAAGGTTCACCAGACAATCAACCTGGTTCCGTCATTGATCGGGCAGATTCAGGACTATGCCGCGGGAAACGCAAGCGATCCCTTTTTTCGGGTGGCATCGAAACCGGCGGCGGAGTTGACGCCGGCGGAGCGTCGGTTTGCGCTCGAATATCTGTTCCAGGCGAACTCGGTTCACTTGATCGGTCGCTACCCTCGATATAACGAGCTGTGGCACCGGTATGACTCCTATGGGCAGAGTTCGGAGAAAGCGCTCGAATACTTTCAAACGCAGGATTTTGCCGACTTGCAAGTGCTCTCGCAATTGGCATGGTTCGATGAATTCTTTCTGGACAAACCGGAAGTCGCTGAACTGATCCGAAAAGGGCGCGGCTATACGCGTAAGGATCAGGAGATCATGTTGAAGTGGCAGCACGAGATCATCTCCTGTGTGCTGCCAGCGCATGCCGAGGCTGTCAAAAAGGGATCGATTGAGCTCTCAACGTCCCCGTACTACCATCCCATCCTGCCGCTGGTATGCGATACCAATCAGGGTGGCGTGTCTGTTCCCGGGTTACCGCTTCCGCAAAATCATTTTCGACATCCTGAAGACGCGCGCGAACAACTGAAACGTGGACTGGATATGCACGAGGAGGTATTCGGTATCCGGCCTGTCGGGGTGTGGCCGTCGGAGGGAAGCGTCTCGGAGGAAGTGCTGGCAATCGCGGCCGAACTCGGAGTTCGGTGGATGGCTACCGATGAGGGCGTTCTTGGAAGGACACTTGGTGTTCACTTCGAGCGTCCGAACGAGGGACGATTAAGGCCAGATCATGCGCAAAAGCTCTACACTCCGTATTTGTACAGCAAAGGTCAGACGGCGATGCGGATGGTGTTTCGTGACCATACGCTGAGTGATTTAATCGGTTTCGTGTATTCCGGAATGCCCGCCAAGCAGGCTGCTGATCACTTCATTCGAAGTATCAAGGATTCTGCTCAACCGGTTCTGGACAAAGGACATGATGCATTGGTCTCGATCATTCTCGACGGGGAGAACGCATGGGAGTTCTACCCGGAATCGGGCCGCGAGTTTCTCCGCCGTGTGTACGACGCGCTGCAATGGGACCCGACCTTGCAGGCAGTGACGATGAGCGAGGCTATGGAGGTGCACCGGGATCCGCCTCGGTTGGAATCGCTGGTGCCGGGCTCATGGATCAACGCCAACTTCAATGTGTGGATTGGGGCTCCGGAAGATAACAAGGCGTGGGACTACCTTAGTGACGCAAGAGAGTTCTATTCGCGCGTGGCGCCAAAGGCAGATCCGGAGAAGGCCAAGCTGGCATTCGAGGAATTACTGATCGCGGAAGGATCGGATTGGAACTGGTGGTACGGTCCCGAGCATCACTCGGCCAACGATCGGGACTTCGACGAGCTTTATCGCAAGCATCTTTCGAATGTCTATCAGTTGCTCGGAGCGGATGTCCCGTTGTACCTGGCGCAGCCCATCTCGGTAACGCATGTGCGTCCTAATTTTGTGCCGCAGTCGGCGTATATCCATCCGCGAGTTGGGACAGGGGTCATCCGGTACTTCGACTGGCTTGGTGCGGCGATGTATAACGCCGACCGATATTCCGGATCGATGCACGGGAAACAATTCGTGCTCGACGCCGTGTATGCCGGGATCGACGAACACAACATCTATGGAAGGCTTGACTTCCACGAAATTCCGCAAGATCCGGTTCAGCTTATCGTGAACCTCGATATCGATCCTCCACGCCGGGAAGAAGGAACGATAACTTGGCGTTTGATAGCGGATCTGGATCGGGGTGTGCGCCGCTGGGAACTCTACGAAACGGATGCCAACAAGCTGGTGGTGGAGTCGGGACAAGATCAAGAAGAAGGAGATATCCGAGTCGCACTTACCAGGACGTTTGAATTCCAGATTCCGTGTGAGGTGTTGCGAGCGGAAAAGGGAAGCGTAATCCACCTGCGATTCAGCCTCTGGCGCGAAGGGCTGCCGATCGACGCTCTGCCACTGGAAGGTGCCATCCCGCTTCCGGTGATCACCGAAGATGAAATGGCGGGAGAGCTCTACAACTACAGCGTCAGCAGTTAAGGTATCTGGAGATCATGAAATGCAAATCCCCGTCCTGTTGCCGGACGCGGATTTTCTTTGTGGTTGTTATCTCTCCAGCCCGAGAGCTTTCACGATCGCGTGATCTGGGACAGCAGGTTTGCCATCCTCTTTTGTGACCACGCCGAAGCCACCGCGGTAATCCCACATGGTCCAGCCGATATTGTCTTTCTC
>CAYWSM010000105.1:0-3817 GCA_964460935.1 uncultured Terriglobales bacterium | reverse complement strand
TTTATTCACCACGGATTAGACTGATTTTACGGATTTTTTTCTGAATTGATTTATCTGCTCGATCCGTCTAATCCGTGAAATCCGTGGTTAATAAATGCCTAACGCTAATACTGAGTGGAACTCGCAAGCCTACCACCAGGTATCCAACCCTCAATTCGAGTGGGGACTCAAGGTCCTCGACCGCCTGCACCTCCGTGGCGACGAACGCCTGATGGACGCCGGTTGCGGTTCCGGCCGTCTAACGGGAAAGTTACTCGACCGCCTTCCTCACGGCCATGTCGTTGGCGTTGACCTCTCCCAGAACATGCTCGACCAGGCCGCCGAGCACCTGAAGCCCTACGACAGTCGCATCAGCTTTCTTCGTGCCGATCTCGCTCACTTGCCGTTCAACTCCGAGTTCGACGGTATCTTCTCGACCGCTGCTTTCCACTGGGTGAAGGACCACAACGCCCTCTTCGCCTCGCTCTTTCGCTCGCTCAGGCCCGGAGGCTGGCTCATCGCCCAATGCGGCGGCGGCCCCAATCTGAAGGACGTCCGCAGACGAGCCAATAAGTTAATCGACAGCCCCCGTTATGCGTCCTACTTTGGCGCCTTCGAGAATCCCTGGGAATACGCTGACGCCGAAACCACCGCCAACCGTATGCGCCGCGCCGGATTTACCGATGTCCGAACCTGGCTCGAATCGTCTCCCATTCACTTCAATTCCGCCGGCGAATACAAAGCGTTCATGGTCCCGGTCATCCTGCGTTCCTACCTGAACGTCCTTCCCAACGACCGCCTAAAGCAACAATTCGCCGACGATCTGATCGACGAAGCGGTAAAAGACCCCAACTTCCACCTCGACTACTGGCGCCTGAACCTCAGTGGAACGCGGAACTGATTTGGTGACGCTCATCCTTGACCAGGTGTATACTGTAAGTATACGATCCGCCGGTGATTAAGAGTTACCGTCACAAGGGTCTGAAACAGTTCGCCGAGACCGGATCGAAAGCAGGCATTCAGCCAAAACACGCAGATCGCCTGCGAAGGTTGTTGACCGCACTCGATGTGGCGGCTGGTCCCGCAGACATGAACGCGCCCGGCAACGGCCTTCATGCTCTAAAAGGTGATTTAGCGGGCCATTGGGCGGTCAAGGTGGATGGCAACTGGCGGCTAACGTTTGCTTTTGAAGGGGAAGATGCCGTTCTGCTCGACTACCAGGATTATCACTAGGAGTTGCTGATGATATTCAATCCCGCACATCCCGGAGAAGTCTTACGAGATTACTTGGGCAACATGAGTGTTTCCGAGGCCGCCAAGCGCCTGGGGGTAACCCGCGCCCATCTCTCGCGCATCCTGAACGGTCACACCGCAATTACTGCCGCGATGTCTCTCCGACTGTCGGCAGCGCTGGGGACGTCACCCGAATTTTGGCTAAAAATGCAACTCCAGTACGACCTCTGGCAGGCACGCAAGGCCAGGCAGCCCAAGATTCGTCCCTTCCCGCATATCTCTCGCAACAAAGAACTGGCTCTCGCCTAGAGAGCCTTACTCTTCTTCGCCGTTCACCGAATTCTCCACCCACTCCAGATACGCTTCCGACCCTTTCTCCACCCGCAACGCAATGCACTCCGGCAATTCATACGAGTGCAGCTCGCGAATCGCCTGCTCCACGCGCTCGTACGCGTCTTCCCACGTCTTCACGATGAGCAAAAATTCAGAAGCCGTCTCGACTTTGCCTTCCCACCGATACACCGACGTGATCGGTCCCACGATGTTCACGCACGCAGCCATTTCATTTTCCACAAGTGCGTTGGCGATTTTTTCTGCTTCTTCGCGATTTCCAGAGGTTGTCAGCACCACTCGAGCGTCGGTCATGATTTACAATTTTTTCTCCTTTATTGCGCGATAAAAAGCCGTCCGCGCATTCATCATCAACGCTGATTCATTTTCAGGTAGGAACCATGGCAGCGACCATCAAATTCGGGACCTCCGGTTGGCGCAGTCTCATCGCCGACGAATTTACGTACGGCAACGTTCGCCGCGCGGTCACCGGCATCGCCAAATACGTCACATCAGTTAAGCCCACCGGCGCTCGCGTTGTCGTCGGACGCGATCCGCGCTTTCTCGGCGAGCAGTTCAACGCCGTCGTTTGCGACACTCTCGCCGGGCACGGCATCACTCCGCTGCTGATTCCCGAACCCGCGCCGACTCCCGCAATCTCCTACGAAGTGATCCGCCTCAAGGCCGACGGCGCCATCAACATCACCGCCTCGCATAATCCGCCGGAGTACAACGGAATCAAGTTCTCCACGCCCGACGGAGCGCCCGCGCTGCCCGAAGTCACCAAGCAGATCGAAGCAGCGGTTCCGAAAGATGATCCGGTGCCAAACGCGCCCGCTCCGCAGCCAACGCCACAAAGTAGTAAGACTCAAAAGATCGATCCGAAGCCCGAATACCTCAAGCGGCTCGGCGAAATCGTCGATCTCAAGGCCATCAAGCAAGCCGGACTCAAGATCGTCTTCGATCCCTTCTGGGGCTCGGCTCGCGGATACTCGGACGAACTGCTCAAGAGTGCTGGCATCGATGTTGCCACCGTGCACGATTATCGCGACGTCCTCTTCGGCGGACACGCGCCCGAACCCGACGATCACCTCCTCGGCGATGCCAAACGCAAGATGAAGGAAACCGGCGCGCACATCGTCATCGCCACCGATGGCGACGCCGACCGCTTCGGCGTGGTTGACCAGGACGGCACCTTCATCCAACCGAATTACGTGATCGCGCTTCTATTCGACTATCTCGTCGAGAGCCGCGGATGGAAGAACGGAGTCGCCAAGTCCGTCGCGACCTCCAATCTTGTCAACGCTCTCGCCGATCACCATAAGGTGCAGTTGCACGAAACGCCGGTCGGCTTCAAGTACATCGGCGAGCTGATTAATAAGGACGCGATCGCCATCGGCGGCGAAGAGAGCGCGGGCCTTTCGATTCGCCATCACGTTCCGGAGAAAGATGGCGTTCTCGCCGGACTGTTGTGCTGCGAAATGGTGGCAAAACGCGGAAAGTCCATGGGAGTTCAATTACGGGAAGTATTTGCCAAAGTAGGTTCGTTCTATCCATTGCGCGAGAACTTCCGCTTGACGCCGGAGATGAAGGCGAAGTTCACTACCAAGACGGAGAAAAATCCGCCGGAGATGTTCGGCCGCCGCGTAAAGGAAGTGGTCCGCACCGACGGGTTCAAGGCAATTTTCGACGATGGCTCGTGGGTTTGCTACCGCCTGTCCGGAACCGAGCCTGTGGCAAGGGTCTACTCGGAGTCTCGCAGCGAAAGCGATCTCCACAAGTTAAGCACCGCCGCCAAACAGTGGCTGGCCGAATAGGTCTGTATCAGGGCACGAGCATTATTTGTCATTAAACAAACAATTTTCCGGCCCCGTAGGGGCGGCACAACATAAGGTTCAATGCACCGGCTGATCGAAAATCCTAAGTTGCACCACCTGCTCGATCGCCTGTGCCAGGTGTTTTACTCTTCCCGCCGCAAACTGGCGACGGCGGCTGTTTTTGCACTCGTGCTCTTTCTCGGGTTCCACGTCATCTTCGGCGCCAACGGCATGATGGTTTACACCCACAAGCGCTCCGAGTACCAGCGCCTCATCAAGGAGACCCAGCAACTTGACGAGGAAAACCAGAAGCTGACCAAAGAGGTCGAGGACCTGCGTACCGACCCGAAGGCCATCGAGAAGGAAGCCCGCGAACAGCTCCACTACACCAAGAAGGGTGAAGTGATCTATCTTCTCCCGCAGAAGCCCGCCGACCAGCCACCCAAGGACGCCAGCGC
>CAYWSM010000104.1:0-3386 GCA_964460935.1 uncultured Terriglobales bacterium | reverse complement strand
TGATAGTCGTGGGAGCCGCCGGCATGTACGAAGCCCGTTGCCGCCGCTGCTTCGAACCGAATCTGGCGAAGGCGGAAGTCGAGAGCAAGGCGATGGCATAGGTGGTGTAAGGAGAATCGGATGTCACGCGAGCGTGCGCTGAAAGCTGCGTTGGTAGTCATCGGATTGTTGTTCGTGGCGACGGTTTATCCGATGTTGATGATGTTTCGCCAGGATCCCGCGCTGGCAATGATGCTCAGCGTTTATGCCACTCTTGGCGTGTTTCTGTTGCTGGCGGTACGCAATCCCTCAAATCATCGCGGGCTGATCGGGTTCACGGCATGGTCAAGTTTTGCGCATGCGATCATCATGGGACTACAGGCTTATCTGAAGATTGTCCAGCGTGGAGAACTGATAGGTGTGGCGGTCCTGGTTGTTATTGGTGTGATCCTGAGTGCTCTTGCACCGGCAAAGCTGCCGAAACAACGAACGTTGCCATCCGCAGCCTAAACGCCCACGTGGGCAAAAACTAGTCTTCCTTTTTTTCTGGGTCCGGTTTGGCGTCGGAAACCCCAGCCTTGAAGTTCCGGATCCCCTCGCCCAGTCCCTTGCCCAGGTCGGCCAGTTTGCCCGGCCCAAAGATGATCAGCGCGATGGCGAGGATAATCAGCAGCTCCGGCAACCCGAGTTTTCCAAACATGACGTTTCTCCCTGCGCCACGCTGCGAATCTGCGAAGTACGTGGAATTTCTGCACCGATTCTAGGCCGAACCGGTAGTCCAGTCAAAAGATCGTTTCGCGCGGATCACGCGGACAAGGCGGAATCTCGCGGATATTTTTGAAAAGAAACCAATATAGAAATCCGTCAAAATCCATCCTATCCGTGTCGTCCGCGTGAAAAGACCTTCCGGCCTTGTTACGATACTCGTGTGGACCTCTCCGCCAAACGCGACCGCCTGCACGCGCACCTGCGTGAGCTATCTCCGCTGCTGATCGCCTACTCCGGCGGTGTTGACTCCGCTTACCTGGCCTGGGAGGCCCATCGCGTTCTCGGCAACCAGATGCTTGCCGTCATTGCCGACTCGCCCTCGCTCGCCCGCACTCATCTGCGGGATGCTATCGCATTCGCCGAAGAGCACGGCATTCCTTTGCACGTCATCAACACCGCCGAAATGGAGAATCCCGAGTACGTCCGCAACGACAGTCAGCGCTGCTTCCACTGCAAAGACGAGCTTTTCTCAGTGATGGAGCGTTTTCGCAACGAGCGTTGCTACCGTGCGATCGCCTATGGCGTCAACGTCGATGACCAGGGGGACTACCGTCCCGGACAGAACGCTGCTCGGCAGCACCACGTCGCTGCTCCGCTGCTCGACGTCGGCCTGACCAAAGCTGACATCCGCCAACTCGCTGCCGATGCCGGTCTTAGCGTCTGGGACAAGCCTGCTTCCGCCTGCCTTTCCTCGCGCATCGAGTACGGACGCCCGGTCACCCGCGAGGCTCTAGCCCAAGTCGAATCCGGCGAAGACGCCCTGCGCGCTCTCGGGTTCCGGCAATTCCGCGTCCGTCATCACGGGCAGATCGTCCGCATCGAAATCGCTGCTGACGAACTCCCCCGCGCCATGACGCCCGAGATGAGCAAAGAGTTCATCCGCATTTTCAAGGCGCTGGGATTCGACTACGTCACACTCGACCTCGAGGGTTTCCGCTCCGGATCGATGAACGCCGTTCTCCCGCTTTCGGCGCTAACGGCGCTGAAGAAGTAGCCGAACCCGCCAAACGCGCAGCCCCGCTCCGCATCGAATTCTTATCATCCCCATCGCAGAGGTGCTTCATGCGAGATGCAGGCGACGCCCTGGAAATGTTTGCCATCGGCGCCATCGTCGGCGCTGGACTCATGTATCTGATGGACCCGAAACTCGGCCGCGGTCGCCGCAATTACATCCGAGACCAGGTCACTCACGCCGTCAATGCAAGCTGCCACAAAACCAGCCGCTTTCTTCGCGATAAGCGAAATCGCGCTCGTGGACTGGTCGCCGAAACCTTTCATGGCCACCGGGGTCTGCGAGCAGTACCAAACAACCCGGGTGAACTCCGCGAGGGCAGCGCTGGCTGGCCATAGAAAACTCTGGCCAGAGAGGCCAAGGCAAATTTCCTAACCCAGGCTGCCGCGGGAGCCCCATTTAGCTTCTAACAGATTGTCGTGCAGTTTAGCGCGTGGGAGCATCATGGTTTCGTCGGGCCCTTATCGTAAGATCTGGCTGTTGATGGCAGCTCTCATTGTCGCCACGCTGCCCATCGTCGCCCATTCCCAGCAAAAGGCCATAAGGGCGGAAGGCCAGACACCGACGCTGGACGAAATCGTCACTCGCATGGAAGCCGCCCGCATACGCAACAAGGTGACACCAGCCTTCCAACTCACGCGCGAGTACAAGATGTTTCACGGCGACGACCGCAGTCCTGCCTCCGACGTGAAGGCCGAGATCAACGTCGTCCCGCCGTCGCAGCGCGATTTCAGGATCATCGACAGCCGAGGCAACGATCGCGGAGAAAAGGTCGTTCGCAAGATTCTTGAACACGAAGCGAATGCGGAAAAGTCGAACCCTTCACCTACTGGCGTTACCCGCGACAACTACGAATTCTCGCTCGCCGGACGCGAGGTCTATCAGGGCATGAACTGCTACATCCTGAACCTCAAGCCCAAGCGCCAGGAGCCCAGCCTCGTCGAAGGACGTGCCTGGGTCGATCCCGAAACTTTTGCCGTCCGCAAGATTGAGGGCAAGATGGCGAAATCGCCCTCGTGGTGGGTCAAGAACGTCAACGTGGTCATTAACTTTGGCGATATGTCCGGCATCTGGATGCAGACGGCCAGCCAGGCCGTGGCTGAAGTTCGAATTGTCGGCAAGTACACCGTCGAAGGCCGTGCGCTCGACGTACAGACCGCGTCCTCCCTGGCCTCCACCCGAGCCGTTCAAGACAAGCTGTTTATCCGCCATTCCGGCATTCCCGCAGCCTTCGTCTACAAAGACGCCCGGCACTGATTCCGCATCCTCAGTGCACCCCAAAACATCCCCTATATAATTAAAACATCCCCTATATAATTAAAAGGTTGGCAGCCGGATCGGACGGTCGCGTGGCAACACGAGGAAAGTCCGAACTCCGCAGAGCAGTGTGCCGGATAACGTCCGGGACGCCGGGTTCAAGCCCGGTGGACGGCCAGTGCCACAGAAAACATACCGCCCTCGCAAGAGGGTAAGGGTGAAAAGGTGCGGTAAGAGCGCACCGCCCGTTCAGTAATGGACGGGGCAGGGTAAACCCCACACGGAGCAAGACCAAATAGGGAGGAAGCCCTTCGGGGCACGTGCCGGCTCGGTGCGTCAAACCTCCGGGTAGGTCGCTTGAGCTTAACAG
>CAYWSM010000103.1:0-15317 GCA_964460935.1 uncultured Terriglobales bacterium | reverse complement strand
ATCCACGGCACCGTGCGGGTGATGGTAAACGTGAACGTCGATTCGTCTGGCAACGTTGTTGACTCGCAATTCGTGTCTGCCGGGCCGAGCAAGTATTTTGCCAACGCGGCTATGGATGCTGCCCGTCAGTGGAAATTTGCTCCCGCTTCGACCGAAGCTCGGGCGTGGAATCTGGAATTTGATTTCCGCCGCAGCGGAACCCGGGTGCGTTCGGCACAACAAAAATAGCTGCTGATTTCCACAATTTTTTGTCTGTCCGATTGACCTCCAATTCATCTTTACCAGTTGGAGGTCAATCATGTTCGTCATTACTGGTGCCAGCGGAAATACCGGAAGCGCGGCAGCCCATGCTCTACTCGACAGTGGCAAACAAGTCCGCGTTATCGGACGCAACCCCGACCATCTCCGCCAGTTCACAGCGCGAGGAGCCGAAGCATTCATCGCCGACGTGACCGACGAGGCAAAACTCTCTACTGCTTTCAAAAGTGCGGAAGCGGTATACCTAATGATTCCGCCGAATCTGTCTGCCGAAGACTACTATGCGTATGACGAGCGCGTCACCTCGGCTTACGTGTCGGCATTGAGGCAAGCGCGCGTATCTCACGCAGTGGTTCTCAGCAGTATTGGCGCTGACAAACCGGCTGGAACGGGTCCGGTCGTTGGCTTGCATCGTTTGGAGAAGGCGCTCGATCAGATCGGTGGTCTGAATACTTTGCACATTCGCGCGGGTTATTTCATGGAGAACACTCTGGCACAGGCCGGAGTCATTCGCTCCATGGGAAACATGGTCGGCCCGGTTCGCGGCGACCTGAAGTTACCGATGATCGCTGGCCGCGACATTGGTGCTGCCGCTGCGCGCGCCATGGTGAGCCTCGATTTCAAAGGACATGAGACACGCGAACTACAGGGTCAGCGTGACATTACTTACAATGAGGCCGCGGTAATTATCGGAAAGACAATCGGCAAGCCTGATCTGAAATACGCTCAACTTCCGAATGACCAGCTTCGGCCCGCCTTGGTCAATATGGGCATGTCTAACAACTTTGTAGATCTACTGCTGGAAATGGCGGGCGCGCTTAATTCCGGATACATGAAGAATCTGGAACCACGATCGGCCAGGAACACGACACCAACTTCGTTTGAGACCTTTGTGGCGGAAAAGTTTTTGCCCGTTTTCCAGCGTCTCACCGCAGCCGCATAGCGACGCATGTTTCTTCAACAATCACTCGGCGGGGAAAGCTCGAAACTCGAAACTGTTCCTGTTAAGCTTTCCCCATGAGCCGAGCACCAGCGTTCTGTGGACTGATCCTTGCCGCGGGCGAATCCTCTCGCATGGGCCAGTCCAAGGCCCTCCTCCCATGGCGTGGAGGGACATTCTTGAGTGGTGCCATTCGTGTGCTCAATGCCTTCACCGATATGGTGATTGTAGTGGCGGGAAACAACGCTGCCCAATTGCAACCCGTGGTCGATGCGAACGCTGCATTTCTCGTTGTGAATCCGCAACCCGAACGGGGACAGTTCAGCTCGCTTCAGATCGGCGTTCAGGAAGTACTGAATCGCGGACGCGATGCCGCCATCATTACACTGGTGGATCGTCCACCCGCGCAGCCTGAAACGGTACAACACGTGAAGGAAGAATTTCTGTCGCGCGTGGACCAGAACCTTTGGGGAGCATTGCCGGAATACGAAGGAAAGCACGGACATCCATATATTGCGGGACGAGAACTTATCGGCGCCTACCTCGATGCGCCGTTAACCGCGAACGCACGTGACATTCAGCATGCGCATCAGGATCGAATTCTCTCAGTGCCAGTCACCGATCCCATGGTGATCGCGAATGTCGATACACCAGAACAGTACGCACAAATCTGCGAGGACTTTCCGGAGAAAACGTTAGCTCGATGAATCTGTCTTCCCTTCCGACTACTGCCCAGAAATTTGTCGACTCAGTGCTTGAGACTAAGCCGAGGCTTGCCGTTTTTGATTGCGATGGCACGCTCTGGCAGGCCGACTCCGGAGAAAAGTTTTTCCGCTGGGAGATGGAACAGGGCCTCGTCTCGCGTGAGCTCGCCGACAAGCTCACCGCGAGATATGAACTTTACCGCCAGGGAATCGTGTCTGAAGATGACATGTGCGGCGAGATGGTCACTATGCACGAAGGCATTTCATGCGCGGTGATCGAACAGGCCGTCGCGCGATTCTTTCCCGAGCTCATCGCCAGCGGGATCTTCCCGGAGATGAAAATCCTCACCAACGCGCTGATCGAGAATGGATGCGAGCTTTGGGCCATCTCGTCAACCAACGACTGGGTCGTGCGCGAAGGCGTGAAGCAGTTCGGCATCGCTCCTGACCATGTCATCGCCGCCTGCGTGGCGAAGAATGACGGCCATGCAACAGGACGCCTGCTCCGTATGCCTTCCGGAGAAGGAAAAGCTGTCGGAATTCGCGAAGTGATCGGCCGCACGCCCGATGCTGCATTCGGTAATTCACGATGGGATCAGGCGATGCTGGAGCTGGCCCGCCGTGCCTATGCCATCAATCCGAATCCCGACCTCGAAGAAGTTGCACGCCAACGTGGCTGGACGATCTACAAGCCGGCAACGTCTTAAATTTTGGGGATTGCCTATCTCCACTCGATCGTCAGGAATCGCGCGGGTTGCGATCCCCTGTTCAGCAGCCGATGAACGATCTGCCCGCCAACCCACGTCGGGTCTCCTTCATGGGCGCTGATTTCGGAAGTGCTGCCGGCAACGATTGCATTCGTGAGTTGTTGATCGTTTAACGCAATCATCAGGTGTGAGCTCGTATGGCCGTGCTCCGGCATCCCTGCCGTGGGCTGTATCTCCACCTTCGCTAACCTCATGGAAGGCGTCATGAACAGCGTGCTCTCGACGTAGTCGGTTGTATCGTCCTTGGCGAACTTCGCTCCGGTGCATGACTGCGAACCTAATCCGCAGATGGCACGTTCCGGCGAAATCTCGACCATGCTTTCAACTTCCACCAGGTGCAGTGCATTCTTCGATTTGTTGACGACCCGATGAGGCCAGTGTCCCTTCAGCACCTGCACTTCGCCGTCGTTCATCGTCATGGGATAAGCGCCGCCGGGATTCGTCAGCTCAAATTCGTTGTTTCCGATCGATAGCACCAGGAAATCGTGATCATGTCTTTCCATCGCCGTTTCGGCGCCGGGCTCGAGGTCGATCCGGCACACGCGGACCGAAGAGTTAGACAGAAGCTGATGAACATGACTGTCATGCAAACTCTCAACTGGCAGTTGTGGTGCGCTGGCAGGAGCCTTTGTGAACGACGATTTAACGTTCTGTGCCTCGACTCCAGCGCCGATCAACACGCAGAAAAAGGCCAGCATTAGCCGCATACGTCCCCCCAAGCGGGCGGCATTATCCTCCACAAAGTGCTAAGGTCAGCACGGATTGGATTTCTGTTCCGAAAGTGGAACAACTTCCATTAGGCGAGGTCGTAGGCGAGTTTCAAATAGCGTGGGAAGTTGCGGACAATCTCATCGACAGCCGCTTGCACTCGTTCCGATAGTCCGGTTCCGGCACCACGATGTTGGGCAGAATCGATACCGACCAGAAAAACCCGCGGCGCTGCCCCATTTGCCTTACGAGCAAGCTGAAGTTCATCCTCCAGCGTGATTGGTTCGGGTCCTTTGCTCTGCAGATGATCGCAATGGACTGATTTCGACGGCAATTTAACGCAGCAAATGGTGCCGGGAGCGGCGCCACGCTGTGCTGCCGCAATAAACAGAATCACTGTATCCACGGGAATTTCGGCGATGAACCCGGGCGGCCATCCCCCGTCATAACTGCGGTATTCGCAACCCTCGACTGGCGAACCCGCTTTTAGAGTTTCCAGGACCTGCAAGCCTGCCGCATCATCGGCGGTGAAGTGGCTGCCACATCCGATCACGATCGCTTTCGGAACAGAATCCGTCATCTTCGATCAGCCCGAACTTCGGTTGTAGGCCCGGTGAATGCCGTATGGACTTGCGCGCGTCTGACTGCAACTCAAGACGCACGTTATCCGTTAAAGTAGTGAGCCTTCCCAAAGAAGCGATCAGAAGACCTGGTCGCGTGAAGGAGAGTGGTTATACGTCAGCCGTTGGGTTGGAGGGTCGCGTCCGTCAGGCGCCGGATACCCTGGCTGATCAGGATTCAGGCTGCGCCGTTACTGGCAAGGTTGCAGTGAGGAACATCACATCCGCAGGTGCTTATGTTCGCGATTGGGAACTGGATGAAAACAAAAATCTATGCTGCCGCTTCGTTCAGGGTTTGGTGAACACATTCCAGTAACCCGTTACGGCCGAAGGGTTTCATTAGGACAGGCACATTGTTCAATTCTGGATGTCGGTCAAACTCCGCCGAGAGGTCGAGCAGACCGGAAGTGAGAATCACCTTGCACGCCAGATGACGCTGCAGAATCTCCTCGGCGAGGCGCACACCCGAATCGGGTCCAAGATTGACGTCAATGATCAGTAGCTTAAAATGGCCTTCCATGGCAGCCTGGAGCCCGTGATCGTAGTTGTGCGCCGTCTCGACCACGAAGCCCTCTTCTTCCAACATCATGGCTACCGCAGTGGAAACGCCAAGGGAGTCGTCCACGATAAGAACGCTGGGGGAGGGACCCATGCGTGCAACAATAGCCTGAAAAGCCGCTCCAGTTCTGGATTTCTAATTCTTGTTCCAAAATCCGGAATTTGGTGCCTAGGCGGCACGGGGCACGGACAGTTCGTAAAGGGTGCCACAGGTGGCGCAGGTCAGCAGAAGACCAGTTTCCCGTTTCTCCTGTTTTTTGGGCGGAAGATAGTCGGGGGAATTAAACGAAAAGCAATTTGGGCATTGCGCGGCCTTAGCGGTAAAGATAAAGGTTCCGCGCGTAATCAGTTGATTCTGCATCGCTTATAAGATGCAGAAGAGATAGAAGATGGTGTCTGATAATCAGAACCCAATATCGACCATTAGCAAAATTCCTGCGCTTAGTTCATCTCTGGACCAAAGTTTTTTGCACGCATACGAACAGAATCAATATTTTGCGGCTACATAAGCGAAAACAAAGAACTTAGCTACCGTCCAACCGCCAATCGGTACTCGCTCTTATCGGACCACAATATTGACCAGTTTCCCGGCCACGTAGATCACCTTCAACGGCTGTTTGCCTTCGAGAGCCGCGATGACCCGTGGATCAGCAAGAGCTGCGGCCTTGATGTCCGCCTCCAAAGCGTCGGCCGGAACCACGATTCGCGCACGGATCTTCCCATTCACCTGGACCACGATCTCGATCTCTTCTTCCCTGGCGAGAGCCGGATCGTATTTCGGCCACGGATAGCGGAGGAGCTGGTCGGTCTCGCCGAGTCTCTGCCAGAGTTCGTTGGCCAGGTACGGCGCAAACGGAGCAAGCATGAGCACAACTTTTCGCTCGACATCAGCCATAAGAGCAGCCGGAACGATTCCCTTCGCGATTGCGTCTTCAGCCGCGTAGAGCTCGTTCATGAAACTCATGATCGCCGACACACAGGTGTTGAAGTGCCAGCGTCCACTCAACTCGTCGGTGACGCGCTTGATCGTCTGATGAAGCTTGCGCTGAAGATGGCGAGCTTCGGGTAAGAGCTCGGATGGGATAGTTCCCTTCTGCGCCCCGGCATTTTTCGTAACGAATCGGTACACACGATTGATGAAGCTGTACGTCCCGTTAATGCCGGCATCCTGCCAATCAAGATCGCGATCGGGAGGCGCAGCGAAGAGAACATACAACCGCGTGGCATCGGAACCGTAGCGGGCCACCATGTCGTCCGGCGACACCGTATTGCCGAGGCTCTTCGACATTTTGGCGCCGCCCTTGATGACCATACCCTGCGTGAAGAGTCGCTGTGCAGGCTCATCGTTCGAGCACATGCCGATGTCGCGCATGAACTTCGTCCAGAAGCGGGAATAAATCAAATGCAGGATGGCGTGTTCGACGCCGCCGATGTATTGGTCGATCGGGAACCAATAATCGACAACCTTGCGATCGAATGGCGCCCGCTCGTTATGCGCATCGGTGTAGCGGTAGAAGTACCAGGACGAATCCACAAACGTGTCCATGGTGTCGGTCTCACGGCGCGCCGGCCCGCCGCATTTCGGACAAGTCGTATTCACGAACTCCGGCACGCGCTCCAGCGGAGACCCGCCCTGGAGCGTAATGTTGACGTTATCGGGCAAAAGAACCGGAAGCTGCTCTTCCGGAACCGGCACCACGCCATCTACCGGGCAATAGATCATCGGGATCGGCGTTCCCCAGTAACGCTGGCGTGAAATCCCCCAGTCCTTGAGGCGATATGTAACCGAAGCGTTACCGAATCCATGTTGCTCGGCGTAAGCCGTCATCTTTTTCTGGGCTTCCTGGACGGGCATTCCGCTGAACTCGCCCGAGTTCATCAGCAAACTGTCTTCCCGCGTAAACGGAAGCACCGGCGTCTCGGGTTCGTCCGCGTTCGGCACCTCGCCCTCACGCCGCGGAAGAATCACAACCTGTATGTCGAGGCCATACTTCTTGGCAAATTCGAAGTCCCGCTCATCATGCGCCGGAACCGACATGATCGCACCAGTGCCATAGTCCGTCAGGATGTAGTTTGCCACCCAGATGGGAACCCGCTCGCCGTTGAACGGATTGATAGCGTTGTATCCGGTATCGACGCCGTGCTTCTCGATATTCCCGACTTCGCCCTTCTCTTTGGCCCGGCGCTGCTCGTTCAGGAGTGCTTCCACCTTGGCATAAAGTTCCGGATCGTTCCCAATCAAATCGGCAACCATCGGATGCTCCGGCGAGAGCTGAATCGATGTCGCTCCGTAGATCGTGTCGATACGGGTGGTAAAGACCGTGATCGTATCCCCAGCGGGACCAGGGACCGCGTCAACTTTGAAATCCACGAGCGCGCCTTCGCTGCGGCCTATCCAGTTGCGCTGCATGGTGCGAACTTTTTCCGGCCAGCCATCCAGCTTTTCGAGGTCGCGGAGAAGTTCATCGGCGTAGTTGGTGATCCGCAAGAACCACTGTTCGAGTTCGCGTTGCTCTACCGGAGTCGTTTCGTGCCTCCAGCAGAAGCCGCCCGCCACCTGCTCATTCGCCAAGACAGTCGCGCACTCCGGACACCAGTTCACCTTGCTCTTCTTCCGATAGGCGAGTCCCTTCTCCCAAAGCTTAAGGAACATCCACTGGTTCCAGCGGTAGTAGTCGGGCAAGCACGTCGTAACTTCGCGGTCCCAGTCGTAGGCAAAGCCGAGCCGCTTCATCTGCCGCTTCATGTTGGCGATATTCGAGAGTGTCCAATCGCGCGGCGGCGTGTTGTTCTTAATCGCGGCGTTCTCTGCCGGAAGACCGAACGAGTCCCATCCCATCGGATGAAGGACGTTATAACCCTGCATCCACATGTAGCGGGCGAGCGCGTCGCCGATGGCATAGTTCCGCACGTGTCCCATGTGAAGCACGCCCGAGGGATACGGCAACATCTCGAGCACGTAGAACTTCTTCCTGGTCGAATTCTTCTCCGCGGCGTAGAACTGCGGATCGCTGGCCCATGCGGCGGCCCACTTCTCCTCTACCTGCTGCGTCGGATACCGAAGGTCATCGTCGCCCGTACGGCCATCCCAGGCGGTCGCGCGCGGAGCGATATCGTTCGCATCGGCTCCGCGATGGACCGGAGGCTCTTTCACACCAAGCTCTGTCATTACAACCTTGAGATCTTCCTTCACCTGCTCGACGAGTTCCTTGGCGGACTCAGCCGTATGCTCAACTGCATTTTCAACCGCACTCTCGACCGCTTCAATGGGACCGGACTTGCTCTTCTTCTTCGACATGAGGACCTTATGGATGCATCCTTACAGGGACGCCATTACAGAAGTGGTGAATTATTGATTCTACAGGAAATGCTTAGGATTCAGCGCGCTAGAGGTGGATGGTGAAGCAGCGCTCTCCAACTAGCTCTCATGCTTCTTGTGTCCGCGCTATCTGTTTTAATCGCGTGAGCGGACGAACTACATCTACTGCGGCTGGAGACGAAACATGCCTTCGGTAAGTGTAACTTACTTCTTCGCCGTCTTCTCGATCAACCGGTCCAGCGCCTTCTTGCTGTCACCCGCAAATTCGCCCTGGGGAAGAATCTTCAGGTATGCCCTGTAGTATTTTTGCGCCTCAGGATTCTTCCCTTCTTTCTCGAGCGTTTGCGCCAGGCGATAGATGGCTTCGGCGTGATTGTCCTGCCAATGCAGTGCGTCTCGGAATCGCGCTTCGGCAGCTTTGTAATTGCTCCGCTTGTAATAAAAGATCCCGACCTCCACATCCTTGTCGGCGACATGCGGATCCCACGGTTTCATTTCCATGACACCGTCGGTCTCGCCAACCCCTGGGCTGGGTTCAATATTTATGTCGCCCCCCGGATGACTGGCATCATCGGGCGGCGGTGATATATCCCCGCGGCTGTCGTTACTGGAACTGTACGAACGATCGTCGCTGTCCGAAGGAGCCCGAGCAGGCTTATCGGAACGAGGAGGAGTCATGGGTGAGTTGAGGATGTCGTCGGGATTGTCGTCAACCGGAGGAGCTGTCTGCCGGGAGGATTCCGCTTGCGCGAGGGCAACACCGGTTAGACAAAACAGGAACAAGACCAAACCAGCAACACGCTTCATGACTATCCCAATTCTACTTCGTTTCCGGCCGCTAGTTCTGTCAAACCCAACGTTCGCGGGATAGTCTCAAAAAAGTAGGGCCGCCCAATGGCGGCCCGATCACTTAGGAGAGAAGTGAAGCAAACTTTGGCTACTGCTGCATGGAGGCGCTAGGCTGCGCTTGCGCCTGCGGACCTTCCTGAATGTTTGTCATCAGGCGGACATCGACGCGACGGTTTTCAGCGCGCGCCTTTGCCGAATGGCCTTCATTCGCCAGCTTGTCTTCGCCCAGCCCGATTAAGTAGAACTTGTGCGCCGGCACGTTGTACTTCGAAGCCAGGTAGTTCACGACGGCGTCCGCACGACGGCGGCTGAGCTGATAGTTGTATTCCGCTGAGCCGATCTGGTCCGTGTTGCCGTCTACTACCACCAGGTAGTTCTTCACGCTGCCGAACTGCTGCGCGAGCTGGTCGAGGGCGTCCTTCGCTTTCGGGGTCAAAGTAGCTTTGTCAAACCCGAAGTGGACGGTCGCTTCCGTCACGTCGCGATAGTTGTCGAGGTTCGCGACCTGATTTGCGAGCTGATCGACGCGGGTTGACGCCGTTGACGCCAGTTGTTGCGCTTGGTCTGCCGCTTGACGGGCTGTCGTCGCGTGCTGGTCAGCTTCGCCGGCCTTCTGATTCGCCGACTGAATTCCGTTCTGGGCGCGCTGATCGACGTCCTTGATGTCGTTCGTGTTCTTGGCAGTCAGTTCGTCCAGCTCATTAACCTTGTTGATGGTTGGAGCCGTCTCATTGCGAACGTACTTCTTGGTGGCACAACCTACCATTGTGGTCAAACTCAGGCCAACAGCTAGGGTTGATATGAAAACTCGATTCATTGGAGAAATCTCCTTGACGTCAGTGACGTGGCAGTCAAATCTTGTGATGCTCTTGGTTCCTGCTGGGAAGACTGATCCGCGACTGGCAGGCTTGTTCTGCATCACCCTGTTATTGAGCAACCAGCATGCCAACCTGCGCGAATCCGATGCGCTCGGAAGTACATCAAATAAAAAGAGTTACCAGAGACAATGTCGCAAGCGGACAATCTGCAGCCCCTGTACCTGAGTACAACGGGCGAGAGCAGTAGAATTTTTACCGAGTTAACCCGCGAAGCCTGAATGCTCTTCTGACTCCGTTTACCAATTGCTGTTTACCAATTACCGTTTTCTAAGTGGACCTTCTCCAGAAAATCCGTACCCTCCCAACTCAGCCTGGCGTGTACCTATACAAGAACGCCAACGGTGACGTTATCTATGTCGGTAAGGCGAAAAGCCTCCGTGCGCGGGTACGGAACTACTTCACCGATGAGGCCCAGGCAGACGCTAAGACCGGCACGCTGATGCGTGAGGCGGTGGACATTGAATACATCGTCGTGGCCAACAATGGCGAAGCACTGGCGTTAGAAAACAATCTCATCAAAAAACATAAGCCGCGCTACAACATCCTGCTGCGCGACGATAAAACCTATCCCTACGTAAAACTCACGCTCGGTGAGCGCTACCCGCGTGTGTACGTAACCCGTCGGTTAAAGAAAGATGGCAGCGAGTATTACGGTCCCTACTTCCCTGCCAATCTCGCCTACCGTATCGTTGACCTGATCCACCGTCACTTTTTGATTCCGTCCTGCAACATCGATTTGCGCCGCTACCATCCGCGCGCCTGTTTGCAGTACTACATCGGACGCTGCCTCGGCCCCTGCGTGAAAGGCATGGTCACCAATGAGCGTTACGCCGAAGCCGTGCAGGACGTGAAGCTCTTCCTCGAAGGACGGCAGACCGAACTCTCCCGTTCTCTCCACCAGCGCATGATGGAAGCCGCCGAGCGTGAGCAATTCGAATTGGCCGCGAAGTATCGCGACCTCATTGCTACCGTCGAGCAACTCCAGGAGAAGCAACGCATCGCCGCCGCCGAAGGTGACGACGCCGACGTCTTCGGGTTCCATTACGAAAACGGAATGCTCGCCGTGAACCTCTTCCACATGCGTGGAGGCAAGATTGTCGATCGTCGCGAATTCTTCTGGGACAAGATCCCCGGCCTCGACGTCGGGCAAAACTTCAATCCGAGCGAGTTCTTCTCCACGCTGCTGACCCAGCTCTACGTTGATCAGAAGTACGTCCCGCGGTGCATCTACTTGCCGGTAGATTTCGAGGACCGCGAAACGCTCGAGCAGCTACTCACCGAGCATTACAAAGCACGCGTTGAAATCTTCATTCCGCAGCGCGGAGACAAGCGTTCCCTTATCGACCTCGCCGGCAACAACGCCAAGCAGTCGTTCGACCAGCGCTTCCGCACCATGACGCCCAACGCACAGATCATCGAGCAGGCGGTCCAGGACGCGCTTATGCTCCCCGAACGTCCGCGCCGCATCGAGTGCTTCGACATCTCCCACATCCAGGGCGCCGAAACCGTCGCCTCCATGGTCGTCTGGGGAAACGGCCAGATGAAGAAGTCCGACTACCGTAAGTTCATCATCAAGACCGTCCAGGGTGTCGATGACTTCGCCTCCATGCGCGAGGTAGTCACGCGCCGTTACAAGCGCATTCTGGACGAAAAAGGCAAAATGCCGAGCCTTATCCTGATCGACGGTGGCATCGGCCAGTTACATGCCGCAGCCGAAGCCCTTGAATCCATCGGCGTCACCAACCAGCCGCTGGCTTCAATCGCCAAGCGCGAAGAAATCATTTACATCTACGGACAGGAAGACGAGCCCGTCATTCTCGATCACCACAATCCCGTCCTGCACCTGATCCAGATGATCCGCGACGAGGCCCACCGCTTCGCCGTGACATTCCATCGCAAGCGCCGCGAAATCCGCGACCGCGCTAACGAACTGCTCGACATTCCCGGAATCGGCGAGACCGCGATGAAGCGCCTGCTTGAACACTTCGGAAGCGTAAAAGCCGTTCGTGAAGCCGATGCCGCGGCCCTTAGCGCCGTCGTTAATCGTACCCAGGCCGAAGCCATCCTCACCTACTTCAAAGCGGTCCCCACCAGCTAAGACTCTGCGCTCTCTTGTTTCTCTGTGATCTCTGTGTTTCAAACCAAAGCGCTCCTGTCTCCATGGGTTACAATGCGGCGGCGGCGTTCTGGCCTCAAGGAGGTCCCGGCAATGAAGCACCTCATGCTCGCGTTACTCGCAGTTTGTTCCGCTGGCTCGCTCTGGGCGCAACAGTCGGTTACAGTCAAGGAACCGTCCGGGCAGTGCTATCAAGACATGAAGGATTCTCTGCCCGTAATCCGTTTTGATGACTCACAGATGATGGTCGTCAGTCGGCCGCTCGTGACCACCACCTCCGGTAATGTGCAGATCTTTGCCCGGGTGTTCCAGGAAAAACATGACACGCAGTGCAAGATTATCGTCGGCATTGACTCGCCTGACAATTCGGTGGCATGGAATGCTCTCAACAGCAGCTATCTCTGGCGAAGTGCACATCTGGTGGCCGCGAAAATCGATAATGTAATGAAGGCTCGCCAAAAAGCAGAGAAGAAAGCCAAATCCGAACCGCCTTCGGAAAGCAAGTGATCTGGTTCGTCCTTTCAAGGTTCTTGTATCAGCGTGCGGCTTCAACCGCGCCGCACCAACGTCAAACTTCATGCGGCTTTAGCCGCTGAGAACCGTGTTAAAACAAATGGACCCGCCACATCGGCGGGTCCATAAGTTGACTGCTTGTTTTCGGACTACTTTCCCATCTTTCGCAGGGGCATCTGAGTCTCGATCCCCAGCGTGCAGTCCGGATTAACGTTCTGGATATAGATTCCCGAACTACCGCTACGGTAATCCTGGAACGCAATTGCCGTATTCCCATTCGATGCTTGCCCCGTCCACGGTCTCGACTTCTCTGCCACCGTCGAACTCACCGCAAACTGAGAACAAGTCGTGTTGCCCGCGTTGTCCAGACGAACAGCCTGGATCGTGCCGTCCTGCGTAGGAACCTGATCTACCCAGAACACGAAGGCGCCATCGCCGGTCTGGACCGTGCGCTCGAAGATTTCAGCATTCGATTGCAACGGTACAATTGCGAGGCCAGTATCCCCCCACTGGCGGGTTCCGGCAGCGTCAATCTTCTGCGCGTAAACACCGCTCACGCTCTGGAGTGAGTCTTCTTCCTCCCACGAAACGAAGATCTCCTTCGTTGAGGGACGGTATGCAGCCGAAGGCGAAACGCGAATTTGACCGACCGTGGTAGCGACAGGCACTCCATTGTGCGCGAAAGCTTCGCTTCCATCCGCATTGATGTGCTGTACATAAGACTGCAGCGATGGACTGCTGCTGTACCAGGCGAACACAGCGCCACCCGCGCCATCGGGGATAAAGCTCGGATAGTTCCCCAATTGCAGCGAGCCGCCATCCCAAACATGAACGTGTCCGGCTCCCCACAAAAGTCTCCCTGAAGCCGAAATCTTGTTCGCGTAAAGATAGCGGTTGGTGCGGAAACCCGTGTCGCGGCTGAACGACACAATCACCGATCCGTCATCCGATCCGTGCAGATCGGAAACCTGCAAGTTGGCCTTGTGTTCGCCGATGATAATCCCGTGATTTACGGTGCTGCTCCACGGCCAAAGCGAATGACCGTTTGCGTCGAATTTCTGCAACACGATCGAGCTGTTGCTGATCCACGCCACCACCACGCCACCGTCCGAAGTTGCGGCAACTTTTGGCTGATGAGCCCCCGGACTTCCCGTCGTCACCTGAATTCCATTGGCTCCCCAAAGCGGTTGTCCGCTAGGACTGAGCTTGGTCACCGTAACTTGCTGATCGTCGCCCTCTCGCGTATCGAGGAATGCCAGCACCGAGTTGCCCTGTGTATCGACATCGAGACCGTAGTCTTCTGTTGAACTGTTGGTGAGTTTGGCCACCTGGATTCCGTCATGGGCAAACTGCTCGATCCCGTTTACATCCAGACGCTGAAGATACGTATCATAGCCACGCGGCGGCGGATCATTAGGATTTGAGTTAAACCAACTGATGTACCACCCGTTATCGGAAAGCGGAACGATTTTCGCTTGTACCTGATCCGCACCAGCGATATCAGACAGCGCAAGGTTCTGATTCGGATCGCTCGACCACTGTCCCCACGCAGGTACACTGAGTGTGAGAGCCAGTAAGACCGCAGCGAAGTACCCGACTACACGTTTCAACATGGATTCTCCTTCCCCGGTCTTTCGCCGGGGCACACTACTGCTGTTTCAAATACAGGAAGTTCTTTGACGAGTAAGCGGCACCCCTGATGAGGTCAGGTGGGGACAGTGCAGCCTATCGCCTTACGATAGAGTTGCGAAAATGTAACACAGCGTGAATGGATCGGCCAGAAGAAAACGTTAATTTGTGCGTTGCATTAGCTACTCGTTGTGCCGTCAGCGATCTCCGGCAACACGGACAAATCGTGATTCAGTTGAACCCTCACGGATCGGGCATCGATTCTGCCTCCAATGCCAAAAATGTCATCGAGAATGATCCGATAAACCTCCTCACCGTTCTTGTCCGTTGTCTTCTCAATGTGCAAATCGAAAAGGACGTTCTGGTGGCTGAAGTCGGCGAGTTCCAGATCCGTTATATCTTCGAGGATGAACTCTACAGTCGCTGGCTTGTTCGGATAGAGAGGGCGAACGCTAAGTATGGTCTTACCGCTCGTCGCCAAGAGGATACTGACGACTTCCGCGTCGTGGAAACTGGGCCATCTGCCCCACCATTGAATGACAGCTTCTGTTCCTTCTACTCCAGAGATTTCCATGTGGTTGATGTGGAACTTCTATTCTCAGCGTCGATAGAATTTCGGCAAAGTTAGACGGTTCTCAAGATGCTGTAGCAATCCGTCCTTGATATGTTCACGGCCCATACGTCGCAAATACCAGGACGCATAGTATTTCGTCCAATGAGCTAAGTAGTCGTCCCGTAGATGTGGTATCTGAGCCAGTGCTGACAACACGGGAGTTACGTCGCGATGCTCGGATTCAGAAGCGCGAACTTGTTTCGCGATAAACTCCGCGGCCGGCTTTCGGCAGTTAAGTTCGGCGGCGAACCTCCGGGTGTCAGGTCCAACAAGTTCCCCATCGGAGAACAGCAACATGTCAATTTCAAATCGAAGCGACTTTACTCCGGACAACGGTGACGTACTTCCGGCGCCGGCACCAATTACGCCTCCACCCTTGAGTACGTGATCAAGTACGCTTTGATGGATCGTAGTCGATCGACAAATCAATAGTCGATCGCCAGGTTTCAAAACGGGGCAATAGACTTCAACCATGTAGCTATCGGATGAAACCGTGCGCTTCCTGATATTCCCGTCGTCGGATGTCATTACCCAGTTGTATCGCATGGCCGTGACATCCTTTTCGGAATGGTTCTCCATGACCACGGCAAACTCCGCTTCTTCCGCTCGCTGAGCAAGAAACCGCAACGGGCTGTCCTCCTGCGGTGGGTCAAATAAAACACGAAACTGCGGAAACAACTGTGGTTCGTAGCCGCACAAAGTAACCTCAATCGCGGGACTGGGACTGAAAGAGAACTCCATAGGATTCGCTATTCTAAAGCTTTCTTGGCACAGCAATCAGACAACCAGCTATCCAGATAACCAGATAATCTGATCCAGTACTGTCAATAGCCACATTTTGTCAA